>JALOLF010000068.1 GCA_025456085.1 Acidimicrobiales bacterium
GGAAGGGCGATGGTGTGTCGTCGTGGGCGACGACGAGCTCGACCTGGAGCTCGCCGCTGTTGGCGAAGGCCAGGGTGAGCACCGGCTCCACCGCTTCGCCGCGGTGGACGTAACCCTGCTGACGCAGCTCGTGCAGGACGAACCACGGCCCGACCCCCTGGGCACACCACCAGGCCATCGCATCGTCGAGGTCGGTGACCACGTAGGCGTGTTGGGCGATGGCCCCGGGGAGGGCAGGTCCGCTCGGCGTCACGGGTCCGGACGCTACCGGCTGCGGGTGGGGCGGGTCGGCACCGGCACCGGTCAGAGGCCGCGACGACGAGGTGACGGCCACCGACGGCGTCAGGCGATGGCGACGGCGAGATCGTCGGGGACGAGTGCCACCCAGCTCCTGCCCGGGAGGAGGGCGACGGGTGCGCCGTCCGGACCGCTGTAGGTCATCGGTGCCTCGAGGCCGGTGCGGCGCCAGGAGATCGGGAGCGCCGTGCCCTCCGCAAGGAGCCAACCCCGGCCTTCGCCGACGAGCAGGGCCTCGGGGATGACGCCGCCGGTGGAGTCGCGTACGCCGGTGTCGACGTAGGGCACCGAGAGCACCAACAGGTTGGCCACCGTCACCTGGCACCAGTCGGTGTCGAGGTGGGGCGTGCCGTTCTGCCACCGCGCGTAGCCCGTTGCCACGGGATCCCACACCCAGCGCACCGAGGTCACCCCGCCGCCGAAGTGGTACGAGGCCTCGGTGGCGGGCTGGGCGCCACCGGGCACGGCACCCGCGGGGCGGAACGCCCACAGCGGCGTCGGCGCCGACCCCGTGCCGGAGCCGTACAGGCCGGCGGTGCTCGTCATGAGGTTGTGGGGAGCGGCCCTGTCGCCGCCCCGCCAGTAGGCGCCCGAGCGGCCCGCGCCCACGTCGACGATCGGCGCCTGGTCGACCAGGGCCTGGAAGGTCGGGTTGGCGCCGGAGTAGGCGAAGAGGGGACGACCGAGCTGGGCCGTGATGGACAGGTCCGTCGACCGGGCCGACCGGACAGGTCCCACGACCTCGGCGTCGGTGGAGTGGAACACCGCCGCGAAGCGGCTCACCGGTCCCTCCACCTTCTCCTCGAACACGACGTCGGCCCGGCTCAAGCCGGCCTGGGGGCGTGCGTCAGGGTCGTAGTTGTCGATCTTGACCACGAGGGGTGCCCGCGCCTCGGTGCCCGGTGCGGCGACCGGCAGTCCCGTCAGGGGCCCGGGCGGTCCCGAACCCGGGGGTGGCGGGGCACAGGAGGGTGGCGGTGGCGCGGAGGTGTCGGTGGAGGCGGTGACGGTCGCTTCCGTGGTGACCGGGACCTTGGTCGAGTCGTCGGTGGGCTCACCCGTCGACGTGGGCGCTGCCGCCTCGCCGGCAGGTCGATCGCGGGCGCTCGAGCCGAGTTGGACGGCGAGCAGCGCCGCGAGAGCGGCGACGACGACGGCGAGCCCGGCGACGATCCTCTGCTTGGGTGGCCTCACGATGGTCCTGGGTGCGCTCCACGGCATTCCTGCCGATCCGACCTGGCGCGCGGGAGTGTAGGGGTCCCGGCGCGCGACCCCGGACAGGGGTGACCGCCGCAGCGGTCGGCCACGGTAGGTTGCCGGCGTGATCTCGTCCGGTCCCCGCAGCGGCTACGTCGTGGCTCCCGACGGGGGAGTGGGGCCCGGGGTGCTGGTGCTGCACTCCTGGTGGGGCCTCACCCCGTACTTCCGCCGCGTGGCCGACCGTCTGGCCGACGCCGGATTCGTGGCGTTGGCCCCCGACCTGCACCTGGGTCACCGGGCCGCGACCGAATCCGAGGCCCGGGCGCTGCTGGCGTCGATGGATCCCAACGTCGTGGCGGATCTCGTGGTGTCGTCGGCCGCCACGTTGCAGGGCATGCCGGCCACCGCCGGGGCGCCGATCGGCGTCGTGGGCTTCTCGATGGGGGCATCGTGGGCGCTGTGGTTGGCGGCCCGACGAGCCGACACCGTCGGGGCGGTCGTGGCCTTCTACGGCACCCAGGACATCGACTTCCGGGCGATGCGGGCCCGGGTCCAGCTCCACGCCGCGGAGCACGACGACTTCGTCTCCGACGACGAGCTGACCCTGCTCGAGGCGGGGCTTCGTCTCGACGGGGTCTCGGTCGACGTGCTGCGCCATCCGGGCACGGGGCACTGGTTCATGGAGGCCGACCGTCCCGACGCCTTCGTGGAGGACGCGGCCGAGCGGGCCTGGGAGCACACGATCCGGTTCCTGCGTCGGGAGCTGGTCGTGCCCTGAGCTGTGTCGCGGGTTCCCGGTCGGGCGGGCAGGCGCGCTGCGGACCGTCGTGCGGGCGCCCTGGATGACGACAGGCCGTGGCCACCTGCTCGCTTTTCGTGTGATCTGTGCTCTGATCGCTCGTCTGAACGCTGACAGTGGTGGAATCCCTGCTCTGTCGGCCAAATGGCCCTTGCGTGACCACGGTGCGTGGTACAGGGTGAAACCAGCGGCGATGACAACCTGATCATGCGCGGAGGCAACGACCCACAGCCCAGGGTGGTCACGCAGGGGTTGCGGCGAGCCAATCGTGAAACCGGCCGCGCCCAAGACTGCGAAAGGGGCAGTCATGGGCGGAACGATGCTCCGATCGACACGGCCGACACGACCCACCCGTCGACGCGGCCTCCGACTCCTCGACCTCCTCGCCGCCCTGCTGCTGGTAGCGGGCGGCGTCGTCGTCCTGGGCGACACGGGTGCGCAGGCGACCCCGGCGAGCGGCTTCGAGATCACCGACGGCAACGTCGTCGACGATGCCGCCCCGCCCCCGGACTGGGACACGATCTTCGGTCCCGGTGGCGTGCTGGCGGACCCCGCGGGCACGACGGCGCAGACCTTCGCCGCGGACCCACTGGCCTTCGACCCCCTCGACTCGCCACCGTGCCTGCCCGACAAGAAGGGCGACCCGACGGTGTTCACGAGCGATGGCGGCGAGAAGAACGGTGACGCGTTCGACTCCATGACCTGGAGCTCGGGCAGCATCCCCAACAACAAGGACGACCTGTCGAACATCTACGCGGTCGCCCGACCCGACCCGGACACCGGCGACCTGATCATCTACTTCGCGGTCGAGCGCGTCGACAACAACGGCGACAGCCACGTCGACTTCGAGTTCACCCGCTCGCCGGTCGGCCTGACCGTGACCGGGACCGACAGCAACGGTTGCGACGAGGGCACGTTCTCCGGCAGCCGCACCGTCGGCGACCTGCTCGTGGCCATGGACTTCACCAACGGCGGCGGCGTGGGCACCCCGGTGGTGTACCTCTGGGACGGCGACTCCTACGAGGAGGCGCCCGGTGCCTCGGCCGGCTTCTACCAGAACGGCGGCGGTGCCATCGCCGCCGGCGACTGGGGCGCCCGCGACACCGAGGGCGCCGCGACGGACGAGATCCCCCGGAACGGCTTCACCGAGGGTTGGGTCGACGCCTCTGCACTTGGCCTGGACAGCACCTGCTTCTCGAGCTTCCTGGCCCACACCCGGTCCTCGCAGTCGTTCACGGCGACCCTGAAGGACTTCGCGTTCGGCGCCTTCAACACCTGCGACGCCAACATCACCGTCGCCGAGGACGGGGTCAACGAGGTCGGCTCCCCCCACACCGTGACCGCCACCGTGTCGACCAACGCCACGGGCGCCTTCGCGCCTGCGCCGGACGGCACGACGATCGACTTCGACATCGTGAGCGGTCCCGGCGCGCTGTCGCCGACGAGCTGCGAGACCACTGCCGGCACCGGTTCGTGCTCGGTCACCCTGACCTCCGACGTGGCCGGCGTGACCATCGTGAGCGCCTCGACCACGGTCGACGTGGCGGGCGTGCCCATCTATCGCACGACCAACGGCAACGCCGGTTCTGGCGGCTCGGGCAACCTGACCAAGCGCTGGGTGGACGCGTCGGTGACGATCGTGCCCGACGGTGTGAACGAGGTCGGTGACGAGCACCGGTTCACCGTGCAGGTCACGGCTCTCCCGTCGGGTGCCGCGCCGGTGAGCTTCGACTCGATCACGACGTCGGTCACGCCGGCGCCGTCGTCGACGGCGGACACCTGTGCCACGCCGACCGTGAACGGTGACACCGCCACGTGCACCCTGACGATCAACAGCCCGACCGCAGGCGTCTTCACGGCGCACGCCTCGGCGACGCTCACCATGGGCGGCGTCACGGTCCAGCGCTCGACGCAGGCCGACGCCGGTCCCGGCGGCTCCGGCGGCGCGACCAAGACCTATGTCGATGCCCGCATCTCGGTCGGCCCCGACGGCGTGAACGCGGTGGGCGACGACCACACGGTCACCGCAACCGTCCAGGTCGACCAGGGCGGCGGCTGGATCGCCGCTCCCGCCGGCACGCTCGTGACCTTCCAGGTCACCGGCGGTCCCGGCTCGTTGAACCCCGGGTCGTGCACCACGGGCGGGGCGGGCACCTGCTCGGTGACCCTGACCAGCGACACCGCGGGGATCACCACGGTGGGCGCCACCGCCGACGTCACGGTGCTGGGCGTGTCCCTGCACCGCACCACCGACGGCCTCGCCGGCAACAGCGGGCCGCTGACGAAGCGGTGGGTCGACGCCGCGGTCAGCATCTCCCCGAACGGGGTCAACCCGGTGGGTGACACCCACGAGTTCACGGTGACGGTCGTCGCCATCCCCTCGGGCGCCACCCCGGTGGTGTTCGACTCGATCGCCACCGACGTGCAGCCCGCGCCCGACCAGGTGAGCGACACGTGCGCCACCCCGACGGTCGACGGCGACACGGCCACCTGCACCCTGACGATCTCCTCCGACGAGGCCGCCGTCTTCACGGCCAACGCCTCGGCGTCGGTGACGATGGGTGGGGTGAGCGTCGAGCGGTCGACCTCGGGCAACGCCGGACCCGGTGGCTCCGGCCCGGCGACCAAGGCCTACGTCGATGCCCGCATCTCGCTGGCGCCCGACGGGGTGAACGAGGTCGGTGACGGCCACACCATGACCGCCACCGTCCAGATGAACCAGGGCACGGGCTGGGTGAGCGCGCCCGCCGGGACCGTGGTGAGCTTCGCCAAGGTCAGCGGCCCGGGTTCGTTCTCCGCCCCCACCTGCACCACGACCGCCGGGCAGTGCTCGGTGACCCTCACCAGCGCCACCGCCGGCACCACGGTGGTGAGCGCGTCGGCGGCCGTCACGGCCTCGACCGACCCGCTGATCGTGCTGAACCGTTCCACGAACGGCAACGCCGGACCCGGTGGCTCGGGCAACCTGACCAAGCGGTGGGTCGACGCGTCCATCACCATCACCCCGGACGGCGTGAACGCGGTGGGCGACGCGCACACCTTCACCGTCACGGTGACCGCGCAGCCCGCCGGCACCGGCGCCCCGACCTTCGGGCCGATCGCGGTCCAGGTCACGCCGACGCCCGGCGAGCAGAGCGACACGTGCGCCACGCCGACGGTCGACGGCAACACCGCCACCTGCACCCTGACCATCGACAGCGATGTGGCCGGGGTGTTCACGGCGAACGCCTCGGCGTCGGTGACGATGGGCGGGGTGACCGTGGAGCGGTCGACGTCGGGCAACGCCGGCCCCGCCGGCTCCGGCCCGGCGACGAAGACCTATGTCGACGCCCGCATCTCCATCGGATCCGACGGCGTGAACGAGGTCGGTGACGACCACACGGTGACCGGCACCGTCGAGGTGAACGCCGGGGACGGCTGGGCGCCGGCTCCCGACGGCACCGACGTGACCTTCACCATCGTCAGCGGTCCCGGTTCGCTGTCCGCCTCGGGCTGCCCCACCATCGGCGGGAGCTGCTCGGTCACCCTGACCAGCGACACGGCCGGGGTCACCGAGGTCTCGGCCTCCACCGAGGTCGAGGTGCTCGGGGTGGCGCTCGAGCGCAGCACCGGGGCGTCGCAGCACGACCAGAACCTGGTGAAGCGCTGGGTCGACGCGTCGATCAGCATCGCCCCCGACGGCGTGAACCCGGTCGGCGCCGACCACCGGTTCACCGTGACCGTGCGGGCCTTCCCGTCCGGCGCCACGCCGGTGGCCTTCGACGAGATCACCGTCGACGTGCAGCCGTCGCCGGTCGCCCAGACCGACACGTGTGACACGCCGGTGGTCGTCGCCGAGCAGGACGGCACCTGGACGGCGACGTGCACCCTCACCATCAACAGCGACGTGGCCGGGGTGTTCACCGCCAACACGTCCGCCACGGTGACGATGGGCGGGGTGACCGTCGAGCGGTCGACCACGGGCGTCGCCGGGCCCGGCGGGTCCGGCCCGGCCGTCAAGACCTACGTCGACGCCCGCATCGCCATCGGACCGTCCGGGGTGAACGAGGTCGGCGACGACCACGTGTTCACGGCGTCGGTCCGGGTCGATCCCGGCACCGGTGAGGTCCCGGCACCCGACGGCACGGTCATCGCCGTCGAGAAGCTGAGCGGCCCCGGCGTCCTGTCCGCCACGAGCTGCGTCACCGGCGGTGGCACCGGCTCGTGCACGGTCACGCTGTCGAGCGACGTCGCCGGCGTCAGCGTCGTGCGGGCCTCGACCCTGATCGACGTCGACGGGGTCGTGTTCGAGCTGGGGACCGACGGCCAGGGCGACAACAGCGGCCCCGCCACCAAGCGGTGGGTCGACGCGTCGGTCGCCATCACGCCCGACGGGGTGAACCCCGTCGGTGAGGAGCACACCTTCACCGTCGTGGCGACGGCCTATCCGTCCGGTGCCGTGCCGGTGACCTTCGACGGGCTCTCGACCGTCGTCACGCCGGCGCCGGGTTCGTCGAGCGACACCTGCGCCACGCCGACGGTGGTCGAGCAGGCCAACGGCACGTGGACCGCCACCTGCACGCTGACCATCACCAACCCGGTGCCGGACGTGTTCGAGGCGAACGCGTCGGTGACCGTCACGATGGGCGGCGTGACCGTGGCCCGGTCGACGGCCGGCGACGCCGGCCCCGGTGGGTCCGGTCCCGCCACCAAGACCTACGTCCAGGCCCGTATCGGCCTGACGCCCGACGGGGTGAACGAGGTCGGCGACGACCACGTGCTGACCGCCGCCGTCGAGGTCAACGACGGTCTGGGCTGGGCTCCGGCGCCGGACGGCACCGAGGTCGCCCTGGCCATCGCCAGCGGCCCCGGAGCGCTGTCCGCCCCCACGTGCGTGACGACCGGTGGGAGCTGCGCGGTGACCCTGACCAGCGACGAGGTCGGTGTGACCGTGGTGAACGCCTCGGCGGCACCCGAGATCCTCGGCGTCACCTTCCCGGTGACCACCAACGGCCTCGCCGGCAACAGCGCACCGATCACCAAGCGGTGGGTGGACGCGTCCGTCTCGATCGCCCCGAACGGGGTGAACGAGGTCGGTGACCCGCACAGCTTCACCGTGACGGTGACCGCATGGCCGTCGGGTGCCGAACCCGTCGCCTTCGAGGCGATCACGACGGCCGTCGCGCCCGAGCCGGATGACCGGTCCGACACCTGCGCCTCGCCGGTGGTGGCCGAGCAGTCGGACGGGACGGTGACGGCGACGTGCACGCTGACCGTCACCAGCGACTCGGCCGGGGTGTTCCGCGCCGACGCCTCGGCCTCGGTGACCATCGCGGACGTGGCGCTGACGCGGTCCACCGCGGGCAACGCCGGTCCCGGTGGGTCCGGTCCGGCCACGAAGACCTACGTCGACGCCCGCATCACGCTGACGCCCGACGGGGTCAACGAGGTGGGTGACGACCACGTCTTCACGGCCGCCGTCGAGGTCGACGAGGGCAGCGGCTGGCAGCCCGCGCCGGACGGCACCATCGTGTCGCTGGCCGTGCTGAGCGGCCCCGGTGTGCTCGAGGCGCCCGAGTGCGAGACCCTCGACGGGAGCTGCGAGGCGACGCTCGGCTCCGACGCGACCGGCACCACCGTGGTCGGGGCGGCCGTCGAGCTGGACGTGCTGGGCGTGAGCCTGGTGCGCGGCACCGACAGCGAAGCGGGTCCGGGCGGTTCCGGCAACGCCACCAAGGAGTGGATCGACGCCTGGATCACCATCGGTCCGAGCGCCGAGAACCTCGTCGGCGATCCGCACACCTTCACCATCGCCGTGACCGTCGACCCGGCCGGTGCCGAGCCCGTCTCCTTCGCCGACATCACGGCGAGCGTGACGCCGACGCCGACCTCGCGGTCCGACACGTGCGCCACGCCGGAGGTGGTCGCCAACGACGACGGGACGGTCACGGCGACGTGCACGCTGACCATCAACTCGCAGGTCGCGGCGACCTACACGGCCAACGCGACGGCGACGGTGACGGTGGCCGGCACCGAGGTGCTGCGTTCGACCGACGCCGCGGTCGCGACGGCCGGCCCCGGTGGGTCCGGCCCGGCGACGAAGGTCTACGTCGAGCCCGCAGCCCAGGTGCTGCCCGCGGTGCAGACGCCGCCGCAGACGCTGCCCCGGACCGGCGGCGACGCCGCCGAGCCGCTGCAGGTGGCGCTCGTGCTGCTGGCCGGAGGACTGGTGGCCCTCGGCGCCGGCGCGCTGGCACGCCGACACGCGCTGCGGTGACGCCGTGATCCCTGCCCTGTCGGTTCCGGCCGGGCAGGCGATCGTGGGGTGGCGGGTGCGTCAGGCGCCCGCCACCCCGGCGCGTCAGGAGGCGGTGCCGGGCGTCGCGTCCCCGGCGACGGCGACGGCGCCGGCCTGCGCCGGGGTCAGGTCGCCGCTGTCGAGCAGCCCCCGGATCGTCTCGCGGACGGTCTCGAGCGGGTCACGGAACTCGATGCCCAGCTCGGCTCGGGTGGTCCGGTCGTCGAGCGGGGGCGCGAGGGTGTGGATGACCATCGCCTCGTGGCTCAGCCAGGTGTCCAGGGGCAGCGCGGCGCTCACCACGTCGGCGAGGCGTCCGAGCCCCCGCATGAGACGCGGGTTCAGGCCGATGCGACGGATGTGCCGTCCCGAGGCCTGCTCCACGAGGTCGAACACCTCGTTGACGGAGAGGTGCCAGCCCCCGATGCAGTACCGCCGGGGCCCCCGTCCCGCCTCCAGTGCCGCGGCGTGCACCGCGGCGACGTCGCGCACGTCCACGATCGACCACACCGCGCCACCGGTCTCGGCGACGAATCCCGTGCGGAGCGCGTCGCAGAACACGTTGGGTCCGTCGCTGCTGCGGCGCGGACCGGCCTGGGGGCCGAGCACCCCCGCTGGATAGGTGATGACGACCGGAGCACCCGCGGCCTGCATCCCCCGGGCGAAGCGTTCGGCGTCGGCCTTGGAGCGGCCGTAGGGGCCCTTCGGCTCCGCCACCTCGGCATCGGGACCGATCTCGTCCACGTCGGTGTGGAAGATGGCGGTGAAGCTCGACACGTGCACGATGGGGTCGAGGCCCGCTGCCGCGGCGGCGCCCAGCACCCGCTCGGTGCCGCCCACGTTGGTCGCCAGCATCGCCGCCTCGTCGCGGCGACCGGCACCGACCATGGCCGCGGCGTGGACCACGGCGTCGCATCCCCCCACCGCCCGCGTCACCGCGTCGGCGTCGGTGACGTCACCCACGACCACGTCGTCGACCTCGACCCCCAGCGGACCCAGCACGGTGGCGACCAGAGCCGGGTCGCGCACCAGCAGGCGGATGTCGTGACCGGCGTCGACCAACGCCCGGGTCGTGTGGGCCCCCAGGTAGCCCGTTCCCCCCGTGACCAACACGCGCACGTGTGCCCCTTTCCCGGTGCCTGTCCGGCGCATGCTCGCGCGTTGCGCGCCGCGGGTGCCGGGCTGCGGTCCCGGTCGTCGGCACCGGCGGGTCACGTGCCCGACTCGAGAGGTCGTACCGGTGCCGGTCGCGGCGCGAGCGCGACGGGCCCGTCGTGCGCGGCGAGTGCGCGCCCGGGGGCGGGTCAGTGGGCGCGCAGGGAGGGCTTCACCAGCGACACCCCAACCCGGATCCCGTCGTCGTGGCGCTCGGTCAGCGACGGCTCGTAGCGGTAGCCCTCGGGATGCTCGAACGTCGCCAAGGCGTCGACGTCGTCGAGCTGGGTGGCGACCACGTGGCGCACCAGAGCCCCCTTGAGCAGCTTGTTCCAGTGGCTCACCACCACCAGGTCGGTGGAGCCGCTTCGGCCGACCTCGTCCAGGAAGCGCACGCTGATGATCTGCCGGGGCGCCCCCGGTCCGGCCAGGTCGGGCGCCCACGCCGCGCGGTGCTCGTGGGGGAGGAGGTCCCACACCGTGCGACCACGTACCTCGGGGGCCAGTGCCGCCGTGAGCGGTGCGCGCCACCAGGTCGAGAGCCGACCGAGCGGTGGGAGGGTGGCACCCATCTTCAGCTTGTAGTCGGGGACGGGGTCACGGGGACGCACGACACCCCACAGCCCCGACAGGATCCGCACCTGTGCATCGACGCGGCGACGGTCCGTGCTCGGCAGCGACGCGTAGTCGAGCGCGTCGTAGAGCACGCCCGTGTAGCGCTCGATGGCCGCCAGGGTGGGTGCGTCGGCGGCGTGCGCGTCGGCGAGCGTGGCCGCCGTCAACGCAGCACCCTTCACCCCGAGCAGCTTCGAGCGTGCCGGTTCGGGTCGGTCCATGGCGGCCGCCAGGGCAGCGAGCACCGCGGCGCGGCGCTCGTCGAGCTCGGGCGCGCACAGCCTGCCGGCCCGCCAGGGTGAACCCCGGCCGCCGGGCGCTTTTCCCTCGGACGGGGGCAGGAGCAGCAGCGGGGGTCGGCGAGCCACGCTCTGGTTCTACTCCAGCGCCACGGCACCGCCGTCACCGGGCCGTCGGCGTCCTACGATGCCTGCCTCGGGCGCGCAGGGTGCGCCCGTGGGGGAGGGGCCAACCATGAGCGAGCAGCGCGACGGCGCGGTCGGCGCCATCTACGAGGCGATGTACCGGCGCAGCCTGGCCGAACCGGAGACCTTCTGGTTGCAGGCCGCGACGGCGATCGACTGGACCGTGGCGCCCACGCGAGCGCTCGACGACTCCCAGCCGCCGTTCTACCGCTGGTTCCCCGACGGCGAGCTCAACACGTGTCACAACGCCCTCGACCGCCACGTCGCCGCCGGCCGGGCCGAGCAGGTGGCGCTGGTCTACGACAGCCCCGTCACGGGCCAGGTGCGTCGTTTCACCTACGCCGAGCTGCTCGAGGAGGTGGCCCGCTTCGCCGGTGCGTTGCGGGGCCTGGGCGTCGGGCGCGGTGACACCGTGGTGCTCTACCTGCCCATGGTGCCCGAGGCGGTCGTGGCCATGCTGGCCTGCGCCCGACTGGGTGCCGTGCACTCCGTGGTCTTCGGCGGGTTCGCGCCCCACGAGCTGGCGGTTCGCATCGACGACGTGCGACCGAAGCTGGTGCTGTCGGCGTCGTGTGGCATCGAGGTGAATCGGGTCATCGAGTACAAGCCGTTGCTCGACCGGGCGCTGGAGCTGTGCGAGCACCCGCCGCAGCGCTGCGTCGTGCTCCAGCGTCCCCAGGCCACCGCGACGCTGGTCGAGGGCCGCGACCTCGACTGGGCCGAGCTCGCCGATGCCGCCGAGCCGACCGGCTGCGTGCCCGTGCGGGCCACCGATCCCCTCTACGTGCTGTACACCTCGGGCACCACCGCCAAACCCAAGGGGGTGGTGCGTGACAACGGTGGGCACGCCGTGGCGTTGCAGTGGAGCATGGCCAACGTCTACGACATGCGGCCCGGGCAGGTGTTCTGGGCCGCCTCCGACGTCGGGTGGGTGGTCGGGCACTCCTACATCGTCTACGGACCCCTCCTCGCCGGCTGCACGACGGTGCTCTACGAGGGCAAGCCGGTGGGGACGCCGGATCCCGGCGCGTTCTGGCGGGTGATCGGCGAGCACCGCGTCGACGTCCTGTTCACCGCCCCCACCGCCTTCCGGGCCATCAAGAAGGAGGACCCGGCAGGCAGCCACACCCGCCCCTACGACCTGTCGAGCCTGCGCTACCTGTTCCTCGCCGGTGAGCGCCTCGATCCGGACACCTACCACTGGGCCGCCGACCTCCTCGGCATCCCGGTGATCGACCACTGGTGGCAGACCGAGACCGGCTGGCCGATCGCTGCCAACTGCCTGGGCATCGAGCCGCTCCCGGTGAAGGCGGGTTCGCCCACCCGGGCGGTGCCGGGCTACGACGTGCGCATCCTCGACGAGGCCGGCGTCGAGGTGCCCGCCGGGGTGGACGGCGCGGTGGCGATCCGCCTGCCGTTGCCGCCGGGCACGCTGCCCACCCTCTGGAACGACGACGACCGCTACCTGTCGTCCTACCTGGAGCGGTTCGAGGGGCACTACACGACCGGCGACGGTGGCCACCTCGACGAGGACGGCTACCTGTTCGTCATGGGTCGGATCGACGACGTGATCAACGTCGCCGGTCATCGCCTCTCGACGGGCGCCATGGAGGCGGTGCTCGCCGAGCACCCGGCGGTGGCGGAGTGCGCGGTCATCGGTGTCCACGACGAGCTCAAGGGCCAGGTCCCGCTCGGCATCGTGGTGTGCAAGGCCGGCGTCGAGGTGGACGACGCCACGCTGCGCGCCGAGCTGGTCGCCGGCGTGCGGGCCGAGATCGGCGCCGTCGCCTCCTTCAAGGAGGTCGTCGTCGTACAACGACTGCCCAAGACCCGTTCGGGCAAGATCCTGCGTCGCACCATGCGGTCGATCGCCGACGGCCAGCGCTACGAGGTGCCCGCCACGATCGACGACCCGGCCATCCTCCAGGAGATCTCGGCGGCGCTCGCCACCCGCTCCCGCTCCTGGTGACGCGCCGCCGTCGTCGGGCGAGCCGCGTCACCGGGAGTTCACCGGATCGGTCGGGCCCGGCGCGGTAGCGTGCGCCAGCCGTCGGCTCGCCTCCCGCAGCGCGGGGTGGCCTCGTCACAGGAGCAGCTCGTGGGTCACCTCAGTCGCCGCCACTTCCTGGGCCTCGTCGTCGTGGGCGCCGCTGCCAGCGGTGTGGCGCCGCGTCTGCCGGTGGCCGCCTCGCCCCGGCTGGCCGGGCAGCCGGCGCTGTCCGACGACCCGTTCACGCTCGGTGTCGCCTCGGGGGAGCCACACCCCGATTCGGTGGTGCTGTGGACGCGGCTGGCGCCGGATCCGCTCGCCGGTGGCGGCATGCCCGACGCCGACGTGGCCGTGGCCTACGAGGTGGCCGCCGACGAGGGCTTCGCCGACGTCGTCGCCCAGGGGACGCTCGACGCCCTCCCCGAGCACGCCCACAGCATCCACCTCGTCGTGACCGGGCTCGAAGCCGACCGGCTCTACTGGTACCGCTTCCGCGCCGGGGGATGGGACAGCCCCGTCGGCCGCACCCGCACGGCCCCGGCCCTCGGTGCCTCGGTGGCTCGCCTGCGCTTCGCCCTCGCCTCCTGTCAGAACTGGACCGGCGGCTACTACACCGCCTACGCCGCCATGGCCGACGAGGATCTCGACCTCGTCGTGCACGTGGGCGACTACATCTACGAGGGCGGTGGGGCCGGGGTGCGACCGCACAACGGTGACGAGGTCTTCACCCTGGCCGAGTACCGGAACCGCTACGCGCTCTACAAGGGCGACGAGCACCTCCGGGCCGTGCACCAACGGTTCCCGTTCGTGGCCACCTGGGACGACCACGAGGTCGAGAACAACTACGCCGGCGACGTCTCCCAGGACGGCATCACGGGCCCGGCCTGGCTGGAGCGCCGCGCCGCCGCCTACAAGGCGTGGTGGGAGCACCTGCCGGTGCGCATGGCGCCGCCCACGGGTCCCGACCTGCAGATCCACCGGACCCTGGACTGGGGCGGTCTGGCCCGGTTCTGCGTGCTCGACACGCGTCAGTACCGCGACACACCGGTGTGCCTCGTGGGCGACGGCCCGGTCTACCCGGCGTGCCCGGATCTCGACGACCCGACGCGCTCGATGCTCGGCGCCGACCAGGAGGCGTGGCTCGCCGAGCAGCTCCGGGCCGGCGGCGTCTCGTGGAACGTGATCGCCCAGTCGGTCGTGTTCGCCCGCCTCCAGCTCTTCGGCGGCTTCAACATGGACCAGTGGGACGGTTACGTGCCCGCCCGCCAGCGCCTGCTCGACGTGCTGGCCGACACCTCGACGCCGTGTCCCGTCGTGCTCTCCGGCGACATCCACGCCGCCGGGCACGCGGCGCTGTTCGCCGATGCTGCGGACCCGACCACCCCGGTGGTGGGCACCGAGTTCGTGTGCACCGCCATCTCGTCGAGCACCATCGGGCGCAGCTTCGGCACCACCGGACTCGGTGCCGTGCTCGAGGCCACCGTGCCGGGTCTCGACTACGCCAACGCGGACGACAACGGCTACCTGCTGATGACGGTGACCCCGGAGGCGGTCACCGGCGACTTCCGCGTCATGTCGACCGTCGAACAGCCCACGGCCACCGTCGGCACCGACGCGTCCGTCACCGTCACCTGCGCGGAGCTGGGACGCGGCGACACCCCGCCACCCCCGTCCACGACCACCACCACGACGTCCGCCGCGTCGCCCGTGCGCGCCACCCCGCGCTACACGGGATGAACGCCAGATGACGGTCGGGACGGTCAGCTTTCGGTCATCTTGACGACGGCGCCCGGTCGCCGGGCAGAAGTGCGCCCTTCGGCCCGCGATCCGGGCCGCATCGCACCTCAGAGGGGCCCCGGTTTCCCTACACTCGGGCCCACACCCTCCACCACCAGCACCCCCGCGCGCCGCTCCCGTTCGATCGGCGACGACCACGAAGACAGGAGACGACACACCATGGCAGCAGGGCTCGACGCAGAGATGCTCGACATGACGCTCGAGTCCATCAGCGAGTTCGCTCGACGCGAGCTCCCGGAGGCGCTGCTCATCCAGCTCGACGAGGCCGACGAGTTCCCCGAGGGGATCGTGCGGCGCATGTGCAGCGAGGACCTCGGCATCCAGCTCCTGTTCATCCCCGAGGAGTACGGGGGCATGGGCGGTTCCACCTTCGACGTCTACCGGGTGTGCGAGCGCATGGCCGAGATCGACCTCGGCGTGGCCACCTCGGTGCTCGCCACCTTCCTCGGCTCCGACCCCATCACGGTCGGCGGCACCGAGGAGCAGAAGCAGCGCTGGATGGGGCGGATCGCCGCCGACGGCCTGCTCATGGCGTACGGGGCAACCGAGCCCGAGGCGGGCAGCGACCTGGCCTCCATGAAGACCACGGCCGTGCCCGTCGAAGAGGACGGACAGGTGGTCGGCTACATCCTGAACGGTCGCAAGCAGTGGATCTCCAACGGCGGGGTGGCCGACCTGTACTCGGTGCTGGCGCTGGCGCCCGGTGGTCCCACCTGGTTCGTGGTGGAGAAGGACACGCCCGGCTTCACGCACGGCAAGCACGAGGACAAGCACGGCATCCGCCTGTCGAACACGGCCGCGCTGTTCATCGACGACGTGCGTGTCGACCCGGCCGACCTGGTCGGGCTGGAGGAGGGCCAGGGCCTGTGGCAGGCCCAGCAGGTGTTCGGCTACACGCGGCTCATGGTGGCGGCGTTCGGCCTGGGTTGCGGCTGGGCGGCGCTCGACCGGGCCATCCCGTACTCCGCCGAGCGCATCCAGGCCGGCGGGCCCCTGTCCGAGAAGCAGGGGTACACCCACAAGCTGATCGTGCCCCACGTGGTGCGCCTCGAGGCCGCACGGGCCGCCATCGAGGAGACCGCGGAGCGCCTCGACGACGGCGAGGGCATCCTCACCACCGAGGGCGCCATCGCCAAGTACCTGGCCTCCGAGGCCGGCAACGCGGCCGCCGAGGCGGCCATCCAGGCCCTGGGGGGCTACGGCTACACCCACGAGTACCTGGTCGAGAAGATCAAGCGCGACGTCCGCATCACCACCATCTACGAGGGCACCTCGGAGATCATGGAGATGACGATCAGCCGTGACCGGTGGCAGCTCCACCTGAAGAGCCGCGGCGAGCACTACCACGGGCTGGGTCGGGAGATGGAAGCCCTCGAGGCGTCCAGCCCCGGCTGCGGCGCCGCCGCGACGGCCCTGGCCTTCCACGCCCTGGCCGCCACGATGGAGGAGTGCCGCCTCGGCCGCCTCACCCGCAACCAGCACGTGCTGCTGCGCCTCGGTGAGCTCGTCGCCTGGGCCGAAGGTGCGGCCAGCCTGGCCCGACGGGCGTCGGGTGCCGCCGCCGGCACGCTCAACGCCAAGGCCGACGGCCGGTTCGGGGCGGAGGGCCTGGCCGCCATCTCGCGCATCTTCGCCCGGGAGGCGGCGCTCAAGATCGCCACCGACGGGGTGCGCCTCGTCGCCGGCGCAGGCGAGGTGGCCGGCGACGCGGCAAAGCGGCTCGAGGCCAGCGTCGGGCTGCCTGCCGTGCTCGCCGCCCAGGCCGGCCAGCTCGCCGACATGGACCATGTGGCCGACCTCGTCTACGGCCGGGCCTGACGTCGTGCCCGTGGCGACGTCCCTCGAACCGACCCCGTCCGAGATCTCGTGCCGGATCGCTCCGGCCCCAGCGCCCCCAGAGGGGAACCGATGACCGACTCATCCGGCAACGCCGTGGCCATCGTGGCCATGGCCGCGATCATGCCCGACGCCCCCGACGCCGAGGCCTTCTGGTCCAACATCACCGGCGGCCGCTATTCGATCTCGCCCGTCGATCCCCAGCGTTGGGATCCCGCCCTCTACTTCGATCCCGATCCGAAGGCCCCCGACAAGACGTACTCCCAGATCGGCGGCTGGGTGCGGGACTTCGAGTGGGACCCGTTCGGCTGGCACCTGCCGGTGCCGCCCAAGGTGGCCGAGGCCATGGACCCCTCGCAGCGGTGGGCGGTGTCGGCGACCCGTCGCCTCCTGGCCGACTACGGCGCCCCCGAGCGCCCCCTCGACCGCGAACGCACCGCGGTGATCCTGGGCAACGCCATGGCGGGGGAGAAGCACTACCTGACCGCGTTGCGCGCCACCTTCCCCGAGCTCGCCCGCGAGCTCGACCGCGCGCCCGACTTCGCCGCCCTGCCCGCCGACGTGCAGGCCGCCATCCGCGGGCAGTACCACGCCAACCTCGACGGCCTGCTCCCCGAGATCACCGAGGACACGATGCCCGGCGAGCTCGGCAACTGCATGGCGGGCCGCATCGCCAACCTGTTCGACCTGCACGGGCCCAACTTCGTGGTCGACGCGGCGTGCGCCTCGGCCATGGCCGCCATCGACTCCTCCCTCGAGGGTCTCGTCACCGGCGAGTTCGACGCCGTCATCACCGGCGGCATCGACCGCAACATGGGAGCGTCGACCTTCGTCAAGTTCTGCAAGATCGGCGCCCTCTCGGCCACGGGGACCCGACCCTTCGACGCCGGCGCCGACGGCTTCGTGATGGGCGAGGGCATGGCGCTCCTCCTGCTCAAGCGCCTTGCCGACGCCGAGCGCGACGGCGACCGCATCTACGCGGTGCTGCGTGGCGTGGGCGGGGCGTCCGACGGTCGGGGCAAGGGCATCACCGCGCCCAACCCCGTCGGTCAGAAGCTCGCCGTCGAGCGGGCCTGGCGCAACGCCGGGCTCTCGCCCGCCGACTGCACGCTCATCGAGGCCCACGGCACGTCGACCCGCGTGGGCGACGTCGTCGAGGTGGGCTCGGTCACCGAGGTGTTCAGCGAGGCGGGCGTGGCGCCCGGCTCCGTGGCGCTGGGGTCGGTGAAGTCCAACATCGGCCACCTCAAGGGTGCCGCCGGCGCCGCCGGGCTGTTCAAGACGGCCATGGCCCTCTACCACAAGGTGCTGCCGCCGAGCCTCAACTTCGCGGAGCCCAACCCCAACGTGGACTGGTCGACGTCGCCGCTGCGGGTCAACACCGAGCTGCGCGACTGGGAGGTCCCGGCGGGCAAGGTGCGCACCGCGGGGGTGAGTGCCTTCGGGTTCGGTGGGACCAACTTCCACTGCGTGCTCGAAGAGCACGTCCCCGGTCGGCTGCGGGGCAACGGCTCGCGGCTGGTCGCCGTCGGGGCCGACCTGCCCTCGACGACCTCGGCCGGTGCCGTGCCGGGCGCCGGCTCGAGCGGAGCGGAGCCGAAGGTCCCGCTGCGCGGCGCCCTCGTGCTGGGGGCGGCCGACGAGGCCGGCCTGGTCGAGCAGCTGCGTGCCGTGCAGGCCGAGGCGGAGGCGGGGCGGGCCCCGGCCCCGCAGGCCCCCAGCGAGCGGGCCCTGCGCAGCGCGGAGCGGGTCGTCATCGACTACGGCGACGCGGCGGAGCTCGCGGACCGCGCCGCTCGGGCGCTCAAGGCCGTCGACAGCGGCGTGCCCGCAGCGTGGCGGGCCCTGCGCGGCCGTGGCGTGTTCCGCGGCAGCGGCGAGGCGCCGCAGGTGGCGTTCCTGTACACCGGTCAGGGCTCGCAGTACGCGAACATGCTCGCGGACCTGCGCCAGGTCGAGCCCGTCGTGGCCGAGGTGTTCGCCGAGGCCGACGACGTGATGACGCCGCTGCTCGAGGGCAGGCCGCTGAGCGAGTTCATCTTCGTGGACGGCGACGACCCCGACGCGGTGACCCGCGCCGAGGAGGATCTGCGCCAGACCGAGATCACCCAGCCCGCGGTGCTGGCCACCGACCTGGCCCTCACGAAGCTCCTCGCGGCCTACGGCGTCGTGCCCGACCTGGTCATGGGCCACAGCCTGGGGGAGTACGGCGCGCTCGTGGCGGCCGGCTCGCTCACCTTCCCCTCGGCGCTCGAGGCCGTCAGCGCCCGCGGCTCGGAGATGGCGCACATCGCCGTCGAGGACAACGGCGCCATGGCAGCGGTGTTCGCACCGCTGGACGAGGTTCGTCAGCTCGTGGCCGAGATCGACGGCTACGTGGTCGTGGCCAACGTGAACTGCCTGAGCCAGTCGGTGATCGGTGGTTCCACCGAGGCCGTCATGCGCGCCATCGAGGCGGGCCAGGCCCGGGGGTGGCAGGTCGTGCAGATCCCGGTGAGCCACGCCTTCCACACCGAGATCGTGGCCCCCGCCTCCGAGCCCCTGCGGGCCGCGCTGCAGCGCCTCGAGCTGCGCTCGCCCGAGCTGCCCATCGTGTCCAACGTGACCGGGCGGTTCTACCCGATGGGCCCCGACACCCTCGACGACATGCTCGACCTGCTGTGCCGGCAGGTGGCCTCACCGGTGCAGTTCGTCGACGGCCTGCGCACCCTGTACGACGCCGGCGCCCGGGTGTTCGTCGAGGTCGGGCCCAAGCGGGCCCTGCAGGGCTTCGCGTCCGACGTGCTCGGCGACGAGGACGTGCTCAACCTGTTCACCAACCACCCCAAGCAGGGAGCGGTGGTGGCGTTCAACCAGGCGCTGTGCGGCCTCTACGCCGCCGGCCTGGGTGTGGGGCGCGCCGAGCAGCCGCCGGCCCCCGCCGCCGTGCCCGCCCCGGTCGCGGTCCCGTCCGCCACCCCGGTGGCGACGGCACCGAGCCCCGGGGCGTCGGCCGCGACGCCGCCGGCCTCGGAGGCCGCCTTCCTGGAGCTCGGCCACCTGTTCGCCGATGTGCTCGACCAGGGACGGCGTATCCTCGAGGGCCGCGGTGGTTCCGCACCCGCGCCCGGCGCCGGCTTCGCGAGCGGTCCGGGGGGTGGCCTGCACGAGCCCGTCGTGGTGAGCGGGGCCGCGCTCGGCCTGCCGGGCACCGAGCGGATCTTCGACGATCCCAACCTCGCCCGTCTGCTGCACGGCGAGCAGCTCATCGACGTGATCCCCACCAAGCTGCGCCACGAGCTGCTCGACAAGCACATCACCCGCCTCGTCAAGAGCGAGGAGGGCATGCCGCGCCTCGAGGAGATCGACAGCCCCGACGAGGTCATCAAGCTCGCGGCCCGCGGCGGCCAGATGGACCTCGAGGCCGACTACGGCGTCGACAGCGACCGCCTCGCGGCGCTCGACCGGGTGACCCAGCTCGCCATCGCGGCGGGCCTCGACGCCCTGCGCGACGCCGGCATCCCGCTCGTGATGCGCTACAAGACCACGACCAAGGGCACGAAGCTGCCCGAGGGGTGGGCACTGCCCGACGCCCTGCGCGACGACACCGGCATCGTGTTCGCCTCGGCCTTCCCCGGCTACGACGCCTTCGCGGAGGACCTCGGCCGCTTCTGGACCGACCACGCCCGCCGCGAGCACCTCAGCGACCTCGAGGGGTTGCGTGAGCGTCTCGTGGCCGGCGGGGTGACCGGCACGGCGCTCGAGGAGGTCGACCGCCGCATCCACGACCTGCGCCTCGAGATCGAGGAGCACGAGTACCGCTTCGACCGGCGGTTCCTGTTCCGCATCCTGTCCATGGGGCACTCCCAGTTCGCCGAGCTCATCGGGGCGCGGGGGCCGAACACCCAGGTCAACGCGGCGTGCGCCAGCACCACCCAGGCGGTGGCCTTGGCCGAGGACTGGATCCGCGCCGGGCGTTGCCGCCGGGTGGTCATCCTGGCCGCCGACGACGTCACCTCGGACCAGCTCCTGGGCTGGATCGGCGCCGGGTTCCTCGCCTCGGGGGCTGCGGCCACCGACGATGTCGTCGAGGAGGCGGCGCTGCCCTTCGACCAGCGTCGCCACGGGATGATCATGGGCATGGGCGCGGCCGCCATCGTGGTGGAGAGCGCCGACGCGGCCCGCCAGCGCGGGGTGCAGCCCATCTGCGAGGTGCTCGGCACGGTGACGGCCAACAGCGCCTACCACGGCACCCGCCTCGACGTCGAGCACATCGGCATGGTCATGGAGGACGTCGTGCGCCAGGCCGAGTGGCGGGGCCGGGTGTCCCGGGCCGTCATGGCGCCCCAGACCGTGTTCGTCTCCCACGAGACCTACACCCCGGCGCGTGGCGGCAGCGCCTCGGCCGAGATCCATGCCCTGCGCCAGGTCTTCGGCGCCGACGCCGACCGTGTCGTCATCGCCAACACCAAGGGGTTCACCGGCCACCCGATGGGCGTGGGCATCGAGGACGTGGTGGCGGTGAAGTCGCTCGAGACCGGGCTCGTGCCACCGGTGGCGAACTTCAAGGAGATCGATCCGGAGCTCGGCGCGCTGAACCTGTCCCGAGGTGGGGTCTATCCCGTCGAGTACGCCCTGCGACTGGCAGCCGGCTTCGGATCGCAGATCAGCATGCTGCTGTTGCGCCGCACCCCCGTGGCGGACGGTCGCCATCGCAACCCCGAGGAGCTCGGCTACGCCTACCGCGTCGTCGACCCCGTGGCGTGGACCGCCTGGCTGCGTGCCATCACCGGTTACGACGAACCGTCCCTCGAGGTGGTGCAGCGCCGGCTGCGGGTCGCCGACCAGGGTCCGGCCACGGCGCCGTCCGTGCTGCCCGCCGCCGCGCCGTCGGTCGCGCCCACCGTGCGGCCGGCGCCGGCCCCTGCGCCGGTGGCGCCGGCTCCCGCCGCCCCGGCGGCTCCGGCGCCGGTTCCCGCCGCTCCGGCGGCTCCGGCTCCGGCGGCTCCGGCGGTGGTGGTGCCGGTGACGGCGCGGGATGTGGTGGCGGAGCGGGTGTTGGGGATCGTGGCCGAC
Organism: Acidimicrobiales bacterium; assembly: GCA_025456085.1. GTDB lineage: Bacteria > Actinomycetota > Acidimicrobiia > Acidimicrobiales > Acidimicrobilacustridaceae > JALOLF01. Next base: position 21,447 of record JALOLF010000068.1, read on the forward strand.
CAGACCGGCTATCCGCCTGACCTGCTGGATCCGGAGTTGGATCTGGAGGCGGATCTGGGTGTGGACACGGTGAAGCAGGCGGAGGTGTTCGCCTCGATCCGTGAGGCGTACGGGATCGCCCGGGACGACTCGTTG
>JALOLF010000183.1 GCA_025456085.1 Acidimicrobiales bacterium
GCGCGGGCAGTTGGTCTTGCCGAACACGATCGCCCCGGCGGCCTTCAGGCGGGCTACTGCGGGGGCGTCGGCGGCCGGGACGTGGTCGCGCAGCTCGACCGCACCACCGGTCGAGCGCACGCCGACCACCTCGATGGCGTCCTTGACGGTGACCGGGAGTCCGTGCAGCGGACCGGCCGTCTCGCCCCGGGTCAGGGCCTCGTCAGCGGCCCGGGCGGCGGCCCGGGCGCGGTCGGCGTCGAGGGTGACGACCGCGTTGACGAGTGGGTTCAGCCGCTCGATGCGGGCGAGGTAGAGCTCGAGGAGCTCGCGGCTGGCGAGGTCCTTCGTGCGGATGGCGTCGGCGAGCCGGGTGGCGGACCACAGGGCGGTTCCGTCGTCGTGCACTGCGCCTCCCGCCTCAGTGGATCTTGCAGTCGTCGGTCATCTCGACGTCCTCGCCGGTGGCGTCGGGCGGGGACTTGGTGCACTGGGTGCCGAAGCCGTTCTCGAGGATGTAGGCCATGTACTCGGGTTGGGCCCGCAGGTTGGCTTCGAGGGTGGGGCGCACGAGCACCGAGGGAGCGAGCGGGCCGGCGGCCCCGGGTGACCGCGGGTCAGGGCTGGTGACCTCGCGGCCGAGCACGTAGGGCGGGTCGGTGTCGGCCGGCCCGGCACGGCGCTCCAAGGTGGACAGGGTGATGTCGTCGCGGGTGAGCGTGACGTGGGTGTCGGGGTCGAGCGTGAACGGGAGGGTGGCGAACTGGGTGCGCAGACCGGGGAGGGTCTCGCTGACGGCGTCGCGGTCGGTGGACCCGGCCTGGCGGGCGGCCTCCAGCAGCGCCCACAGGCCGTTGGCGGGAAGCTCTTCGCCGCCCTCGGGCGGGTTGCCCGTGGCGTCGAGCACCCACTGGTTGAGTGGGGTGATCTCCGGTGCCTGCGTCGAGCCGCCGACGTACCACACGCTGATGATGTAGGGCTGCGCCGCGTCGCCGGGGAGCGCAGCCCAGCTCGCGCCGAACGCCCCGCCTGGGCCGAGGAGCTGGGGGTGCCAGCCCTCGCCGCTGCGGGCCGTGGGCGTGTCGACGTAGAGGGCGTCGAGGTCGGCGAGGCCCTGGCCGATGCGGGCGACGTTCTCATCGAGCCCCCAGATCTGCAGGCACTGCGGCGCGGCGCTCTTGAGCCGCTGGAGCTGGGCACCGAAGTCGGGCGTGAAGATGGTGAACTCCTCGACGCCCACGACTTCCAGTCCGGCCGCTTCGGCGGTCTCGGTGAAGCTGTCGCGCCAGCTGCTGGTGTACACGGACGTGTCGAGCATGAGTGCGGTGGTGGCGTACCCGCGGTCGTTGCCCGCGTACTGGCACATCGTGTCGAGCAGCCAGTTGTTCGGGGGCAGCAGTTGGTAGATCGTGGGCATCGCCGCCGGGTCGAGCCACCCCGGTGAGTACGCGTCGGTGGTGGTGAGGAGCACGGGCATCTGGTCGCGCCCGATCTGGGTCGCCGCCTCCTGCACGCCGGGGAGCGCTGCCCACAGCACACCCATGATCTCGGGGTCGGCGGCCAGTTGGTTGTAGGCGTTCACGGCGCCCTGGGCGCCCTGCTCCACGGGGGCGTCGACGATCTGGTAGTCGACGGTCGTGCCGGGCAGCACCTCGTCGTCGACCAGGTGCTGGATCGCCGCCTGGACCCCACGCTCGGTCAGTTCGCCCACGAACTGGGCGAAGCCGGACAGGGGCGCGATGACGCCGACCTTGACCTTTGCCGGCAACGTGTTCGCGCCGCCGCCCGTGCTCGTGGCGGTGGACTCCTCGTCCCCGCCACCGCAGGCGCCGGCCAGGCCGCCGAGGCTGCCGACCACCCACAGGCCGGCAGCGGTACGGGCCGCACCCCGCAGCAGCGTGCGCCGATCGAGCGAGCGGCCGAGCAGGTCGTCGGTGGGGTGGTGGTGCCGGTCCATGATGCACCTCCTGACCCGTCGTCATCGGACGGGCGCTCGTGGCGGCTGTCCCGAGGGGTCGGAGCCGACGTCGCTGCGGGCATCGGATGATGCGGGGTCCAGCGGCGATGCCGGTGCCGAGGCCAGATCGGTCAGGTGGCTTTCTTCTCGGTCTGTTGGATGCAGGCCTACGAGCGTTGTCGCGCTCGTGACCGGTCGCTCACAGAGGCGAAGGTCATCCGTCACGGCGACGGCGTTCATCACTGTTGGAGATGGCACGTCGGGTGTCGCCGAAGATGCCGTCGGCTCCGTCGTCAGGGTCAACTGCTGATCTGTATTCTGCGCGCCGTGAGCACGACCATCAGGGTGAGCGAGCGAACACGAGACCGCTTCGCTGCCATGGCGGGTCGGACGGGACGGCCGATGACCCAACTCCTCGACGATGCAGCCGACGCGCTGGAGCGACGGCTCTTCTTCGAGGAGTTCACCGCCGGTTACGAGGCGCTCCGCAGCGACGCCGTGCGCTGGGCCGAGGTCGGGCGCGAGCGCGCGGTCGGGGAGGCCGCCGACGGTGATGCGTCTCGATGACACCGCGGCGGGGAGAGATCTGGCTCGTCGACGTCGGTGATCCGGTCGGCCGTGAGCAGGCCGGTCGACGGCCTGCGGTGGAGGTGTCCGCTGATCCGCTCAACGAGAGTCCTGCCGGTGTGGTCATCGTGGTTCCCTGCACGACGGCTCGGCGTGACCTGCCGTCGCACAACGAGATCGACCCTGCTTCGTCAGGTCTGGACGAGGTCAGCTATGCGAAGTGCGAGGACGTGAAGTCGGTGTCGGATCGGCGGCTGGTCGCCCCGATCGGTCGGGCGGATGCTGCGACGGTGTTCGAGGTCGGTCGGGCGCTGCGGTACCTGCTGGATCTGTAGCCGGCCGTCGACGCTCAAGCGGCGGCGTCGCTCAAGCGGCGGCGTCGGTGAGCTCGAGGACCGCCTTGCAGCGCCCGCCGCGGATCTCGTCGACGAGGGTGAACTCGGCGTCCATCTGCGTGATCTGCTGCCCGTCGGCGTAGGGCACCCAGACCTCGCCCGGGTCGCCGGTGGTGGCGAAGGCCACCCAGGCGGCCTGCATCTGCTCGGACACCTGCTTGGTCTCGGGGTCGCTCAGACCGGCCTCGAGGCCGCGGATGCCCTCGGGGTGGCCGAACAGCGGTGGCAGCTCCGCCCCGTGGGTGGGGCCGAAGCCGAAGGGATCGCTGGGCGACCGGTACACGTAGTGGTACACGAACGTGTCGTTCGTGGCGGTCTCGGCGAACCCCAGGGTCGGGCACGCGAAGACGGCGTCGGTCCACATGGTCCGGTAGCGCTCGAGGTTGTTCTCGTACTGCTCGGCCGGATAGAGGGCCAGCAGCTCCTCGGGCTGGTCGCTCATCTCCGCGAACAGCTCCAGCAGGCCCTCCTCGGTGGGCTCGGTGATGGTCAGCGTGAACAGCGTCGCCTCGGTGCCGTTCGAGCCGATCAGCACCGGGATGCCGTCCAGGTCGCCGCGTTCGGCGAGCTGGCTGGCGGTGTCGGACAGCACGACGCCGTCGGCCACGAGCACGGGATCGAAGCCGGCGGCGAGCACCTGGTCGGTCGGCAGGTCGCGCAGGCAGGTGATGTCTTCGCAGCCGGTGGCCCCGAGCAGTGCTGCTCCGGCGGCGAGCGCGTCGTCCCGGCTCTGGAGCCGATCACAGCCGCCGCCGCTCTGGATGATCGCCTTGTCGAACAGATCCTCGGATGCCGGCGACGCCAGGTGGCCGCACGCCGAGAATCCTCCGGCGGACTCGCCGAAGATCGTGACGTTCTCGGGATCGCCGCCGAACGCGGCGATGTTGCGCTGCACCCATTCGAGCGCCGCCCGCTGGTCGGCGAGGCCGTAGTTGCCGACCGAGCCGTCGTCGCTCTCGGCGGCCAGCTCCTCGGTGGCGAGGTAGCCGAACGGGCCGAGGCGGTAGTTGGCGCCGACGACCACCACCCCGCGGGCCGCCAGGTTGTCCCCGATGTAGAGCGGCTGTTCCGCCGAGCCGGACTGCAGACCGCCGCCGTGGAACCAGACCATGACCGGCAGGTCCGCGGCGTCGTCGGGCGACCAGACGCTGACGGTGAGGCAGTCCTCGGCGGGGTCCGGGGTGATCGTGAACTGACCGACCACTCCCTCGACCATCTGCGGGCACGACGCGCCGGGCGCGGTCGCTTCGAACGTGCCGTCATAGGGGTCGCGGGGCTGGGGTGGGCGCCAGCGGTTCTCGCCGGTGGGCTCGGCGGCATACGGCATGGCGTGGAAGGCGCGCACGCCCTCGACCGCGCTGTCGACCCCCTGCACGTCGCCCAGATCCGTGGGGAGGAGCAGCGGGTCGGCCGGTGGCGCGCTGGTCTCGGTCGAGGTGCCCGAAGTGGTGCGGTCCTCCGCTGGTGGGGCAGCGTCCTCGGCGTCGTCGCTGCAGGCGGTGATCCCCAGCAGCAGGGTCGCGCCCAGGAGCGCGACACCCCGGGTGAGCAGGCGCGCCGCCCGCCCGCGTCGCCGGGTCTGGTGGATCGGTGTGCTGTCCATGACTACCCCCGGTGTGGCGAGTGGAGCCGACCGTGTCGACCCAGCCCCGTCCCTGCCCTGACGGGTCCGAACCTAACGCACGACGTCGTGCGGGTTGGTGTCGCCGGGCGACCTCGGCGTGCACGACGTGCACCGGGTCGAGCTGTTGCGGGCTGCGGCGCTCAGCTCCGAGCGGCCTTGAGCGCGGCGGCGACGGCCTCGGCCGCCGTGGCGACCTGCACGACGGCCGCGTCGTCGGTGCCGGCCCGGCGGAGCTGCCAGGCGCCGAGGCCGATCACGGTCTTGCCCTCGTTGAGGGCGTGGGCCATCTCGGACAGCGTCCCGTAGGCACCGTCGAGGGCGATGACCGCGTCGCCGTTCATGGCCACCAGCGCGTTGCGGGTGTCGCCGAGCCCGGTCGTGACCGCGTAGGTGAGCCACGGGTTGGCCTGCGAGCGGTCCCGGCCGGGCAGGATGCCGAGCGCGACGCCGCCCGCCTCGGCGGCGCCCTTCGACGCCGCGGCCGACACCCCCGAACGTCCGCCGGTCACGACGACGGACCCGGCCTCGGCCAGCAGCCGTCCCACCTCCTCTGCGTCGGCGAGGGTTGCCGGGTCGGCGTCGTAACCGCCAATCACCGACACGTAGGTCATCCCGCGGTCGTCCATCACGCGCAACCTACCGGCACGCCGTCACGGCCCGCAGCACGTCGCCCTTCGCTGACGCGCTGCTCACAGCTTCCTCATACTCCTGGACGACACTGGTCCCGTGACCGACCGGGAGAAGATCGCGTGGCTGTACCGGCGGGTCGGGTTCGGCCTCGCCCCGGGCCAGCTCGACGAGCTCGAGGCCCGTGGGGTCGACGCCGTGCTCGACCAGCTCGTCGACCCAGCCGGCAACGGGGTGGCCGCGGCCACCGATCCGTGGGCCGACGTCGACTTCTCGGCCTTCGAGGTCGGCGGTGGACCGGCGAACCGGGAGCTGATCGCCCGGGGGATCGGTGGCTGGCTGCGGGCCATGGTCGTCACCCCGCGGCCACTCGAGGAGTGGATGCGGTGGTTCTGGCACGGGCACTTCGTGTCGACCCTGCCGGTGGTGAAGTACCCGGGGCTCCTCGCCCAGCAGCTGCGGACCTTCGGCGAGCTGGCGATGGGTGCCTTCCCCGACCTGGTCCGTGCCGCGACGGTCGACCCGGCCATGCTGCTCTACCTCGACGGCGTCTCCAGCCAGCGGGGTGCGGTCAACGAGAACTACAGCCGGGAGCTGCTCGAGCTGTTCACCCTGGGGATCGGCAACTACACCGAGGCCGACGTGCGGGCCGGCGCGGTGGCCCTGACCGGTTGGCGGGTGGTGCGCGAGACAGGTGCGTCGGCGTTCGTGCCGGACCGGCACGACGACACGCCCCAGCGTTACCTGGGCGTGCGCGGCGTGCACGACGTCGATTCGGTCGTCGACGCGGTCGTCTCGCAGGACGCCTGTGCCGCCTTCGTCGTCGGAGAGCTCGCCCGGGCGATCCTCGGTCCCGACCTCGACCAGGCGCTGCTCGACCGGCTGGCCACGGGGTTCCGCAACGATGAGCTGCGCGTCCGGCCGCTCGTGCGTGCCGTCCTCGAGGAAGGCCTCGAGCGCGATCGCACGCCCGTGGTGCAGCCACCCGTGCCGTGGTTGGTGTCCGCGCTGAAGGCCACCGGCGCCGATCCGGCCATGGTGCTCCCCGTCGCCGGTCAGCGCCTGCAACCGGCCGGCCAGCTGCCGTGGTTCGCCCCCAACGTGTCCGGCTGGCCCAGCGGCCGGGCATGGCTCGGCGCTTCGGCGACCGTGGCTCGCACCAACATGGCCGTCGACGTGGCGCAGGCGGCACCCGTCGACGCACCGGCGATGCGGGCCGCGGCGGCGGGGGACCTCGACGACCTGGCCGACGCCCTGGGCCAACCCGAGGGGTTCAGCGAGCCGACCCGTGACGCGCTGGCGGGCCTCGGCAGCGGGGGCGGCAACGCCCCGGCGGTGCTGGCCGTGGCACTGGCCTCTCCCGACCTGGTGCTGGCCTAGGAGGACCGATGCTCACCCGCCGTCGATTCATCGCCACGGGCGCTGCCGCCGCCGGCGTCACCGCGACCGGCTACGCCGCGTGGCGGGTGCTGGTGAGCGACCAGGTCGAACAGGCCACGGCCCCGTCGACGTCCAGCACCGCGACCACGACGCCGCCGCGGCCGCCGCGGACGCTGGTGGTGGTCCAGCTCTCGGGCGGCAACGACGCCCTCAACACCCTGCCACCCGCCGACGGTCGCTACCGCGACGCCCGGCCCACGCTGGCCGTGCCCGAGGCCGAGCTGGTGGCGCTGGCCGGCACCGACCAGTGGGCGCTGCACCCGTCGCTCGCCCCGCTGGCGAGCCGCTGGCAGGACGGCACGCTGGCCGCGGTGGCGGGCATCGGCTTCGACGAGCAGAGCCGATCGCACTTCGCCGCCCTCGACACGTGGTGGTCGGCGTTGCCGGGGCAGGCACGCACCACCGGGTGGCTCGGCCGCTGGCTCGACGCCACGACGGGGTCGGGCGACCCGAACCCCCTGCGGGCCATCGCCCTCGGGTCGGGCTCCCCG
>JALOLF010000184.1 GCA_025456085.1 Acidimicrobiales bacterium
CGCGGTCTCGTGCGCGTCGCGGTCGTCCGGCGACGCGACCTCGTGCGCGTCGCGATCGTCCGGCGACGCGACCTCGTGCGCGTCGCGGTCGTCCGGCGACGCGACCTCGTGCGCGTCGCCGCGGCCCGTCGGCACCGGGCGCTCGGCGCATTTCAGCCCGGCCGGGTGTCTCCCGTAGCCTTGCGCCCGTGAGCGACACACCTGCGGACTCCAAGACCGTCGACGACTGGAAGGCACTGGCCTCCAAGGACCTGAAGGGCGCGGACGCCGACTCCCTCGTGTGGCACACCCCCGAGGGCCTCGAGGTGAAGCCCCTCTACACCGGCGCCGACCTCGCCACCGTCGACGCCGCCGACACCCTGCCCGGCTTCGCCCCCTTCGTGCGCGGCGTACGGGCCACCATGTACGCCAACCGACCGTGGACCATCCGCCAGTACGCCGGGTTCTCCACCGCCGAGGAGTCCAACGCCTTCTACCGCCGCAACCTGGCCGCGGGCCAGATGGGCCTGTCGGTGGCGTTCGACCTGGCCACCCACCGGGGCTACGACAGCGACCACCCTCGCGTGGTCGGCGACGTCGGCAAGGCGGGCGTGGCGATCGACTCGGTGGAGGACATGAAGGTCCTCTTCGACGAGATCCCCCTCGAGAAGATGACCGTGTCGATGACCATGAACGGGGCGGTCATCCCCGTGCTGGCCATGTTCATCGTGGCCGGCGAGGAGCAGGGCGTGGAGCGGGCCAAGCTCGCCGGGACCATCCAGAACGACATCCTCAAGGAGTTCATGGTCCGCAACACCTACATCTACCCGCCCGAGCCCAGCATGCGGATCGTGGCCGACATCATCGAGTTCACGGCCCGTGAGATGCCGAAGTTCAACTCGATCTCGATCTCCGGCTACCACATGCAGGAGGCCGGCGCGACGGCGGTGCAGGAGCTGGCCTTCACCATCGCGGACGGCCACGAGTACGTGCGGGCCGCGCTGGCCAAGGGCCTCGACGTCGACGAGTTCGCCGGTCGGCTCAGCTTCTTCTTCGCCATCGGCATGAACTTCTTCATGGAGGTGGCCAAGCTGCGCGCCGCCCGGCTGCTGTGGCACCGGGTCATGTCGCAGTTCGAGCCGGCCAAGCCCCAGTCGCTCATGCTGCGCACCCACTGCCAGACCTCGGGCGTGTCGCTCACCGAGCAGGACCCGTACAACAACGTGGTGCGCACGACCGTCGAGGCCATGGCCGCGGTGCTGGGCGGCACGCAGAGCCTGCACACCAATGCCTTCGACGAGGCCCTCGGCCTGCCCACCGACTTCTCGGCCCGCATCGCCCGCAACACCCAGCTCATCCTGGCCGAGGAGAGCGGCATCACCCACGTGGTGGATCCGCTGGGCGGCAGCTACTACATCGAGAGCCTCACCCAGGCCCTGGCCGACGCGGCGTGGGCGCTCATCGAGGAGGTCGAGGAGCTCGGCGGCATGACCAGGGCGGTGGCCTCGGGCATGCCCAAGCTGCGCATCGAGGAGTCGGCGGCGCGCCGCCAGGCCCGCGTCGACCGGGGCGAGGAGGTCGTGGTCGGCGTCAACAGGTACCAACCGCCGCAGCCCGACCACGTCGACGTGCTCGACATCGACAACACCAAGGTGCGCGAGGAGCAGATCGCCAAGCTGCAGCGGGTCCGTGACAGCCGGGACGAGGCGGCCTGCCGGGCCGCGCTCGACGCCCTCACCGAGGGTGCCCGGGGCGGCGCCAACCTGCTGGCCCTGGCCGTGGAGGCCGCCCGGGCTCGGGCCACCGTCGGGGAGATCTCCGACGCCATGGAGGCCGTGTTCGGCCGGCACCGGGCGGAGGTGCGCAGCATCTCGGGCGTGTACGGCGCGGCCTACGAGGGCGACGACGGCTACGCCGCCATCCAGGGCGAGATCGAGGCCTTCGCCGCCGAGGAGGGCCGCCGGCCCCGGATGCTGGTGGCCAAGATGGGCCAGGACGGCCACGACCGCGGCGCCAAGGTCATCGCCACCGCCTTCGCCGACCTGGGCTTCGACGTCGACGTCGGCCCACTGTTCCAGACCCCCGAGGAGGCAGCACGCGACGCGGTCGAGAACGACGTGCACGTCGTCGGGGTGTCGAGCCAGGCCGCGGGCCACAAGACGCTGGTGCCCCAGCTCATCGAGGAGCTGCGCAGGGCCGGCGCCGAGGACGTGCTGGTGGTGTGCGGCGGGGTGATCCCCCCGCAGGACTACGACGCCCTCTACGCCGCGGGCGTGAGCGCCATCTTCGGTCCCGGCACCAATATCGTCGAGGCCGCCCGCACGGTGCTGGACCTCGTCCGCTCGAAGCGCCGCCCGGCCGCCTGAGCCCGGCGGCAGACCCGGAACCCAGAGCCCCCGAGGTGCCCACCCCGTCCGAGCTCGTCGACGGCATCCGTGCCGGTGACCGGCGCGCCCTGTCGCGCGCCATCACCCTGGTGGAGTCGACCCGGGCCGACCACCGCATCGAGGCGGCTGCGGTGCTCGACGCGCTGCTGCCCGCCACCGGTGGGGCGGTGCGCATCGGCATCAGCGGCCCGCCCGGCGTGGGCAAGTCGACCTTCATCGAGGCGCTGGGGGTGCACCTCGTCGACGCGGGGCACCGGGTGGCGGTGCTGGCCGTGGACCCGTCCTCGTCACGCACCGGCGGGTCGATCCTGGGCGACAAGACCCGCATGGAGCAGCTCTCGCGTCGGCGTGAGGCCTACATCCGCCCCTCGCCGGGCGGCGGCCACCTGGGCGGCGTGGCCCGCCGCACCCGTGAGGCGATGCTGCTGTGCGAGGCGTTCGGCTTCGACGTCGTGATCGTGGAGACCATCGGTGTCGGTCAGTCCGAGATCGCGGTGGCCGACATGGTCGACCTGTTCCTGCTGCTGGTGAGCCCCGGCGGCGGCGACGAGCTGCAGGGCATCAAACGGGGGATCATGGAGCTCGCCGACCTGGTCGTGGTGAACAAGGCCGACGGCGATCTGGCCCCGGCCGCCGGTCGCACCAGGGCCGACTACGCCAACGCCCTGCAGCTCCTGCGCCCCAAGTGGCGGTCGTGGTCGGCCCGGGCGCTGTCGTGCTCGGCGCTCGAGCAGCGCGGCGTCGACGAGGTGTGGGCGGCCGTCGATGCCTTTCGCGTCGCGGTCGACGGTGCGGGCGAGCTGGCCTCGCACCGGGCGCGCCAGTCGCTGGCGTGGATGTGGAGCGAGATCCACGACGAGCTGCTCGGCGCCTTCCGCGCCGACCCGCGGGTCGCCGCCCAGCTCGCTGCCCTGGAGGCCGAGGTGCGGGCGGGGGAGGTCTCCCCCACCGCCGCCGCCCGCCGCCTGCTCGACACCTTCGAACGCCACGACCGCTGACGGTTCGGGGTGCCAGCGGGCCCGCGTCCGGTCGCGGTGCACGACCGGACAGGTCGACCGGCCCCCACCGCCGCCACCGCACGCGTGCGGGCTCGATCACGCCCTCGCCGTGCGGCGCAGCGCCAGCAGCGAGGGGAAGCCCATGAAGAAGGTCTGTGCCGCCCAACGCCCCGCGGAGCGGGACAGGCCGGCCCGACCCGCCCACCGGTGTGCGGCCACGGCCTCCCCGGCGTGCACCACGACCGTGCCCCAGAAGGCGGCCTGCAGGACACGGCGGCCGGGCAGCGGCAGGCCCGCGTCACGCAGCGCGGCGTCCGCCCGCCCGCTCAGGGCGCAGGCGCCGAGCAGGGCGAGGGCCGGCTGCACGGTCGCCAGCCACAGCCAGTGGGGACGGGCGAACGTGTCGGCGGCGATGGGCTCGGGGACCGACGCGGTGGGTGTGGTGGATGCCATGATTCGCAGTCTCCCAGGCCCGGGCCGGACGAGTGCCGGCGTGCGACGCAGCGAGGCGCCGCGGCGGAGCCGCCTACGGGGCGAACGTCCCGCGCAGGTGCGCCCGCAGCCGACCGGCCGCGTTGGCGGCCCCGCCGGCGAGACCTCGGCCGTGCCTGACGCACTCGAAGGTGAGGAACTGGTAGGCGTTCCACAGGCCCAGCCGCTCGGCGCGGCGCTGGGACAGCACCACCCGGAGGTCCTCCGGGACGACCCCGCCGAGCATGGAGGCCACGTCGAACTCGGGCGCGGTGTCGGTGGACCAGGCGGCGTCGCCGCGCCGGGCTGCGTCGCTGAAGGGCTGGGTGCACAGCACCGTCGCGGTGAAGCCGTGGTCCCGGAGCCGTTCGGTCAGGTCGAAGCCGAAGCGCCAGAAGACGGGCGTCTGGTCGCCGTGGAACTCCGGTTCGGTCGGCGGTGCGGTGAAGCCCTGCAGGATCGGGACCTGGAGGTACATCCGACCGCCCGGGGCCAGCACCCGCAGGATCTCCTCCAGGGCGGCGTCGGTGTCGGGCACGTGCTCGAGCACGTGCGGGGTCAGCAGCACGTCGACGGCGGCGTCGGGGAGGTCGATGGCCTGCAGGTCGATGCGCAGCATGGCCCGGTGGGCCCGCTCGTCGTAGTCGCTGGCGGCATAGGTGAACCAGGCGCCCATCGCCTCCCGGTAGGGCGCACCCATCCGGGGGCTGGTCTCCAGCACCCGGAGCCACGGCTGCCGCGGCGTACGGGTGGTGAAGCACCACAGCAGGAAGCGGTCCCGGGCGCTGCTGCCGCAGCGGGGGCAGAGCTGGAACTCCACGTGTCGGGCGCCGTCGAAGGCCTCGCCCGACCAGCGGCAGATGTTGCACACCGCCGGCGAGCGCCACTGGGATTCCGTGAGCGGGTGCCAGGGATCGGCCGGGAAGCGCAGCGTGGGCTCGACGGGCGGGGTGCCCGGCGCGGGGCCGTGGCGCAGGTACTCGATCTGCTCGCGCAGCAGCGTGGGGGAGGTGAGGATCTGCGCGCCCCGTCGGGCGCGCCGGCCGAGGCGGGCGGTGGGGGTCTCCTCGACGACGGACATCAGGGCTCCAACGGGGGTTCGGGGACAGGGCTCGCGCCGGCGTCGGGTCCGCGGCGCCCGGTCGGGGGTGCTGCCACGGGTTCGGCCTCGGTCTCGATCGGGTCGTCGGCCAGGGCGCGCACCAGGTCGCGCACGCGCTCCCCGAACGGCACCATGCCGTAGCCCGCGGCCCGTTCCCGCGCCGCGCCCGCCATGGCCGTGCGCCGGTCGTCGTCGCCGACCAGTTGCTCGGTGAAGCGCACCAGTTGCGCCAGGGAGTCGAAGTGGTAGCCGCTCACCCCGTGCTCGACCACCTCGAGCTGGCCGGCCTTGGCGATGACGACCGGGACGGCGCCGGCGGACATGGCCTCGACGGTGGTGATGCCGAAGTGCTCGAAGCGATCCGGAACGGCGCGGTCGTCCTCACCGAGCCCCGTGGCGTGCCAGTAGATGGAAGCCCGGCCGTACAGGTCGCGCAGCTCGGCGCCGGGTGCGTCGATGTGCAGCACCAGCGGCAGGTCCTCCGCCTCGGCCAGCACCTTGTCGAGGTAGGGCCGGTCGGCGGCCGAGCAGCCTCCCACGAGGTGCAGCTCCCACCCCGGGGCGTGGCCCCGTTCGACCAGGGCCCGGAACGCCTTGACCAGCTCCAGCTGCTTCTTCGAGTGACCCTCACGGGCGGCGAAGAAGCGACCCACGTGCAGGATGATCGGCGCCTTCTCCCCCGGCGTCTGCAGGGTGACCGGTGGGTTGAGCACCGCGGTGTCGACCTCCCACCACCGGCGCACCCAGTCCCGGGTGTACTGCGAGTTCGACACCACCCGGTCGTAGGTGCGCACCCAGTCGAAGCCGACCGGCCCCCGGGTGAGCGACGGGTACCGGCGGCGCAGGCGCGCCTTCAGACGATCGCCCACCTGCGCACCGACCACCGGCACGCCGAGGCGCCGGTCGTCGTTGGTGCCGAAGACCTCGGCCGGCACGTGGACGTCGCTGTCGATGCGGATCCGCACCGGCGTGCCGTCGTCATGGCCTTCGGCGGTGAGCGTCACGTCGAGGACGGGACGCTCGAAGCGGGACGTGACGGGGCGCAGCAGCAACGTGGCGGCCCGACGGCCGTCGACCGAGAGGGTCACCGGCACCGGGGGCAGGCCCGCTCCCAGGAACCGACCCAGGCGCACGTGCACGTCGCGCACCGTCCCCGCCGGCAGCCGCACCTCGACGGTGGCCGAACCGGTCGTCCACTGGGCCCGATGGCCGGCGATGAGCTCCTCGGGGTGGAAACCCCGGACCATCGACACCTCCACGCCGGGCATCGCCACCAGGGGGCGCAGCACGCGCTTGGCCTCCCGCTTCCAGCCCGGTGGCTCCTCGACCGGCGGGTTGGGGAAGTGCACCACGTAGAGGCCGTGGCGGGCCGCGTTGGGGGCGATCGAGTGGTAGGAGGCGTTGACCAGCAGGTCGTAGTCCTCGCTGGCCTCCGTGACGGCCGGCGCGCCGAGATCGATGCCGCGCTGCGCCACGCGGCCGAGGTCGAGCTGGAGCCGCTCGCCCAGCGCGTCGAGGTCCAGCTCCTCGTGGGTGAGCAGGGTCACGTCGTGCTCGACGGCGAGCTCCTGGGCGATGCCGCCGGCGAACTTCTCGCCCCCGCCTGCCGTCGCCCACCACTGGTTGTAGACCGCGACCTTCATGCCCCGACCTCCTCGATCGGTTCGTGGGGCTCCCGGCTGCCGCCCCCGCCCGGGGCCGTGCCGTCGCGCGCCGCCACGAAGGCGTCGAGGCAGCGGGTGCCGGCCGCCTCGACGTTGGCCGCGGTGGCGGCGTCGAAGTCGGCGCGCGTGACCCAGCGGGCGCGCAGCTCGTCGTCGCCCACCGGGGCGCGGCGGCGCAGGGCGCGGCGATCGGCCACCATGCCCGGCAGCAGCTTCAGATAGCCGGCATAGGAACGGGCCCGGTTGCGGACCAGCCGCAGGGGCGGGCGCCGCCCGTGCAGCAGGGGCGGCAGCACATCGCGACGGGCGTAGGACAGGGTGGACAGCACGAATCGCAGCGACTGGGCCACGGCGAGGTCGGCCGGCGCGTTCTTGGCCAGCATGCACAGCCGGTTGCGCTCCACGACGTACTGGAACAGGTCCGATCCCTCGCCGCTGGAGGCCGCGTGGAGGTGGCGGATGACCGAGTCGGGCA
>JALOLF010000069.1 GCA_025456085.1 Acidimicrobiales bacterium
GTCAGGCCCTCGGTCGTGTCCGCCAGGAGAGCCCAGTCCTCGGCCGGGACGTCGCTGCCGAGATCGATCACGGCGTAGCTGCGACCCCGGAGGAGATCCCGGGCGATGGCGCTGGGCAGTGCGTGCGCGTCGCCCGGGGGCGCGCCCACGATGACGGTGCCCCGCTTGCGTCCCCGGCGCGCGAAGCGGGGTCCCAGGCGGCCGATCAGGCGCAGGGCGGTGGCCGAGGCCCGGTGCTCGCTCGACACCGGGATCTCGCCGTTCGCCCACCGTTCTCCCACCGAGGCCATGGCCGGTGCCAGGACCTCGAGGTACAGGTCGGCGGGCTCCATGCCCGAGCCGAGGGCCTGCTCGACCACGGTCCAGGCACCGGTCTCGTCGGCGGCGAGGAGTCGGTCCTCCAGGCGGCGGGGGTAGTCCGCCCGACGGCCGCGCCGTGGACCCGGCGTCGGTTCGGGCTCCCGCATGGCGAGGACGTCGGCCTCGTCGACCAGCCACTCGTGGCCGGACTTCTGGGCCGGGAGCCGCCCGGTGCGCACGTAGCGGTAGGCGGTCATGTAGTGCACGCCGAGGTCCTCGGCGGCCTGGGTGAGCGAGATCAACCTGCGGGGTGTGGCCATCGGGGTCCTCCTCGCCCGGTCGTCACCGTACCGGGCGAGGCCGGCACCGTGCGGCGTCGGGTCAGCCCTCCGGGCGGTGGTCCGCGGCCCAGGCGACCAGTGCGTCGACCAGCCCCGGCACCGTGTGGCGGTCGGCCTCGACGGCGACGTGGAGGCCGTGGGCGCGGGCGGTTCGGGCGGTGACGGGTCCGATGCAGGCCACGACCGGCGGCAGGGCGTCGACCCCGAGCGCCGCCACCGCGTTCTCGACGGTGGACGACGACGTGAAGGTGATGACGTCCGCGCTGCGCACCGCGGCGCGCCGGGCGTCGTCGAGCGGTGCGGGCTCCGTGCGGTAGGCCTCGACGACGTCGACCGCCCAGCCCCGGTCGCGCAGGCCGTCGGGCAGCACGTCACGTGCCACGGCGGCCCGGGCCAGCAGCACCCGGGCTCCCGGCCGGGGCGGGGCCGGGAAGGCGGCCAGGAGCTCCTCGGCCACGAAGCGTCCGGGGACCAGGTCGGCCACCAGGGAACGGTCGGCCAGCACCCGTGCGGTCGCCGGGCCGATGGCGGCGATGCGGGCCGAGCCGAACCGGCGGGCGTCGCCGACGGCCTCCAGCAGCCGGGAGGCGCCGTTGGGTGACGTGACGACGACCCAGTCGTAGGAACCCAGCCGTGCGGCCGCGTCGGCCAGGGCGGCACCGCCGTCGGACGGTGGGGCGATGCGGATCGTGGGCACCTCCACCACGTCGGCGCCGGCGTCGCGCAACCGGTCGGCGAGCGCCGAGGCCTGGTCGCGCGCCCGGGTCACGACCACCCGACGTCCGAACAGCGCTCGACGCTCGAACCACGCCAGGTCCAGGGCGGCCACGGCGCCGATCACGATCGTCGACGGCGATGCCAGGTCGTGGTCGGCCAACGTGGCCAGCGTGGCGCGCACCGTGTGCTGCTCGGGGCGGGTACCCCACCGGATGGCGGCGGCGGGGGTGTCCGGAGCCAGGCCGCCGGCGAGCAGGCGGGCCACGATGCGCGGCAGGCGCCTCACCCCCATCAGCACGACGATGGTGCCGCCCAGGCGGGCCGCGGCCTCCCAGTCCAGTTCGCCGCCCTTGTCGGGATCCTCGTGGCCGGTGATGACCGTGAACGAGGTGGACGAGTGCCGCATCGTCACCGGTATCCCGGCGTAGGCCGGCACCGCGACGGCCGACGAGATGCCGGGCACGACCTCGAAGGGGACGCCCGCGGCCTGGAGGGCGGCCGCCTCCTCCCCACCCCGGGCGAACACGAACGGGTCGCCTCCCTTCAGCCGCACGACCACCGCAGCGGTGCGTCCCCGCTCGACCAGCAGCTCGTTGATCTGCTCCTGGGGCATGGTGAGCTGCCCGGGTGCCTTGCCCACGTTGATGCGTTCGGCGTCCTCGGGTGCCAGCTCGAGCAGCGACGCCACCGAGAGCCGGTCGTACACGACGACGTCGGCGCGGGTGAGCAGGTCGTGGCCCCGTACCGTCAGCAGGCCGGGGTCGCCGGGGCCGGCGCCCACCAGGTAGACGGTCACGGGGCGCGTCCCGCCCCGGCGCGCGCCGCCAGGTCGGCGAGGACCCGCTCGGCGTCGGCGACGAAGCGGTGCACCACCTCGGCGGCGGGCACCACGTCGTGGATGGCGCCGACCCCCTGGCCGGCCGGGTAGCACTCGCGGGACGGGTCGACGTCGGCGTGCTCGTCGCCGCCGAGGTGCAGCGCGCCGTCGCTGATCGAGCGCGCCATCTGGGCCGGGAAGGCCGACAGGTCCTCGGGGTGTGCCTCCCACCAGTCCGTGTACCGGTTCCGCACGACCCGCATCGTCTTGCCGCTGTAGGCCCGGCTGACGGTCGTGCCGTCCTCGGCCGTGGCCAGCAGGGCGTCCTTGTACCCGGGCACGGCGCGCGCCTCGGGGGTGGCGATGAACCGGGTGCCGACCCAGACCCCGTCGGCGCCGAGCGTCAGCGCCGCCGCCAGGCCCCGGCCGTCGGAGATCCCGCCCGCCGCCACCACGGGTACCCGATCGCCCACCGCGTCCACGATCTGGGGCACCAGGGGCAGGGTGGCCACGGTTCCCGTGTGCCCGCCGGCCTCGGTGCCCTGGGCGACCACCACGTCGCAGCCGGCCTCCACGGCGCGCACCGCGTGGGCCACCTTGCCGCACATGTTGACGACCACCACGTCCCGCTCGTGGCACAGCTCGATGACCTCGGTGGGCACGCCCAGCCCCGCCACGAACATCCGGGCCCCGCCGTCGATGATGCGCTCCACCTCTCCGGGAAGGTCCTCACCCAACGGGGTGAGCAGGTCGACCCCGAACGGACGATCGGTGCGCGCCCGGATCCGGGCCACCTCCCGGTCGAGGGCGTCGCCCCACATGGTGCCCGCGCCCAGGCAGCCGATCCCGCCGGCGTTGGACACCGCCGCGACGAGATCGGCGAAGGCCACACCGCCCATGCCGGCCAGCATCACCGGGTGCTCGATGCCGAGCAGGTCCGTCAACCGTGTGCGCATCCCTCGATCACCTCGGGGGCACGCTAGTCCCGACGGGCTGCCGGCCTCTGGCGATGCGTCGCCCCGTCCGCAGCGCGCCGCCCTACCCCCGGCACCGCGGGGTGACCCATAGGATCGGAGCCGTGAGCTTCCCCCAGCGGCGTCTACGCCGCCTGCGCCGCACCCCGGCCCTGCGCCGGCTGGTGGCGGAGACCCACCTGCGCGTCGACGATCTCGTGGCGCCCCTGTTCGTGCGGGAGGGCATCGACGAACCCCGACCCATCCCCTCGTTGCCCGGTGTGGTCCAGCACAGCCTGGCCTCGCTGCGCGCGGAGGTCCGGGAGTTGGTGGGGCTGGGGGTACCGGCCGTGATCCTGTTCGGGGTGCCCGCCCACAAGGACGCCAGAGGTTCGGGCGCCTCCGATCCCGACGGCATCGTGCAGGTGGCCCTGCGCACCCTGCGAGACGACGTCGGCGACGACGTGGTCCTCATGGCCGACCTCTGCCTCGACGAGTACACCGACCACGGGCACTGCGGTCTGCTGGCCCCGGACGGGTCCGTGGACAACGACGCCACGATCGAGCGCTACGCCGCGGCAGGCATCGCCCAGGCCGAGGCGGGGGCCGACATCGTGGCCCCGTCGGGGATGATGGACGGCCAGGTGCGCGCCATCCGTGACGGCCTCGACGGCGACGGCTTCGAGCACGTGGCGATCCTGGCCTACGCCGCCAAGTACGCCTCCGCGCTGTACGGCCCGTTCCGTGACGCGGTCGACGTGTCGATCACCGGGGGCGGGGACCGCAAGAGCTACCAGCAGGACTGGCACAACGCCCGGGAAGCGCTCGAGGAGATCCGCCTCGACCTCCGCGAGGGCGCCGACCTGGTCATGGTCAAGCCGGCGCTGGCCTACCTCGACGTCCTGGCCCGGGCCCGGGCCGAGGTGGACGTCCCGATCGCGGCCTACCACGTGTCGGGCGAGTACGCCATGGTGAGGGCCGCCGCCGAGCGCGGGTGGATCGACGGCGACGCCGTGGCGATGGAGCACCTCACCGCCATCAAGCGGGCCGGCGCCGACCTGATCCTCACCTACTTCGCCCGTGAGATCGCCGAGGTGCTCGCCCCATGACGACCAACGCCGACTGGTTCGAGCGCGCCGCGCAGGTCATCCCCGGCGGGGTCAACTCGCCCGTGCGGGCCTTCCGCTCCGTGGGGGGCACGCCGTACTTCGTGGCGCGCGCCGAGGGTCCCCATGTCTGGGACGTGGAGGGCCGTCGCTACGTCGACCTCGTGCAGTCGTACGGCGCCGTCATCCTGGGCCACGCCGCCCCCGAGATCGTCGAGGCGGTCGTCGCCGCCGCCGGCCGGGGCACCAGCTACGGCGCGCCCACGGCGGGGGAGGTGCTGCTGGCCGAGGCCATCCGCGAGCGCGTCCCGTCGTGCGAGCAGGTCCGGCTCGTCTCGAGCGGCACCGAGGCGACGATGACCGCGCTGCGCGTGGCGCGTGGCTTCACCGGTCGCTCGCGCATCGTGAAGTTCGCCGGCAACTACCACGGGCACTCCGACGCGTTGCTGGTGGAGGGTGGCAGCGGCATCGCCACCCTGGGGTTGCCCGGCTCGGCCGGCGTGACCGACGGCGCCGTCGCCGACACCCTCGTGGCTCCCTACAACGTGGTGCCCACGCTCACCGAGGACGTGGCGTGCGTGATCGTGGAGCCGGTGGCGGCCAACATGGGACTGGTGGCGCCCGTGCCCGGGTTCCTCGAGGGGCTGCGGGCCGAGTGCGACCGCGTCGGCGCGCTGCTCGTGTTCGACGAGGTCATCACCGGCTTCCGGTTGGCCCGGGGCGGCGCCCAGGCCCGCTACGGGGTGCGCCCGGACCTGACCGCCTTCGGCAAGGTCATCGGCGGTGGCCTGCCCATCGGCGCCGTCGGTGGTCGCCGTGACGTGATGGCCGTGCTCGCCCCGCTCGGGCCCGTCTACCAGGCCGGGACCCTGTCGGGGAACCCGGTGGCCACCGCGGCCGGTCTCGCCGCCCTCGCCGCCCTCGACGCCGCCGCGTACGAGCTCGTCGAGGCCCGGGCGACCCGGCTCGCCGAGGGCCTGCAGGACGCGTTCGACGGCGCGGGCCTCACCGCCCGTGTGCCTCGGGTGGGCACGCTCGTCGGGGTGCACTTCGGGCCCGAGGTCCCGGTCGACTACGACGGTGCCCGGCGTACCGACGAGGGCGTGTACCGCGCCTTGTTCCACGCCCTGCTCGAACGCGGGGTGGCCATCGCCCCGGGCGCCTACGAGGTGGTGTTCTGCGGGCTCGCGCACGACGACGAGGTGCTCGACACCGTGCTCGCCGCCTCGGGTGAGGCCGCGCGGGTCGTCGCCGCGTCACACCCGGCCCCATGAGGTGCGAGGCACGAACCGTCGCCGACGAACGACCCGACGCCGCGACGCCGGACACCGGTCGCGCCGACGGCTCGGGTCCCGCTGTGCACCCGGTGGGTCGGTGGGTGGCGCGCGTCGCGGCTCTGGTCCTGCCCGCGGTGGCCATGCTCGTCGTCGCCGACACCCTGGTGGCCGAGGGCGCGCTGTCGGCCTCGGACCACCCGTACCGGTTCACGCAGCTCGTCTGGGCCCGGCAGGCCATCGCCGCCGGCCACAACCCGCTCGGCTGGAACCCCGACGCCTGGGGTGGCTACGCCGAGCTGCAGTTCTACCCGCCCGGTTTCGCCCTGCTCGGCGCGGCGATCGGCATCGTCACGGACTGGAGCGACGAGTCGGCGTATCGGGCGCTCACCCTGCTGGTCTACGTGCTGCCCGCCGTCTCCTCGGCGCTGTGCCTGCTCACCCTGCGGGCACGCCCCCTCGTGGCCGGCCTGGGCGGGGTCGTGGCCGGCGCGGCCGCCTTCGGTGTGTCGGGCACCACCGTCGGCACGGGCCTCGGGACCGTCGCCTCCCGGCTGTCGCTGGGACTGGCCCCGCTCGCCGTGGCCGCGTTCGTCCAGCTCGTGCGCCAGGACGGCCGTCGGGGTCGGTTCGTGTGGTCGGCGGTGGCGGCGGGGTGCACCGCGGCCGTGCTCGTGGCGCACCCGTACCACTTCGGGCCGATGCTGCTCGTGGCCGGCGCCGCCACGTACGACCGCGCCCGGCGCGAGGCGTGGCTGCGGGCCGGGGCCGTGGCGGTGGCCGGATTCCTGGTGGCCGGCTTCTGGTGGTTCGGGCAGCTCGCCTTCCGTGAGCTGTCGGTGCCCTTCCTGTGGGCGGACCTCGACCTCGACACGGTCGTGCACCCGGTCTACTCGTCGAACTGGGACTGGTGGCTGCTGTGCGGGGCGGCGGTCGCCGGTGTGGCGGTCTCCTGGCCCCGCCGGGCCGAGCAGCCCTTCACCCTGTACCGCGGCCTGCCGCTGCTCGCCGGCCTCGTCCTGACGGTGGAGGTGGTGCTGGTGCAGGCGGCGGGGGTCAGCCTGCTCGATCCCTACCGACTCGTCGACGACATCTTCTTCTGGGTCGCGATCTGCTCGGTGCTGGTGGTCGAGGCCGTGCTGGACCTGCCCGCCGTGCGGGCCGCGGGCCGGCGCTGGCCGGCGGTCGTCGCGAGCCTGGTGGTCGTGGCCCTGGCGGTCGGCTGGATCGACGTGCAGTCCCGGAACGCCGACACGGACGCCCTTTTCGCTCCGCGCCTGGCGGAGTTCGCCACGATCGGGCTCACCGGGCTGGCCGACGACCTGCGGGGGGACGAAGGGCGGGTGCTGTTCCCCAACTCGACGGCCTTCGGGGGTGCCACCCACGCCTACGGCTACGTCGCCCTGCTCGCCGGCCGTGAGTACCTCGGGGGGACCTCCACGCATCCGTCACCCCTCCAGCCGATCCTCATGTACGGGCCCGGCCACGACGAGGTGCGCGATCTGGCCAACGACTTCGACGACCGCTCGGTGTTCGGTCTGCCGTGGGAGGCCATCAGGGATGACGATGCCCAGGCCGAACGCTTCGCCGGCTATCTGCGCCAGCTGGGCGTCACCGAGGTCGCCTTCGAGAGCGACCCGGCGTCGCCGTCGCTCCCGGCGCGGGCGTTGGCCGAGCACCCGGACCTGTTCCGGCTCGAGTACGCCGAGCCCTGGTTCGCGGTGTACGGCCTGCGCGATGCCGCCCCGGGGCGCATCGGCGTGGTGGGCGGCGACGCCCAGGTCGTCGAGTCCTCGGCCGACGACGTGCGGGCGCGCGCCGTGATCGCGGCCGACGGCCAGGCAGACGTGCGCGTCCGGGTGCTCGACGGCCCCTTCTGGAAGGTGACCCTCGACGGTGCGCCGGCCGCGACGACCACCGACGAGCTCGGCCAGCCCCGACTGGAGGTCCCGGCGGGCGAGCACGTGGTGGAGGTCCGTCTCGAGACACCGATGACGCTGCGGGTGGGTCGGGTGCTGCTACCCCTGCTCGGCATGGGGCTGGTGGTTCTCGCCGCCCTGGGACCGTTGCCCGCCGTCGTGCGCCGCTGGACCCGGGTCTGAACGCGACGGTGCCGCCCCGGAGGGCGGCACCGTGGAACGCTCGTGGTCGGGGAGCGCCGGTGGCTCAGCCGGCGGCCTGCTCGGCGGCGGCGCCACCGCCGCCCTCGTACTCGGGCCGGGCGGCCAACCGGCCGTCCTCGCCGAACAGCGGCTCACCCTCGGCGCCGAGCAGTTCCTCGCCCTCGAGCACAGGGGTGCCGCTGGGCCACAGCAGGGACTCGTCGGCGGCCAGCTGGGAGCTCTCGGGCTCCTCGCCGCCGAGCACCTCGCGCTCGTAGCGGACCACGGCCAGGAGCTCCTCGGCCGTGAGCTGCTCACCGAAGGCCGGCATGATGCCGAACGAGCCGGCGACGTGCGGGCCGCCTTCGCGGGCCGGGTCGCCGTAGGGCTGACCGGATCCGTAGCCGTCGGTGCCCAGGGCCACGTACTCGAGCTGGCCTTCGATGGTGGGGAACGTCTTGAGCACCTCGCCGTCGCTGAGCTGGCGGCCGACACCGCCGGCGCCGCCCCCACCGTGGCAGCTGGCACACTGCGCGGCGTAGATCGCGGCGCCCTCGTCGAGCTGGGTCAGCTCACCCCCCGGGGCGTCGGAGAACGTCTGCGCGTACAGCACGCCCCACAGGGGCAGGAACAACAGCACCGGCATGACCCACAACGGCACCTTCTTGCGGGTCTGTGCCGCCTCCACGTAGGGCGGCACGAAGGGCGGGGGAGCGGGCGCGGCCTCCACGGGCGTGGCGGCGGCTGCCGTCGGTGCGGGGGCCGCGGTCGCCGCGGGCTCCACCGCGGCCGACGTCGCTGCCGCCGGCGCCGCCTCGGAGGCCCCGCTGTCGCCACCACCCAGACCGAGCGCAGAGCGTCGGTCGCGGGAGCGCTTCAGTAGGTGCTCGGGAACTTCGGTCAACGTGCCCTCCGCGATACAGGGTCACGCCGGCGCACGGGGCCGTGGCCCCGGTCCGGCTCGATCGTCGGCAACATTAGCGACGGCTCTCCTGCAGGAGACAATTCACGCCGGGAGCACTCGGACGGAGGCTCCCGGCGCCCCGCGGCCGGCGCGTCCGGTGCCGGTCCGAGACCGTGCGAGGATGTGCGTCGGCCCGGGACGGAGTGCTAAACCTCAGACCTGTCGTCCCCGGCACCGGTTCCCCTGTCGGGCGCCGGTACCATGTGATCCGATTCACGAGGAGGAAGCCCACCGAGTGGTTGCATTCGTCGCCTCCCTGCTCATCCTGGGATTGCTGGTGGCACTGGTCTTCCCCTTCGCGAAGCGCCGGCCGGTCGGCACGCCGTTGTCCTGGGGCGAGGCCATGGTGGCCAGCACCTACGCGTTCCTGGCCATGTTCTGGGCCTACGGCGTCATACCCCACCTGTTCCTCACCTGGGCCGACAACGAGCTCAAGTGGCGGCCGGACAAGATCGTGAACGGTCCCGCCGACATCCTGCAGCCGTCGGTCGACGGAGGCTGGCTGCCGATGACCATCACCTACCAGACGGTGCGCGATCTGCTGGTGGTGGGGCTCTACATCGCCTTCCTGGCAGGCCAGATCGCCCTGTGGGCCTACTGGCAGGGACGGGGCGCCAAGAAGTCGGCCACCGACCTGGTCACCTCCGATTTCGGACGTCCCCTCGTGAAGAAGGCGTGATCCCATGGCGAAGACGGAAGCAAACCCGCCGATGCCCGAGTTCCGTGCCGACTACGTCCTCCAGGAGGTCGACGCGGAGTGGCTGTCCAAGGCGGTCAAGCCCAAGCAGTTCATCCACATCGACCAGTCCGAGTGCATCATGTGCGAGGGCTGCGTCGACATCTGCCCGTGGAAGTGCATCCACATGGTGCGGCCGGACGCCATCGAAGAGGCGGTCAACACGGCCCAACCCGGTGCGGACCCGCGGGACCACGTCGTGTTCCTCATCGACGATGACGTGTGCACCCGGTGTGCGCTGTGCGTCGACCGGTGCCCGACGGGAGTGATCATCATGGGCAAGGTCGGCGCGCCGCCGGCCGAGGGTGACCCCCATCAGCGAACCAGCACGCACGGCTACGGCTACGGCATGCGGTTGGCGTGACGGGTCCGGTCCAGGTAAGCAACGCCCCAGGCTGAGAAGAGACGCAGGAGAGACCCTTGGCCAAGACCATGGAGCGATCGGGAGGCAAGCTCTCCCAGAAGCTCGGCGAACTCACCGAGAACGTCCAGTCCTCCCAGGCCTGGAACTCGATCTTCCGCCCGGGATCGGTCTTCCGGAAGGGCTACACCGACAGCCCCCGGAACCGGTCCTACGTGATCATGAACAGCGTGCTGTACCACCTCCACCCGGTGAAGGTGAAGCGGCACGCGGTGAAGGTGAGCTACACCCTCTGCCTCGGCGGGTTGAGCTTCTTCCTGTTCATCCTGCTCACGATCACCGGCATCTTCCTGATGTTCTTCTACCGGCCGACCGCCGCCCAGGCCTGGGACGACATCTACACGCTGCAGACCTCGGTGACCTTCGGCCTGCTGGTGCGCAACATGCACCGATGGGCCGCGCACCTCATGGTGCTGTCGGTCTTCCTGCACATGGCCCGGGTCTTCTACCACGGCGCCTACAAGCCCCCGCGGGAGTTCAACTGGGTCATCGGCGTGATCCTGCTCACCCTGACCCTGCTGCTGTCCTTCACCGGCTACCTGCTCCCGTGGGACCAGCTGGCCCTGTGGGCGGTGACCGTGGGCACCAACATGATGGGTTACACGCCCGTGTTCGGTGACCAGGTGCGGTTCGTCCTGCTCGGTGGCAAGGAGATCGGCACCGACACCCTTCTGCGCTGGTACGTGCTGCACGTGCTGTTCGTCCCGTTCGTGACCGTGATCTTCCTGGCCATCCACTTCTGGCGGGTGCGCAAGGACGGCGGCATCTCCGGACCGCTCTAGGAGCGAAGCGAGACATGACCGAGATCCCCGAACATCTCCGCAAGCGAGCCGAGGAGGCTCGGCAGAAGGCCGCCGCCAAGAAGGCGGCCGAGGGTGGAGCCGCCCCGGCGGCCGAGCCCGCCGCCGCGCCCGCTGCGGCCGAGCCCGAGGCGGCGCCGACCGGCGGTGGCGACACCGGCAAGATCCCTGCGCACCTCCTCGAGCGCTCCAAGGCAGCCAAGGCCCGCAAGGCCGGCGGCGCCGAAGCCCCGGCCGCGGCCGCCGCCGTCGCCACGGCGGCGGTGGGAGCGGTGGCCACCGCGGCACCGCCACCGACCGCGACCGGGCCTGCCGGGCACACCCAGCGCCTGCTCACGGTGGTCAAGGCCGGCTCCATCCAGGACGTCAAGGCGGCCCCGCAGGACAAGGTGCACGTGTGGCCCCACCTGCTGGCCATCGAGTTCGTGGCGGCGCTGGTCGTGCTGGTCTTCACGCTGATCTTCTCGGTCTTCGTGAACGCCCCGCTGCTGGAGCTGGCCAACATCAACGAGACGCCGAACCCCTCCAAGGCGCCGTGGTACTTCCTGGGTCTGCAGGAGCTGCTGACCATGTTCCATCCCATGGTCGCCGGTGTGACCATCCCGGGCATGGGCATCTTCCTGCTGATCCTCGCCCCCTACATCGACCGGAACCCCTCGAACAAGCCGGAGGACCGCAAGTTCGCGATCTCGGTCTTCACGGTGCAGATGATGTACTGGGCGGTGCTCGTCATCATCGGCTCGTTCTTCCGGGGGCCCGGCTTCAACTTCGTGGCGCCCTGGAGCGCCGGGCTCTTCTTCGAGCTGTGACCCGAGGAGCTGTCCCATGACCCCCCTCTACGCCGACATCAACCCCCTGGTGGTGGCCATCCCCGTGGTGGTGGTGCTCGCCCTCGTCGTGTTGGTGGCCTCGGCCACCCGGCGCGACAAGAACGCGGCCACCGGCCAGCTGCTCCGGGAGGCCCGTCGCAAGGACGCCGGCACCCCCGAGGTGCTCACCGGCCCCGAACGCCCGGGCGGCCCGGGAGCCGAGCTCGAGACCGTGGCGGTGCCCACGGCCGAGGTGGCCCCCTACGTGCCACCGGATCCCGAGACGATCGGCGTCACGCGCCGGCAGTTCCTGAACCGCAGCATCGTCGCGTTCTTCGGTCTCGGCCTGGCCGGGTTCGGTGCCGCCGTGCTCGGCTTCCTGTGGCCCCAGCCCAAGGGCGGCTTCGGGTCCAAGATCAACGTCGGCCCGGTCGACGAGGTGAAGGCCAAGGTCCAGGCCGGCAGCGGGTTCTACTACCTGGCCGAGGGCCGCATGTGGGTGACCGAGTTCCCCGCCGGCGCCGTCGAGAAGGCCAAGCTCGTCTACTCCGAGCAGGAGCTCGGCGCCATGGAGGCGGGTCTGGTGGCGCTCTACCAGAAGTGCCCGCACCTCGGCTGCCGCGTGCCCGACTGCAAGACCTCCCAGTGGTTCGAGTGCCCGTGCCACGGCTCGCAGTACAACCAGGTCGGTGAGAAGAAGGGCGGCCCGGCGCCCCGCGGCATGGACCGCTTCGCCCAGGGCGTCGAGGGCGGCACGTTCGTGGTGAACACCGGCCAGGTGATCCAGGGTCCGCCCATCGGCACCAACACGACCGGCCAGGAGGCCGAAGGCCCGCACTGCGTGGGCGCCGGAGGTGGACACTGATGCCCGTGCTGGCGCGCCTCGCGCTCTTCGCGCAGGAGGAGTCGCAGCCCGGCGGTGTGGCCAACGCCATCGCCTGGACGATCGCCATCCTCCTCATCATCGGCTTCGTGGTGGCCGTGCTCATCAACATGCGGCGCGGCCGCAAGGAGGTGGGTGCGGAGGTCGAGCTCGCCGCCAACCGCGGCAACATGCCCACGGACGAGGAGCTCGAGACCCGCAAACTGGATCGCACCCTGGGCGCGGGGCTGATCCTGCTGGCCGTGATCGGGGTGACGCTGCCGCTGTACTGGCTGGCCGAGCCGGGCCGGCAGGCCAACGCCGTGGACAACTTCCAGGAGATCGCCATCAGCCGGGGCCAGGTCGTCTACGAGGAGAAGGCGCAGTGCGCCAACTGCCACGGTCCCGACGGCGGCGGTGGCGCAGCCCAGACCGCGATCCTCGACGAGAGCGGCAACTTCGTGGCGCAGGTCACCTGGAAGGCGCCGGCGCTCAACACGGTGCTGTACCGCTACTCGAAGGACGAGGTCCTGTACATCCTCAACTACGGGCGCCCGCCTTCGCCGATGGCAGCCTGGGGTGCGCCGGGTGGTGGCCCGCTCACCGAGCAGCAGCTCACCAACACGATCGCCTACCTCGAGTCGATCCAGCTCCCGGCCTCCGAGGTGCGCGCCGCGGTCGACAAGGAGATCGAGGACACCTGCGCCCCGGACGGCGAGGGTGTCTGCACGCTCGAGGGTGGCCAGTACCGCACCCTGGGTGAGGCCCTGTTCAACATGGGCTACTACACCGATTTCGCCGGCGGCGCGTTCTCCTGCGGGCGCTGCCACACCAAGGGCTGGTCCTACGGCCGGGCCGAGGAGCCGGGCGGCGGCGGTGGCCTGGGCTGGAACCTCACCAACGGGTCCACGCTGCGGCAGTTCCCGGCCTTCCAGAGCCAGGTCGACTTCGTGTCGCAGGGCAGCCAGCAGGGCAAGGGCTACGGCCGCGGTGGCATGGGGTCGGGCCAGATGCCCGGCTTCGGCCTGAACCCCACGGCCGAGGGTGACGAGGAGACGACGTTGGTGCCCGACCAGGTCATGTACACGCCCGAGCAGGTCGAGGCGGTCGTCGAGTACGAGCGGGGGCTGTGATGCTGGCCGCGCTGAACCCGCTCTTCGCAGGCCTGAGCTGGGACCCGGGCATCCGGGGCATCCTGGTGGTGCTGGTGGGCGTGGTCGTGCTGTTCGGTTCGACCTACGTCATCGTCGCCACCAACACGGGGGCCCGGCTGGGCATGCTCATCTCCCTGGCCGGTCTGTTCGGCTGGCTCTCGATCCTGACCCTGTTCTGGTGGATCTCCCCGCCGGGCATCGGCCCCCGCGGCCAGCAGAACGCCTGGGTGCCGGTCGAGGTCTACATCCACAACTCGAACTACAC
This sequence comes from Acidimicrobiales bacterium, assembly GCA_025456085.1. Classification (GTDB taxonomy): domain Bacteria; phylum Actinomycetota; class Acidimicrobiia; order Acidimicrobiales; family Acidimicrobilacustridaceae; genus JALOLF01. The sequence goes on from JALOLF010000069.1 coordinate 13,622, forward strand.
AGACGTCACCGCCGACGGGTCCCAACCGTCGGCGAAGATCGGTGACGTCAACACCCTGCCTGCGCCAGCCGACGTCATCACGGGCGCCGAGGTCATCGAGGCGAACCCGGTGCTGGCCGATCAGTTCAGCGCGCCGCCCGAGCGGGTGACGCTGTCCGACATCGTCGGGGTGAAGGATGCGCTCAGCGAGGAGGACGCAGCTGCGGTCGCCGAGACCCTTCCCTCCTCCGACGAGCTCGGCGGGTGGCAGATCATGTCCACCTCCGCGGCCGGTGAGGCCCAGGCGGTGGCCGACACCGTGCTGGTGGAAGAGGGCCTGTTCACCGCGTCGGGCGAGTACGTGAAGCTCAACGCCTTCGACACCGGCGGCAAGCCCGACCGACTCGACGAGTGCCCGGACGCCACCGGTGGTGCGCTCCTGCCCGACGACGTGCTCTGCCGGATCCGGTTCAAGATCACCGACGCCGTCCAGCTGACCCACCCCCCGCACTACGCCGTGGTGCAGGTACAGGCCGTGGTGCCCCAGCAGACCGTGCCCGGTGAGGCGCCTCCGGCGCCGATCCTCGACGAGACCCAGCCGGTCATCTCCGTGGTCCTGGAACGTGACCTGGGCAGCGTCCGGGTCAAGCCCGCCCTGTGGTTCGTGATCAGCTTCGGGCTGTTCGTGGTCCTGTGCGTGGTGCTGCACAACCGGGACAAGGTCCTCGACAAGAACCTGGAGGCCGCCGACGAGGCCAGGGCAGCGGTCAAGGCCGGGAGCTGAGCCGTGGACCAGTACCTCCCCATCCTGCTGATGCTGGTGCTGGCGGTGGCCTTCGCCGGCATCAGCATCGTGGTGTCGAGGGTGCTGGCCCCCCGCCTGTCGACGGTGGCCAAGGAGTCGCCCTACGAGTGCGGCATCACCGATGCCAAGGAGGCACCCGAGCGCTTCCCGGTCACGTTCTTCCTGGTGGCGATGATCTTCATCGTGTTCGACATCGAGGTGATCTTCCTCGTGCCGTGGTCGCTGGTGCTCGAGGAGCTGGGTCCGTTCGGCATCGGCGCCATCCTGATCTTCGCCGCGGCCGTGTTCGAGTCGTTCGTCTACCTCATCGGGAACGGCGCGCTCGACTGGGGTCCCGTGAAGCGCGTCCGGCCGGGTCCGGTCGTGAGCCCGTCGCGCACGGCCGCCAGCACCGTGCGGCGCGTCGGTCTGGAGGGACGCGGCGCCGCGGCCCGCGAGGAGGCGGCCTGATGGCTCGGGAAGGCGGCGTCCTCGACAAGGGCCTCGAGGGTCTGGACCACAACATCCTCACCGGCACCCTGGAGGAGTTCGTCAAGTGGTGCCGGGCGCGCAGCTGCATGCCGGCGACGTTCGGCCTGGCCTGCTGCGCCATCGAGATGATGGCCACCGGCGGTCCCCACTACGACCTGGCCCGCTTCGGCATGGAGGTCTTCCGCGCCTCGCCCCGCCAGGCCGATCTCATGATCGTGGCCGGACGGGTGTCGCAGAAGATGGCCCCCGTGCTGCGCCAGATCTACGACCAGATGATGGAACCCAAGTGGGTCATCTCCATGGGCGTGTGCGCCTCGAGCGGTGGCATGTTCAACAACTACGCCATCGTGCAGGGCGTCGACCAGGTGGTGCCGGTCGACGTCTACGCCCCGGGCTGCCCGCCCGGCCCCGAGACGCTCATCCACGCCATCCTGACGCTGCACGAGCAGATCCAGAGCGGCCACCTCACCCGCCGCAAGGGTGAGGGCGCAGGCCTGGTCATCGAGCAGCGGGACGGCCAGGCGGAGATGGCTGTCGCCCTCGGGAGACGCTGACATGACCGACGAGACCGCTCCCGCCTCGAACGCCGAAGAGGCTTCCGACGACGCGGCCCCGGAGCCCGAGCTGTGCCACGGCGTGCCGGTCACCCGGTCGCGCGGCCAACGGGTCGCCCATCCCTCACGTGCCCGGCTCGTCGAGCTGGTGCGGGCGCTGCACCAGGAGGGGTACCTCCAGTGCCTCGACGTCACCGGGGTGGACTACCTGGCCCACGGCGGCGATCGCCACCTGCCCGAGGGTCTCGCCCCCGAGCGCTTCGAGGTCGTCTACCAGCTGATCAACCACGGCACGCGTGAGCGGATCCGCCTGCGGGTGCAGGTGCCGGCCGACGACGCCGTCGTGCCCTCCCTGTTCGCCATCCACCCGGGGACCGAGGCTCCCGAGCGTGAGGTGTTCGACATGTTCGGCGTGCGCTTCGCCGAGCACCCCGACCTGACCCGGATCCTCATGCCCGAGGACTGGGTGGGCCACCCCCTGCGCAAGGACACCGACGCCGGGCGCATCCCCGTGCAGTTCAAGGCCGCGCCCGCGTCGCGGTGAGGAACCAGTCATGAGCACCATCGAGCACCATGCCGACGCCGCCGTGTCCCCGCACCACGACGGCGTCGTCCAGACCGGCGAGGGTTCCCAGGAGCTCACGAGCCGTGACCTGACGGCGGCGGCCGAGCGGCTCCGGGAGCTGGGAGCCGTGCTGCGCATGTCGGAGGCCGACGCCGCGCAGGCCGAGCTGGAGGCGGCACCCGACGACGAGACGATGATCATCAACATGGGGCCGCAGCACCCGAGCACCCACGGTGTGCTGCGCCTCATGATCGAGCTGCAGGGCGAGAAGGTGCTGCGGACGAAGCCGATCATCGGCTACCTGCACACCGGCATGGAGTGGACGGGCGAGGAGCTCGGCTACATGCAGGGGTCGACGAACGTGACCCGCATGGACTACGCCTCCCCGCTGTTCACGGAGACCGCGTTCTCGCTCACCGTCGAGCAGCTGCTCGAGATCGAGGTGCCGCCTCGGGCGACGTGGATCCGGATGCTCATGAACGAGCTGAACCGGATGTCGTCGCACCTGCTGTTCCTGGCCACCAACGGCATGGACATGGGTGCGGTGTCGATGATGCTGTACGGCTGGCGGGAGCGCGAGGAGGTGCTGCGGTTCTTCGAGAAGGTCACCGGCCTGCGGATGAACCACAACTACATCCGCCCCGGTGGCGTGGCGGCCGATCTCCCCGACGGCTGGCGCGACGACGTGCTGCGCCTGCTGGAGCTCATCCCGCCCCGGCTCGACGAGTACGACGTGCTCATGACCGGCCAGCCCATCTGGCGGGAACGCCTCCAGGGCGTCGGGGCCATCTCCACCGAGGAGGCGCTGGCCCTGTCGGCCACGGGACCGGTGCTGCGCTCCACCGGCTACGCCTGGGACCTGCGCCGGGATCAGCCCTACCTGGCCTACGACGAGGTCGACTTCGACGTCGTGGTGGGCACCTTCGGCGACTGCTTCGACCGCTACGCCATCCGGCTGAACGAGGTGCACGAGTCGATGCGCATCGTGCGCCAGATCCTCGAGCACCTGCCCAAGGGCGACTACCGGATCCAGGACCGCAAGGTGACCCCACCCCCGCGGGCCCGCATCGACGAGTCCATGGAAGCGCTGATCCACCACTTCAAGATCTTCACCGAGGGCTTCAAGGTGCCCGAGGGCGAGGCCTACTGCGCGGTGGAGTCCCCCCGGGGCGAGCTCGGCTGCTACATCGTCTCGGACGGCAGCTCCAAGCCGTACCGCATGCACATCCGGGGCCCGAGCTTCTACAACCTGCAGACGCTGCCCCACCTCATGCACGACGGCCTCCTCGCGGACGCGGTGGCCATCATCTCCTCCGTCGACCCGATCATGGGGGAGGTGGACCGCTGATGGCCCGGTTCACGCCCGACAACGTCGAGCTGGCGCTCGAGATCATCGACCGGTATCCGGTGCGCAAGTCCGCGCTGATCCCCCTCCTGCACCTCGCCCAGGAGCAGGACGGCTACGTGGCCGAGGACGCCATGGCCCACATCGCCGAGCTGGTCGGGGTGACTCCGGCCGAGGTCCTGGGCACGGCCAGCTTCTACGAGATGTTCAAGCTGCACCCGGTCGGCCGCTACGTCATCAACATCTGCACGAACATCTCCTGCCAGCTGCTCGGGGGCGAGGACCTGCTCCACCACGCCGAGCAGACGCTGGGGGTGAAGGCCGGCAGCACCACCCCCGACGGCCTGTTCACCATCGAGGACGTCGAGTGCATCGCGGCGTGCACCGAGGCGCCGTGCCTCCAGGTCAACTACCGCTACCGGCACCGCATCACCGCCGAGGAGTTCGACCAGCTCATCGAGGATCTGCGGGCCGGTCGGCTGACCGACGAGGTGCCTGCGCACGGGGTGCTGGCCCGGGTGCGGCAGCGACTGGTGCCCACCTCCCGCGCCGGCGCGGTGGCCCCCGACGACGGTCGTGAGCCCGTGTGGATGGCGCCGCCGACCGTGCCCGAGCCGGCACCCGAGGCGCCGTCCGGACCGAGCGCGGGGAGCGTGTGATGGCCGATCAGGTGCCCCAGATCATCACCGGCCGGTTCGGCTACGAGGACTCGCACACCCTGGCCCGCTACGAGGCCACCGGCGGCTACCAGGCGCTGCGCACGGCCCTGGCCATGCGGCCCGAGCAGGTGGTCGAAGAGGTGAAGACCGCCAGCCTCCTCGGTCGGGGCGGTGCCGGCTTCCCCGCCGGGGTCAAGTGGGGGTTCTGTCCCCAGGCGGTGTGGCCCCGCTACCTCGTGGTCAACGGCGACGAGAGCGAGCCCGGCACCTACAAGGACCGTCTCCTGCTCGAGAAGGACCCCCACCAGCTCATCGAGGGCGTGCTGCTGACCAGCTACGCCGTGGGCTGCGGACAGGCCTTCCTCTACGTCCGGGGCGAGATGGCCCTGGCCCAGGAACGGCTCGCCCAGGCCCTCAACGACGCCTACGCCGCCGGCTACATCGGCCGCAACATCCTCGGCAGCGACTTCTCGGTGGACGTGGTGCTCCACTGGGGCGCCGGGGCCTACATCGTGGGCGAGGAGACGGCGCTCATCGAGAGCCTCGAGGGCAACCGGGGCATGCCCCGCCTCAAGCCGCCGTTCTTCCCCGCCGCCAAGGGCCTCTACCTGCAGCCCACCATCGTGAACAACGTCGAGACCCTGTCGAACATCCCCTGGATCGTCGCCAACGGCGGAGCGGCGTTCGCCGAGCTGGGCGCCGAGGCCAGCAGGGGCACGCGCATGTTCGCGGTGTCCGGGCACGTCAGGAACCCGGGCGTGTTCGAGGTCGAGTTCGGCGTCACCACCTTCCGCGACGTGATCTACGGCGAGCAGTACGCCGGGGGGATCCGCGAGGGCCACACCCTCAAGGCCTTCATCCCGGGCGGGGCGTCGGCGCCGTGGTTCTTCGACGAGCACCTCGACCTCCCGCTCGAGAAGGGCGCGGTCGACCGTGCCGGCTCCATGCTGGGGTCCGGGGCGATCGTGGTCATGGACGACTCCACCGACGCCGTGAAGGCCTGCCACCGGGTGGTCCGCTTCTTCGCCCGGGAGTCGTGCGGCAAGTGCACGCCGTGCCGCGAGGGCACCACCTGGTTGGAGAAGATCCTGAAGCGGATCCTCGACGGCTACGGCCGCCCGAGCGACCTGGCCCTGCTGCTCGACGTGGCCGACAACATCAGCCCCGGGTTCGCCTGGCCACCCAAGCAGACCACCATCTGTCCGCTGGGCCCGTCCGCCGTGTCACCCATCATGACAGCCGTCGAGCGGTTCCGGGTCGAGTTCGAGGACCACATCCGTCGGGGCATGCAGGCCCAGGCCGCCCAGGCGCCCCAGCAGCCCGTGGCGGTGCGGTCCGCCGAAGTGAGGGATGCCGCTCATGGCTGACGCGTCGAACGATGCCCCCGAGGTCGCCGACGGCGTACCCGTCACGATCAACGGCAAGGAGGTCCTCGCCCGCAAGGGCGAGCTGGTGATCGAGACGGCGGAGCGCCACGGGGTCTACATCCCGCGGTTCTGCTACCACTCGCGCATGCGGCCGGTGGGCATGTGCCGCATGTGCATCGTGGAGGTCGACACCGGGCGGGGCCCGTCCCTGCAGCCCACCTGCATGCTCGAGGCCACGCCCGGCATGAAGCTCGACACCGAGTCCGAGGTCACCAAGAAGGCCCAGGACGGCATCCTCGAGTTCCTCCTGGTGAACCACCCGCTCGACTGCCCGGTGTGCGACAAGGGCGGGGAGTGCCCGTTGCAGGACCAGACCATGGCCTACGGGCCCGGTGAGTCCCGCTTCGTGGAGGAGAAGCGCCACTTCGCCAAGCCCATCCCCATCAGCGACCTGGTCTACCTCGACCGGGAGCGCTGCATCCTGTGCGACCGCTGCACGCGCTTCGCCAAGGAGGTGGCCGGCGACCCGCTGATCCACTTCATGCACCGGGGCAACAACACCGAGGTCAACACCTTCCCCGACCACCCCTTCGCGTCCTACTTCAGCGGCAACACCGTGCAGATCTGCCCCGTCGGCGCCCTCACCTCGAGCTCGTACCGCTTCAAGGCCCGTCCGTGGGACCTGCAGCAGTCCGAGTCGACCTGTCAGGGGTGCTCGGTGGGCTGCCGGGTCGCGGTGCAGTCCTCCCGCAACGAGGTGCTGCGCCTGCTCGGCGTGGATGTCGACCCGGTGAACTGGGGCTGGCTGTGCGACAAGGGTCGCTTCGGCTTCGAGGCCGTCGTGAGCGACGAGCGCCTGCGCGAACCGCTGGTGCGGCGGGGGGAGCAGTTGACGCCGGCCCGGTGGGGCGACGCCCTGCGCGGGGTCGCCGACGCGCTGCGCGACGCCGAACCGCAACGCATCGGTGTGCTGGGCGGCGCCCGTCTCACCAACGAGGACGCCTACGCGTGGGCGAAGCTCGCCAAGGGCGTGCTGGGGACCGACAACGTCGACTGCCAGCTCGCCGACGGCCTTCCCGCCGAGGCCGTGCTGGGCCTGCCGAAGGCCACCATCGACGACGTCTGCCGTCGGGGCGGCACCGTGATCCTGGTGGGCCCCGACCTCAAGGAGGAGCTGCCGGTGCTGTACCTGCGGCTCCGCCACGCCGTGCACGAGGACCGGGTGCGCGTCATCGAGGTGGCACCCCAGGCGGGCAGCACCAGCGCCCTGGCGTCGGTCGCGCTGCACCACCGACCGGGCGAGGCCAACGAGGTGGCGCGGGCCCTGGTGGCCGGGCTGACGCCCGGCAAGGACGGAGGCGGCGTGGATCCCGCCGCCCTGGCCGCCGCCCGCCAGCTGCTCGACGCCGCCGACGGTCCCGTCACCGTCGTGGTCGGCCGCCAGTCGCTGGCGGAGTCCGCCGAGTTCGTCGTCGACGCCGCGTCCACGTTGCTCGCCGGTCTGGACGGGGTGCGGTTCCTCGTGGCCCTGCGGCGCGCCAACGTGCACGGCGCGCTGGACATGGGGCTCTCGCCGGGGTTCCTCCCGGGCAGGGTCGACCTGGACGGGGGCCGTGCCTGGTTCGCCGCCGCCTGGGACCACGTGCCCGAGCAACGGGGTCTCGACGCCACCGGCATCCTGCGTCGGGCGGCCGCCGGCGAGCTCGACGTGCTCGTGCTGCTGGGCTGCGACCCGCTCGCGGACTTCCCCGACCGGGCGCTGGCCGAACAGGCCCTGCAGGGCGCCGGTGCGGTCGTGGCCCTCGATCAGTTCCTCACCGGGTCGAGCGCCCGGGCCGACGTGGTGCTCCCGGTCGCCGGGTTCGCCGAGGTCCAGGGCACGACCACCAACCTCGAGGGTCGGGT
>JALOLF010000009.1 GCA_025456085.1 Acidimicrobiales bacterium
GTCGACGACGCCGTTGTTGCTGCCTTCGCTGCTTCGCCGTAGCCACCGGCGGGGCAGCCTAGCCATCTGCGCCGCAGCGACCCGGCGAGGCCGACGACGCCGACGACGCCGCTCGGTCGTTGGTGCGGGGATCCCGGGGCCGGGAACACATCGCGGTCCCCGACGGTTGTGCCGTTCGACACACCGGTCGCGTCGTGGCGCAGACGCGCCCGCAGCACGACGGAACCCAGCGAGCGGAGGCGGCATGGCCACGGAGACGGTGACGATCATCGGCGAGGACGGACAGGCCAGCACGGTCACTGCGACCGTGGCCGGCGACGACGTGCTCGTCGCCGCCGACGCGCTGTCGGCGTCCACCGGATGGAGCCTCGAACCCGAGGGCCTCTGCCGGGGTGACGTGTGCATCCCCGCCTCGCTCGCCCCCGGGCTCGTGCGCGACGACGGGATCGACCTCGCGTCCTTCGCCGCCGCCACCGGCCGACTGGCGGTGGTGGACGCCGCCGAAGGCCTGGTCGCTCTCGGGGTGGGCGGAGCCGAGCGCGCCCGGGCCATGGCCGAGCTCGAGCTGCCCGACATCACCCTGCCGGACCTGGACGGCACGGAGGTGGCCCTCGCCTCCTTCCGGGGACGCAAGAAGCTGCTGGTCGCCTTCGCCTCGTGGTGAGGGTGCCGCTACGACCTGCCGGTCTGGCAGGACCTGCACCACGACCTCGCCCCCCACGGCTTCACCGTGATCGGCGTGGCCGTCGAAGAGCGCGCCGAAGACGTCCGCGAATGGGTCGCCGGCGTCGAGTTCCCGGTCCTGCTGGACCGCGACCACCTGCTGGCCGACCGCCTCGACATCCGCAACGTGCCCACCGTGGCCTGGTTCGACGAGCAGGACCGCATGGTCCGACCCAACGACGTGGCCTTCGGGTCGGACCTGTTCATCGACTTCCACGGCATCGACTCGACACCGCACCACGAGGCCCTGGCCCGCTGGGTCCGCGAGGGCGTCGTGGAGCTCGACGACGCGGGCGTGCGGGCCCATCAGGTGACACCCGACGACGACGAGCAGCTCGCCCGGCTGCACTGGCGCCTCGCCGCGGAGCTGTTGCGCCGCGACCGCGCCGAGGCGGCCCGCCAGCACCTCGACGAGGCGACCCGGCTCGCCCCGCTCGACTTCACCATCCGACGCGGCTCCATGCCCCTGCTCGGGATCGACCCGTTCCTGTCCGACGAGTTCATCGCCCTGTGGGGCGAGTACGAGCAGGCGGGCAAGCCCGGGTACGGCTTCGAGCACTGATCCTGCGGACCGTCGACCGACGCCGGTCCGCAGGCCGGTGATCGGCGCCGGCGCCGGCGCCGATCAGAGCGTGTGCGGCGTGGGCGGTTCGGCCTCGTCCCGGGAGACCCCGGCCAGCACGAACAGCTCGTCGAACTCGTCGCGGATGCCCTGCACGAGCACCTCCAGGTCGGGGCAGGCATCGGGATCGGCGTGCACCGCGATGGTGAGCGATCCCCGGTAGGACAGCACGGCGATGCCGACCGTCAGGTTCCCTCCCAGCGGCACGACGGGCACGACCTCGAGCACCTCGGCCCCCATGAAGTAGAGCGGTCGGGCCGGGCCCGGGATGTTGGTCACCACCACGTTCACGAAGCTCTGGTGGTGCACCATGCGACTCAGGGCGGCGGTCACGTTCGGCGGCAGGTAGTCGGTGGCCTCCAGGAGCACCTCGTTGCCGTCGGCCTCGTTGTGGTCCTTGAGCGAGGCCATCGTGCGACGCACCCGATCGAGGCGCTCGATCGCCGAGGGCATCTCGACCGGCAGCGGCACGAACAGCGACGTCACCTTGTTGCCGAGGTCGCCGTGCTCGCCATCGGCGCGGACCGAGACCGGCACCAGGACCCGGAGGTGGAGCTTGTGCACGGGTTCGCTGCGACGGACCAGCAGTCGACGCAGCCCACCGGTGACCGCGGCCAGCACCACGTCGTTGACGGTGGCGTCGAAGAGGTGCGCGGCGCGGTGCACGGCGTCGAGCGACTCGTCGACGGTCACCAGTCGGCGGTGGGGACCCACCCTGCGGTTGAGCGACGACGAGGAGGCGCGGTGGTCCGGGCGCACGAGACCGGCCAGGGAGGCAGAGGTCTGCAGAGCCGTGCGCCCGAGCTGCCACGGCCCGTGCCAGGCCGCCCGCACACCGGCCTGCGCCAACTCCAGCGGCTGTCGGGCCCGCTCCAGCCAGGCATCGAGCAGGAGTCGCTGAGCACTGGGTGCGGGGACCGGGTGCCACGTCGGGCCGGCGTCGGCGGCCTCCGATCCCGGCTCCAGGTCGAACAGCACGGCAGCCACGTCGACTCCGGAGACGCCGTCGACGAGGGCGTGGTGCAGCTTCTGGAACAGGGCCACGTTGCCGTCGTCGAGTCCGCCGACGAACCACAGCTCCCACAGCGGGCGACGACGGTCGAGCAGGCGCATGTGGAGCCGCTCGCACAGGGCCACGAGTTGGGCCCGGTTGCCGGGCGGCGGCAGCACGACGAGGCGCACGTGATCGGCGATGTCGAAGGCCGCGTCGTCGACCCAGACGGGGCGACCCTGCCCGAGGGGCACGAACTGCACGCGCCGGCGGAACCGGGGCAACAGGTGGAGTCGTGACGCCACCTGGCGGCGTACGGAGTCGAGGCGGAACCCCCCGTGCTCGTCGAAGAAGGACGCCCCGTCCAGGACCGCCAACGAGCCGATGTGCATCGGCGTCGTGGACGACTCGAGGTGCAGGAAGCTGGCGTCGAGGGTCGTCAGTCGCTGGTAGGGCGGTCCCCCGGCGGCGTCGCCGTGGCCGGCGTCGCCCGTGGTGCCACCGGGCTGTCGGTGCGGGTCAGTCACGGTGCCCACCGTGGCGCGCCGCACCGGTCCTGCACAGGGCCGAAGGACCGTTCAGCGGTGCCCCCACCTCCTTCGCCCGCGAGCGCGGGCCGAGGCGCCGTTCACCCATCGGCGAGGACCGACTCCACGGCCGCCACCACCTCGTCGGGCGCCCAGAACTGCAGGTGCGGACCCGAATCGGGCACCGCCTGGAACCGGCCGTAGGGGCTGGTCGAGGCCAGGAAGGCCTGGCTGGCCTGTCGGGCCTCCACGCCCTCGGCCGCCACACCCGGCGGTGCCACGGTGGTGGGCGCCCCCGCGCCGGGCGGCGGTTCGCTCCGGGCCGAGGACCCCAGGACGACGACCGGCACCGGCGGCAGCGGCAACGCCGCCGGACCGAACGCCCCCAACCCCGCGTTGAGGGTCGCCATGGCCTCGTACTCGGCTCGCTGACCGGGGCTGGCATCGGGGGGCGCCTGGGACGGGAAGTCCTCGAGCGGCGGGTCGAGCAGCACCAGTCCGGCGACGGCGCCCATGTCGGACTCGGCGAACACCCGGGCGATGTAGGTGCCCAGACCCTGACCCACCACCAGCACCGGCCCGCCGTCGCCGACGCCGGCCGCGACCGCGCCGAGCTCGGCGGCGTGGGCGTCCAACGTCCGCGCCGCGGTCGTCGTCGGCGAGGCGCCCAGACCCGGGCGGTCGTAGACGCACACCGTGGACTGCTCTGCGAGGCGGTCCGGCACCGGGCTGGTACGCCAGGCCGATGTGGCGTCCTCGGCGAGTCCGGACACGAACAGCACCGTCGGCGCGCCGCTCCCCTGGCACCACACAGACAGCGTCGTGTCGCCGGCTTCGACCGGACGTTCGACCCAGCCCACCGATCCCGCACCGTCCGACGTCGGCTCGCCGCCACCCTCCTCGATCGTCGAGGTGGTCGTCGCGGCGGCCTCGTCGGCGGCATCGCCCGAACCGCACGAACCGCCGGCCAGCACGGCGACGACGGCGAGGACGGCCAGGCCGCGCGCCGCGCTGGTGGGCCTGACGGGTCGGTGCACGACCACGACGCTAGTGGAGCGTCCTGCGCCGGCTCGGGCAACCCCGGTGTCGCGCACGACGCAGCGCTTCGTGGGACCGGCGACCAGGGCCCGGCCAGCCGGGGTGCGCACCCGGTCGTCGACCGGTAGCGTTCGCGCTCCGCATCGCGCCGCACCGAGCCCTGGGGGGACCGTGGAGCTGACCGGCAAGACCATCCTGATGACCGGCCCGACCGGCCAGGTCGCCCGCCCCGTCGCCGAGGCCCTGGCCCGCGACAACGAGGTCATCGGGTTGGCCCGCTTCAGCGACCCGGCGCAGCGCGAGCACCTGGAAGCCGTCGGGGTGACCTGCCTGCCCGTGGACCTGGCCGCCGGCGACCTCTCCGCGGTGCCCGCGGAGGTCGACCTCGTGCTCAACCTGGCGGTCGTCAAGTCCGGACGTTGGGAGGTGGACCTGCGGGCCAACGCCGAGGCGGCAGGCCTGCTGATGGCCCACTGCCATCGCGCCGAGGCCTTCTTCCACTGCTCGTCGACCGGCGTCTACCAGCACGCCGGCGCCCACCGGCTGACCGAGACGGATCCCCTGGGCGACAACCACCGGGCCATCATGCCGACCTACTCCATCGCCAAGATCGCAGCCGAGGCGGTGGTGCGCACCGGCGCCCGGATCCACGACCTGCCCACCACGATCGCCCGACTCAACGTCCCCTACGGCGACAACGGCGGCTGGCCCGCCTGGCACCTCGAGTTCATGCTGGCCGGATCGCCGGTCGCGGTGCACCCGGACCGACCCAACCTGTTCAACCCCATCCACGAGCAGGACATCATCGCCACCCTGCCGGCGTTGGTGGCTGCGGCCGCCGTCCCCGCCACCATCGTGAACTGGGGCGGCGACGAGCAGGTGGCGCTGGAGGACTGGGTCGCCTACCTGTCGGAGCTGACGGGGGTGGAGGCCACGCTGCTCGAGACCGATCAGACCATCGGTGGGGTCACGGTCGACCTGACGCGCCTGCACGAGCTCGCCGGGCACACCACCGTCACCTGGAAGGACGGGTTCCGGCGCATGGTGGCCGCCCGCCACCCGGAGCTGCTCGACCGACCGTGAGGATCACCGGCCCGGACCCTGTGCCCGTGTGGGCACGACCGGGCCCGGACGGTCTTCACACCACCGAGCCCCGGCCCGCAAGCTCGGCATCGACCCACCGGCGCAGCTCGGGGTACGGACGGGCGCCGACGGTCGACGCCACGACCTCGCCCTGGTCGAGCAGGAACAACGCCGGGATGCTCTGCACCCGAAGCGACCCCGCCACCCGGACCGCCTCGTCGACGTTCAGCTTCACGACCTTGAGGCGGCCGGCGAGGTCGACCGCCAACTGCTCCACCACCGGCGCCACCATGCGGCACGGTCCGCACCACGGCGCCCAGGCGTCGAGCAGCACCGGCACGGGGCTCTGCGCGACGACCGACGAGAAGTCTCCGTCGCCGGCCTCGGCGACCCACGGCAGGTCGTCGTGGCAGCGGGCACAGCGGGGGCGCCCCGCAGCCGCTGCCGGCACGCGGTTCTTGGCGCCGCACGCCGGACAGGCGACGATGGCTGGGCGGTCGGTGGTGGCGGCCATGGAGCACCTCCGGGTTGGTCGCTCGGTCAGAACCCCGATACCCCTTAGGGTATTCCGACACCACGACGGCCACCAGACGCCCGGTAGCCTGCCGCCGTGACCGACGCCGCTGCAGCGCTCCTCGAGCTGGCCCCGGGCGTGTCGGCGTGGCTGCAGCAGCCGGCGAGCCACGACCTGACCAACGCCGGCGTCATCGTCGACGACGACGGCATCACGGTGGTCGACACCCTGCTCACCCCGTCGTTGGCGAAGGCCTTCGACGAGCAGTTGGCCGAACTGGGTCTGCCCGTGCGCCGGGCGGTGTACACGTCGAGCCACGTCGCCTTCACCGGGGGCAGCAGCGTGTTCTGGCGGGCGGCCCGCTACGGCCGCTCGCTCACCAGTGCGGTCCTGGACACGCCGCCCAACCTGGGCGCCATCGCCAGGTTGCACCCGGGATGGGCCGACGAGCTGGCCGGGCTGTCGACCCGGCCCGTGTCCCACACCGTGGACACCGCCGCCTACCTCACCGCTTCGCACCTGGTCGTGCCCACCCAGGGTCAGCAGGCCCAGAACCTGGTGGTGCTCGTCCCCGGAGCCGACGTGCTGTTCGCGGGGGCCATGGCCTGCATCGGCGTGACCCCGAACGCCTTCGACGGTGATCCCCTGGCGTGGGCCGACGCGCTGGGCGAGCTGGCCGAGCTGGCCTCGGTCGTCGTGCCCGGCATCGGGCCCGTGGGGGCACCCGACGACCTCGTCGTGCTGCAGGCGTACCTCTACGCCTGCGTGGAGGCCGAGGGCGACCCGGGCGCCGTCCCCTCCGGGCCCTGGGACGCGTGGCGGGATCGCCACCTCGACGAGGTGAACGTGGAGCGCGCCGCGCTGCTCGCCCGCGGTGACGACGGCGTGCCACCGTCGATGCTGCGCCTCCTCGGCCTGGCCTGAACACCCGGGGTCGACGTCGACCGGACCGGGCCCACTACCTCCCGGGGACGCCCGAGGGTTCGGCCCTGCCTGGGAATCGACGGTGCGCCTCGGGTACCGTCCGCTCGACCCGCCCGACCTCCCCCGAGGAACATCCGCGATGCCCCGCCCCCGCGTCCGCACCACCGCCGTGCTGTTCGTCGCCGCGCTGTCCCTCGGCGCCTGCAGCGACGACGAGACCACCGAGACCGCCGACCCCACCGGGACCAGCGCGCCGTCGGTCACCCTCCCGGCGGAGTCCGGCTTCGACCACGGCAGCGCCATGACGGCGCCGGGCGGAACCGGGGCCACCGAGGGCCTGACGCCCGACGAGGAGATGCAGGAGTGGTGCGACACCTACCCGGGGATCGCGCTGAGCGCCGAGGCGGCCGTCGTGAAGTTCACCGAGGGCGCCGTGTGCCCCGGCTACATCACGGTGCGGTTGGGCACGCCGGTGAGCTTCAAGAACCTCACCGAGGCGCCACAGACCGTGCGGGTCACCGCCAACGACGGCACCACGCTGGCGGCGTCACCCGAGATGGCGCCCGGGCAGACCTGGAGCCACACGCTCGACGAGGTGGCGACCTATGACTTCTACACCTCGGCCCTGCCGGACCTCCGAGGCGCCATCGAGGTGCAGGAACCCGAGTGATCGGGACGGGCCGCTTCGACACCGGTGGCGGAAGGCCGCGCAGCGTCGACGGACTCCCGGCCCTCAGCGCACCGATTCGCGGTCGGCCAGCAGGTCCAGCAGCTCGCTGAGCCGGTGGTGGCGCTCCAGGGGGTGCCGCAGCGGCTTGTCGACCGTGAGCACGTAGCGGTTGCGCCGACCCACCCGCTCCCGCACCAGGTAGCCCTCCGTCTCCAACTGGCCAACGATGTCCTGGGCCGCCCGCTCGGTGATGCCCACCCGCTCGGCGATGTCACGCAGGCGCAGGTCGGGCTCGTTGGCGATGCACACCATGATGTGGGCGTGGTTGGTCAGGAACGTCCACTGCGGGCGTGCCTGCTCCTGCCCTTCACCACGTTCCATCGATCCTCCCCGTGCGGTTCCGCCGACGACGCCGGCAGTCGAATACCGTAGCTGCGCTTCAACCGTGCGTTCCGACCGGGAGCAGGTTTGCGCGTGCCCACCGACGACAGCACTGCGATGTCGGCCGTCCGGGAGCCTCCGGCACTCGGGGTCGACGACGTGCGCCGAGCTGCGGCCGCCCTCGCCGGCTCGGTGGTGCGCACCCGCTCGCACCACGCCCGGACGCTGTCGGACCTGCTCGGGGCCCACGTCGTCGTCAAGTTCGAGAGCGAGCAGTTCACCGCGTCGTTCAAGGAGCGCGGTGCGCGCAACCGGCTGCTGGCACTCGACGTCGAGGCCCGGACACGGGGCGTGCTGGCGGTCTCGGCCGGCAACCACGCCCAGGCCGTGGCCCACCACGCCCGTCTGCTGGGCATCCCCGCCACCATCGTCATGCCGGCCACGACGCCCAACCTGAAGGTCCGCAACACACGGGTCCTCGGCGCCGAGGTGGTGCTGCACGGCGCGACGCTGTCCGCGGCCGCGTCGCGCGCCGAGGCGCTGCGCGCGGAGCGGGGCCTCACCTTCGTGCACCCCTACGACGATCCCCTCGTCATCGCCGGGCAGGGCACCGCCACGCTCGAGCTCCTCACCGACCACCCCGACCTCGAGGTGCTCGTGGTGCCCGTGGGCGGCGGCGGGATGCTGGCGGGGGCCACGCTCGTGGCGCGAGCCCTGCATCCGGACCTGGAGCTCGTCGGCGTGGAGTCGGTCCGGTACCCGTCGATGCTCGACGCGGTGCGGGGGCTGGACCTGCCGGTCGGCGGCACGACCATCGCCGAGGGCATCGCGGTGGCCGAGCCCGGGGTGCTGACCTCGCGCCTCATCACGGCAGGCGTGGACGAGCTGCTGACCGTGGAGGAGACGTCGATCGAGACGGCCATCGACCTCTACCTGGAGATCGAGAAGGTCGTGGCCGAAGGCGCGGGCGCAGCTGCGCTGGCCGCTCTCGTCGAGCACCCCGGACGGTTCCGGGGGCGCCGGGTGGGCGTGTTCCTGAGCGGCGCCAACATCGATCCCGGGCTGCTGGCGCAGGTCATCCTGCGGGGCCTGGCCCGCGACCACCGCCTCACCCGGCTGGCCGTCGCCACCGACGACCGCCCCGGTGAGCTCGGCCGTCTGGCCACCGCGCTGGGCGCGCTGGGTGCCAACATCGTGGAGGTCCGCCACGGCCGCACCTTCGCCAACCTGACGGCCAAGCAGGTGGACGTCGAGGTGGTGGTCGAGACCATGGACGCCGATCACCACGACCGGGTGCTGGCCGGCCTGGCCGAGCAGGGCTGGGCGGCGAGGATCGTCTGAGCACCACGACGGGCCTCACCCGGGGCGCACCGGGCGGCTTGCACACGGTGCGCCGCCGCTCACGGTCCCCGCTCGAACATCTGGTCCGTGAGCCAGGTGCCGGCGACGTCCGCGCCGGGCCCTTCGAAGTGCAGGCCGTCCGGCCGCAGCACCACACCGTCGATCTCGGAGGTGCAGTGATCGTGATCCGTGCACAGCCAGGCGTTCAGGTCGACCAGGCGGGCGGCGGGCCGGGCCTCGACCGCGGCCCGGTAGGCGTCGTTGAGGCAGTCGGTGCCCACATCCACCGAGTCGGGCATGAAGGGGAAGTCGCCGTAGGGCGCGGTGGCCACGAAGACGGTGGCGCCCTGTGCGCCCAGCACGTCGATCGCGGTGGCCACCTCGTCGCGGTACCAG
This sequence comes from Acidimicrobiales bacterium, assembly GCA_025456085.1. GTDB lineage: Bacteria > Actinomycetota > Acidimicrobiia > Acidimicrobiales > Acidimicrobilacustridaceae > JALOLF01. Next base: position 9,211 of record JALOLF010000009.1, read on the forward strand.
GACACGAAGTCCGGATCACAGGCATCGAGGAACCGGCCGGCCACCTCCCGCTGCCCCATGCCGGGCGCCCCGACGACGAGGAGCGCGGCGTCGGGACGGAAGGTCGCCACATCGTCGGCCCAGCGGGTGGGCCACGTCGCACAGAACGGGTCGTCCTGGCGGATGGTGCCGTCCTCGTAGCGGATGCGACCGGAATCACGGGCCACGCCACATCCGATGAGCCCCCGGTTGGCGACCTCGATCTCCAACGACGAGCCGGTCAGGGCGAGGCGGTCCCCGAGCAGTGCCGCCACGGAGTCGCCCACGAGCAGGACGCGCGCCGGGCGGTCCACGGGTCGGGCGATGGCACCGGTGCCGTCCCCGGGTGTGGGCGTCGTCGGCACGGTGGCCGATGAACCGGCCGTGGCCTCGGTGGCGTCGGGCTCCGAGCGTTCCGGGGCCACGGACTCCAGCGGCGTGAGCGCCGCGGCGGCGTCGCCCGAGGTGGCGCGCGACAGCGCCAGCGGATCCGATGCCGTCGGCCGCTGGATCCCCCCGGCCGTGGCGAGCAGCACGGCGGCGACACAGGCCAGGGCGGCGGTGGGCATCGTGTAGGCGGGCCGCCACCACGCAGCCACCACCCGCTGGCGGATGGGCTGCTCCAGATACCGGTACGACACCAGGGCGAAGGCCAGACTCACCCCGACCTGCAGCGCGAACAGCGTCCAGCCGTTGGCGACCTCCTCGCGCCGCAGCGTGATGAACACCGGCCAGTGCCACAGGTAGAGCCCGTAGCTGATGAGTCCGAGGCTCCGCAGGGGCGCCACCGACAGCACCCGGGAGAGCGGGCCGGCCGTCGGATGGGACACGGACCCCAACAGCGCCACCACGGCCAGGGCACAGGCCAGGAACCCGCCCTGGTAGAGCCAGTCGTCGGACCCGCTGGTGGTCGACCAGGCCCAGGCCAGGAACCCTGCGGCGGCCACGGCCACGACCTCCAGCGCCCACCGCCCGACCCTCCCCCGGACGTGGCCCCAGCGGGCCAGCACGATGGCCAGCGCTGCGCCCGACAGGATCCCCGTGAGGCGGGTGTCGGTGCCCAGGTACACCCGCGACGGGTCCTCGCCGGGGGTGTGCAGGGTCGCCATCCACCACGTGGACGCCAGTGCACCGGCGACGGCGCAGGCCAGCAGCAGGACCTGGCCGAGGTCGTCGCGGCCCCGAGCGGCCCGACGGCCGACGGCCAGCACCCCGAGCACCACGAGCGGCCACACCAGGTAGAACTGCTCCTCGATGGCCAGGCTCCACACGTGCTCGAGCGGAGAGGGCGCCGCGTACAGGTCCCAGTAGCCGTTCCCGGCTGCGATGGCATGCCAGTTGGCGACGTAGAACACGGTGCTCACGGCGTCGGCCCGGATGGCATCGAGCTCCCCCGGCGAGGCGAACACCATGGCGTAGAGGGCGACGCCGCCCAGCACGCCGAACAGGGCCGGGAGCAGCCGACGTGCCCGGCGCCCCCAGAACCGACGCAGGCCGATCCCACCGGTTCGCCGGTCCTCGGCGACGAGCAGCGAGGTGATGAGGAACCCGGAGAGCACGAAGAAGAGGTCCACCCCCAGGAAGCCACCCTGGAGGTGCCCACCGTGGAAGGCCAGCACCCCGGCGACGGCCGCGCCGCGCAGCCCGTCGAGGGCGGGGACGTGGCGGAGCTCGAAGCGGTTGCCGGGCGTCGGCGCCGGGGAACCCATGGCCGTTCCACGCTACCGGGGGGTCGTGTGCCGGGGACAGCACCCGCTCGGCGCCGCCCGGCGGTCCGGACCGTGACCGGCGTCGCGGCGTCGCGGCGTCGCGGCGTCGCGGCGTCGCGGCGTCGCGGCGTCGCGGCGTCGCGGCGAGGCCGGTGTTGCCGACGGGACGCCCGGCGCACGAGGCTGGACCCATGACCTCGCACGCCGATCCACCCCCGATCCGCCGACTCGGGCTGCTGACCAGCGGCGGCGACTGCCCGGGGCTCAACGTGGCCATCCGGGCCGTGGTGCGACGGGCCACGCTCGGCCACGGCGTCGAGGTCATCGGGATCGAGGACGCCGTGGCAGGGCTGGTCGAGCGGCGGACGTATCCCCTGTCCTCCACCACCTTCGACCTGGGCGGCTTCGAGCCCATGCTCAGCACCGGCGGTTCGATCCTGGGTTCGCTCAACCGCGACATCGGCGACGTCGAGGAGGAGATGGATGCCGGCTACCGGGCGGCGGGCATCGACGCCCTGATCGCCATCGGCGGTGACGGCAGCCTCGGCATCCTCCACGAGCACGCCCGTCGCCGGGGATGGCGCCTGGTGGGCATCCCCAAGACCATCGACAACGACGTGGCCTTCACCGACCGCTCCATCGGCTTCGACTCGGCCGTCAACACCGTGGTCCACGCCATGGGCCAGCTGCGCACCACCGGGGTCAGCCACGACCGGGTGATGGTGCTCGAGACGATGGGCCGCCACGCCGGCCATCTGGCACTCCACGCCGGCATCGCCGGTGGCGCCGACGTCATCCTGGTGCCGGAGATCCCCTACACGCTCGACGGCCTGCTCGAGACCATCGAGCGCACCCGTGAGGCCCGCGGCCACCTGTTCGCCCTGGTGGTGGTGGCCGAGGGCGCAGCCGACTCGTCGGGGCAGCTCGTGACGGCGTCCGACCGCGACGGGCGGGCACGTCTCGGGGGCATCGGCGCCCTCCTGGCCGAACAGATCGAGGCAGGCGCCGGCGGCCGCATCGAGGCCCGGGCGACCGTGCTGGGCCACCTGCAGCGCGGCGGCCCGCCCAGCCCGCTCGACGCGCTGCTGGCCACGGCACTGGGCGTGCACGCCGTCGACCTGGCCATGGCGGGGCGCTTCGACACGATGGCCGCGTGGCGGGGTGGCCGCCTGGAGACGGTGCCGCTGCTCGACGTGGTGCGCGTCGGGTCCAATCCGGTGGACCCCGCCAGCCAACTCGTCGAGACCGCCCGGGCCATGGGCATCTACCTGGGCGATCCCGATGCGGTGCTGGCGTCCACCCGCACGACGGGCACCACCTGACCTGCCGCCGGCCCGCGACGGCCTAGCCTGCGGTGGTGACCGCCACCCCACCGCCGCCGTCGCCACCACCGTCGACGGCCCCGGACGACGGCCCGCCGGCGATCCCCGCCGCCACGGTGATCCTCGTGCGCGACGGCGCGAACGGCCTCGAGGTCCTCGCGCTGCGACGGGACTCGAAGCTCTCCTTCGCCGGCGGGATGTGGGTGTTCCCCGGCGGACGCATCGACCCCGAGGACGAGGATCCCGCGGCGCCCGGCGACGTGGGTCGCGCCGCGCGTCGCGCCGCGGTGCGGGAAGCGGCCGAGGAAGCCGGCCTGGTCGTGGACCACGAGTCGCTGCTGTGGTTCTCCCACTGGACACCCCCGCCCATCTCGCCCAAGCGCTTCGCGACCTGGTTCTTCCTGGCGCCCGCCCCCACGGGCGACGTGGTCGTCGACGACGGCGAGATCCGGGACCACCAGTGGGTCGACCCCGCCGAGGCGCTGCGACGACGCGATGCCGGCGAGATCGAGCTGAGCCCACCGACCTGGATCACGCTGTCGCAGCTCGCGGCCTTCGACTCGGTGGCCGAGGCCGTCGACACCGTCGCCGCCTGGGAGCCCGAGTTCTTCGCCACCCGCATCGCCGTCGTCGGCGACGCGCTCGTGGCGCTCTACCACGGCGACGCCGGCTACGACCGCACCGACGCGTCCGTGCCGGGGCCGCGGCACCGTCTGTGGATGACCAACGACGGCTGGCGCTACGAGCGCAGCACCTGATCGACCCGGCGACCGACGCATCGGCCGCAGCGGTCACCCCAGGCGCAGCACGGATCCCTGGCGGGTGCGACGGGCGGTGCCCGTGCGCTGCACCCAGGCCGTGTCGTCGACCGAGCTGTCGGTGGTGACGCACCCGCCGTCGCCGAGCGCCTGGTAGTTGACCGTCGCCGCGCCCACCCCGTGCCAGGTGCCGTCCGATCCCCGGACCCGTGCGTCCGACCACCGCACGCTCGTGCCACGGGCGTCGCAGGGTGCGAACACCTCGGACCACACCATGGGTGACACCAGCGACGTGGCCGGCACCCACAGGTCCCGGACCACGGTCTCCTCGCCGGTGCGCTCGTCGGTGACGCTGCCCCGCCAGGCGAGATGACCTGGCGGCGCATCGACGTCGCCCTCGGGTGCGCGACGCACCCGCAACCGGTACGCCGCACCGGGCTCCCAGGCGAAGTCGCGGGTGTTGACGTTGGCGGGAGCGCTCGGCAGGGCGCTCGCCGAGCCGGCCAGCTCGCCGCCACCCTGGCGGTAGCCGCCCCAGTTGACGGCGGTGTGCCCGGGATGGCGCTGGTACCACTGCAGGCCCAGGTGGGCGCCGCCGGCGCGCCGACCCCGGTCCTCGAAGGAGACCTGCAGGGCCCAGAAGTGCAGGTCGCGCACCGGCGGGACCTCGTCGACGGTCAGCGTCACCTCGACCGCGTCGAACGGCCCCGCGCCGGCCTGCCAGACGAGGTGGAACGACGAGGCCCCGTTGCCCGACGGCGGACGACCACGCGTGCCGTCCCAGCCGCCGGCCGGTCCCCGCAGCAGGTCACGCCAGCCCATCGCCGCTCCTCACGCGGTCCGGCTCACCACTCGAGGCCCAGCGTCTCCCGCATGGTCGCCTCGAAGGTGGCGTCGTCGAGCGCGGCGCGTGTCGCCACGATCATCTCGGCGTCGGCGCCGACCGGGGTGCGCAACGGCCAGGCGTCGGCCTCGACGGCATCGGCGACGACCCCGGCGACGAGCTCGGGGCCGGGGGCTGGCTCGCCGCCGCCCAGCCTGGCCGAGCTCGCCTCCCACTGGCGCGACAGCTCGTCGTAGGGCGGCGTCTGGTCACCGACGTGGCGGTTGTTGTCCCCGAAGCTCGTCTCGATGATCCCCGGTTCGATGATCACGACCCGGATGCCGAAGTGCGCCAGCTCGTAGTGCATGGCCTCCGACAGGGCCTCCACCGCGAACTTGGAGCCGGCGTAGAAGCCGCTGAACGGAGCCGCCACCCGGCCGGCCACCGACGACACGTTGACCACGACGCCGGCGCCTCGCTGGCGCATGCCGGGCACGACGGCCTGCACCATGCGCACGAGCCCGAAGTAGTTGGTCTCGAACATGGACCGGACCTCGGCGATCGGCACGGACTCGACGGGCCCGTGCACCCCGTAGCCGGCGTTGTTCACCAACACGTCGACGGGTCCCGCGGCGGCCACCGCCGCCGCGACCGAGGCGTCGTCGTCGACGTCGAGCGCCAGGCGCAGCGCCACGTCGAGACCGTCGAGGCTCTCGGGTCGGCGCGCCGTGGCCACGACCTCGTGACCCCGTCGGGTCAGCTCGACGGCGGCCGCCCGGCCGATGCCGGTGGAACAACCGGTGATGAGTGCTCGTGCCATGGTCCCCCTCGGTGGATCCGGCAGGCTATCCACGACCGACGCACCGTGTCCGGTCCTGGGACCATCGCCCCTTGCCCGGTGCTCCACAGGAGGCCACCGTGAGGGGTGGACGCGAGCCGCCGTGGGCGCGCCCGTCCGGGAGGAGATGCCATGGGCACCGAGCGTGAGGCGTGGGACGACGTCGACCAACGGGTCTCGGAGCTGGGCCAACGGCTCCGCCAGCACTTCGGCGGATCAGGCGACGACGAGCGCGGCGCAGCCATGCGCGAGGCGGTGCGGGCGCTGACCGCCGCCCTCGATCGGGTCGGTGCCAGCATCTCCGCCGCAGCCAACGACCCCGAGGTGCGCGACGCCGCCCGTGACGCCACCACCGCGCTGGGCCGGGCCGTCGGAGCCACCCTCGACGAGCTGGGCCGCCAGATCGACGCCCTCGCCAAGCGCCGCGGCGAGACGACGGCGCCCTCGGGCGCCGGCTCCGGAGACACCCGACCGCCTCCCCCGGACCAGGCGGCGCTCGGCCACCCCGCTCCGTAGCCGACAACGGCCGGCGAGCCCGAGCGTCAGTCCCGCCCGATCGACCGAGCCGCCGTCCAGGCCCGCCAGTCGCCCGAGGCGATGTGGCGTCGACCGGTGACGTCCCGGTTGTAGCGGTAGATCCAGGCGCTCATCGAGGTGCCCACCGACGCGAACGTCACGTCCACCACCACCCGCACGTACTCCGAACCGTGCGGGTCGGACGGGTCGCACTCCTCGAAGTGGTCGAGCACGGCCCAGGCCCCAGGATCCGCGACCCGCACGAGCTCGCCCGTCACGACCCCGTCGTCGGCGGCCACGAACCCCGGGTACCAGTCGATCTCGTACAGGGCGCCACGCACGGTGCAGGGCCCGAGCACCTCGAGCGCGCCGGCCACGCCCAGGCGCTCCGTGTGGCCCAGGCCGCTCAGCAACGTCCCGTACACGACCAGCAGGTCGGGCCCGTCCGGGGTCATGGTGCCGACGGTAGCCAGCCCCACGGTGCCGTCCGTGACCGCTCCCGGACTCGCTAGCGTCGGCACCATGCTCACCGCGTCCGGGCTGGCCAAGGCCCACGGCGATCGCACCCTGTTCCGCGACGTCACCTTCTCGGTGGCGCCTGGGCGGCGCATCGCGCTCGTCGGCGGCAACGGCGTGGGCAAGACCACCCTGCTCGAGATCGTGCTGGGGCTCCAGGAGCCCGACGCCGGCGAGATCCACCGCCCCAAGGACCTGCGCCTCGGCTACCTCCCCCAGGAGCTGGACGAGGACCTCGACGGCCCCGTGCTGGAGGTGGTGCTGGCGGGGGCGGGCGCCGTGGCGGAGCTGGCCCACCGCCTCCACGGGCTCGAGACGGCGCTGGCCGCCCTGCCCGACGACGTGGCCGTCGCCGAGCGCGACGCCGTGCTGGCCGAGTACGGCGACGTGCAGGCCCGGTTCGCGCAGCTCGGCGGCTACGGCCTCGAAGCCGAGGCCCACCGGGTGCTCGCCGGCCTGGGCTTCGCCCCGGGCGACGCCGAGCGCCCGGTCCGGGAGCTGTCGGGCGGGTGGCGCATGCGGGTGGCCCTGGCCCGGCTGCTGCTGGCCTCCCCCGACGTGCTGGTGCTCGACGAGCCGACGAACCACCTCGACGTCGACAGCGTGGCCTGGCTCGAACAGCAGCTCGCCGCGTGGACCGGGGCGCTGCTGTTCGTGAGCCATGACCGGGACTTCATCGACGCCGTGGCCAACCGCATCATCGAGCTCGCCGGGGGCACCGCCACCGAGTACGTGGGCGGGTTCGCCGAGTTCGTGGTGGAACGGGAGGAGCGCCTCGCCCGCGCCGAGGCCGCCGCGGCGACCCAGGCCCGTCAGGTCGCCCAGGTCGAGCGGTTCATCGAGCGCTTCCGGTACAAGGCCACCAAGGCCCGGCAGGTGCAGAGCCGGGTCAAGGCCCTCGACAGGCTCGACCGCATCGCCGTCCCCGACCGCAAGGAGCTCAAGGCACGCTTCGCCTTCCCCGAGCCGAAGCGGTCCTCCCGGGTGGTGGCGGAGCTCGAGGGAGTGTCGGCGGGCTACGACGACCACGTCGTGCTGCGCGACGTGAGCTTGGTGTTGGAACGCGGCACGAAGCTGGCGCTCATCGGCCCCAACGGCGCCGGCAAGACCACCCTGCTGCGACTGCTGCTGGGCGAGCTCGAGCCGCTCGCCGGCACCCTGACCCGGGGCGCCACGGTGGAGGCGGCCCGCTTCACCCAGCACCAGGCCGAGTCCCTCGACCCGTCCCGCACGGTGCTGGAGGAGTTCCGCACCACCTTCGGGGATCCCTCCGGGCGCAGCATCCGCACCGTGCTCGGTTCGTTCGGCTTCGGCGGTGACGCCGCCGAGCGCCGGGTGGCGGCGCTGTCCGGCGGCGAGGCGACCCGTCTGGCCCTGGCCAAGGTGATGTGCAACCCGGTGAGCCTGCTCGTGCTCGACGAGCCGACGAACCACCTGGACCTGCCGAGCTGCGATCTGCTGGAGGACGCCCTCATCGCCTATCCGGGCACGGTGGTGCTGGTCACCCACGACCGCCACCTGATCCGCAACGCGGCCGACGCGCTGCTCGTCGTGCGCGACGGCACGGCGCGTTGGATCGACGGGGTCGACGAGGCCGAGCTGGGCGAGGGCGGCGCGCCGGCACCGTCGCCGGCCCCGGCGGCCGCCAGGACGGCACCGGGTACGGGCGCGCGACCGAGCGCGACCCGCCGACCGGACCCGACCGATCGTCCGAGCGTCTCCGCGAAGGCACGCCGGCGCGAGGAGGCCGAGCGACGCAACGTCCGACACCGCTCGACGAAGGACCTCCGCAAGGCGCTGACCAAGGCGGAGCGTGGCTGGGAACGGGCCGAGGCCGAGGTGGCCGAACTGCAGCGCCAGCTCGCCGATCCGGAGATCTACGCCGACAACGAGGCGGTGAAGGCCCTCGTGGCCCGCCACGACGCCGCCAAGGACGCCGCCGAGACGGCCATGGCCGAATGGGAGGCGCTCACCACCGAGCTCGAGGCCGCCGAGGCCCGCGCCGCCGGATCGTGACGGAGCGGTGGGGAGATCAGCGGTCGGCGAGCACGATCCACAGGGAGCGCCCGACGGCCAGCGCCTCCCCGTCGGCGCCCTGCAGGACCACCTCCGCCCACAGCTTGCGGCCGTCGCGACCCGTGGGCCACGACACGACGCACAATGGCTCGCCGACCCGAGGTCGACGATCGACCCGGGCCGACAGCCGAGCCAGCAGCGCCGGCTGCCCCGGCTCGATCTGGGTGAAGGCGGCGAACCCGCTGGGACAGTCGATCGCCGCCCAGACCATGGCCAGTGGCACCGAACCGTCCGGCTCCCCGATCGACGGGTGAGGCGTCCACGGCGTGGCGAGCACATCGCCCGCGGGCACCCGGCCGGCGAAGCACCGCAGCCCGTCGCCGGCGGCGCGCTCGGGACCGCACCCGAAGCACGTCGGGTAGACGTGGCCGTGCTCGGCGACGTCCCGCAGGTAGCGAGCGGCCCCGGCGGCGGCCTCGGCCGCGTCGACGGTGCGAGGAGCGACGACGTCGTCGAGGGCGTCCGGCGCCAGCTGCTCCCCCTCGACCACCAGCGCGTCGCCGTCCAGCAGGCGGACCCGACCCGGCGACGGACGGTCGACGGCCAGCGCCACCTCGAGCGGTGGCGGGAGGCGCAGGGAGACGACGGCGACCGGTCCCCCGAGCAGGTCCGCGACGAGGCCGGTGGCGACGCCGCCGTGGGCGGTGGCGGGCGGACCGTTGAAGCGTGGGGCGATGACGATCGACTCGACGGGCACGAAACCTCTCTCTCCCGAAGTGAACTTCTGGGGACATCGTTGGCACTCGGGCAGTTGCGCCGTAGCCTGCGACCATGACCTCCTGGCTGCTCCCAGCCGTGCTGGCGGGGCTCACCGCAGCGGTGCCGGCTCTCGTGCGGCGCCGCCGAGAACGTGTCGTACCCGCCACCGTACCCAGCCGGCAGCGGCGACGGGAGCGTCCCTCGACGCACGACGGGAGGCGGTGATGCGCTGCCCGACCGGCTGCGACGCACAGCTCGTCATGGCCGAGCGCCACGGCGTGGAGATCGACTACTGCCCGACGTGTCGTGGGGTGTGGCTCGACCGGGGCGAGCTGGACAAGCTGATCGAGCGTGGTTCCGCCGCCATGGCCGCGCCGCCTCCCCCGGCCGTCAGCTCGGCGTCGGTGCGGCCGCCTCGGGCCTCACCAGCGCCCTACCCGCAGGGCTACGGCGACCCTCGGGACTACCGCGACGGCCAGTGGTACGACGATCGGCGCTACGGCAAGAAGAAGAAGCGCAAGAACTTCCTCGAGGAGATGTTCGACTTCTGACGATCGGGACCTCCCCTGCACGTCAGGGGTGGACCGCGATGCAGAACTCGTTGCCCTCCGGGTCGGCCATGACCCGCCACCGGAACCCGGCGATCTCATGGCTCTCGACGTGGGACCCGCCGAGCGCTTCGATGCGGGCCTGAGCGCCGTCGAGGTCGGCGACGCCGGTGTCGAGGTGGACGCGGTTGCGTCCCGGCTTGGGATCCTCGACCTGTTGCAGGGCGAGCGAGATGCCGCCGACGTGCTGGGGGGCGAGCCACACGAAGCCGGGGAGCTCCTGGGCCACCGCCACGTCGAGCAGGGCCGACCAGAAGGCCTTCTCCCGTTCGAGGTCCACCACGTTGACCACGACGCTGGCGAGCTGGGGAACCGACGATGCCATGACGACCTCCCGGAGACGCGTCGGTCGCAGCTTGCCACGCGACGGCCGGGCGGCACCGGCCCCTCGCCCCGGGGACTCAGCCCCGCAGGTCGCTGATGCCGTTGCGCAGCAGCACGACGGCGATGATCACGCACACCAGCGCCAGGGCGGTGGCGCTGTGGAGGGAGAGCCAGGCCTTCCATCGCTGGAGCATGGCCACCACCCGGTCCCCGCCGGCCAGGTACACGACCACGGGGACGGCGGCGCCGAGGCTGGCCAGCACGACGAAGACCGCGAGCGTGGCGAGCTCCTGTCCGGCGTCGAGGCCGGCCTCGGCGATGGCCCGGGCCGCGCTCAGGGACATGGCCAGGTTCTTGGGGTTGACGGCGGACAGCACGACCGCGGCCACGAACGCTCGCCTCGGGCCGAAGTCGTCCACGGCCGCCAGCCACGAGGGCAGCTGGTGGCCCTCGGGGCGGCTGCGCTGTCGCCACTGCTGGACGGCGAGCACGGCGAAGACGGCGCCGAAGACGATCTCCGCCACGGCGAGCGCGGCCGGTGGCTCCGCGTCGCCTCCACCGTCGACCAGGCCGACCACGACGGCGGCGGGCACCGCGGCGCCGAGCACCCAGCCGAGCAGGAACACCGGGCCGTTGACCCGACCGCGCGGCGTGCTGAGCATGAGGATCACGGCCACGATGGGGATGGGGCTGAGCGCCAGGGCCACCGCGTAGGGCAGGACCTCGCGGATGGTCTCGGTCACCGCCGCATCACGGCGGCCACCCTAGTGCCACGGCTCCGTCGGGCCGTTCGACCCTTGCCGGTACCCGGCTCCGTGCGGGACGCTGCGCGCAGGAGTGACACGAACCGAGCGGGAGGCGCGGCATGAGCGATTCGTCCTACGAGGACATGACCGAGGCGGGTTACCCGTCCACGGAGGAGATCGACGAGCTCTCCTACGACCAGGCCGTCGAGTCCGAGGAGCTGGCGGCGACGGGCGAGACACTCGGCGCCGAAGGGGAGCCCTTCGCCGACGCCTCCACCGACATGGCCGATGCCAGCTGGCACGCGGACTGGGCCGGCGAGTGGTCGAGCTGGGCGGAGTCGGACATGAACACCGCCGACGGGTACGCGGCCGATGCCGAGCGCCACGTCGAGCAGGCACAGCTCGACGCCGAGGCGGGTTGGACGGAGTCCGCGGAGTACGAGATGAACCTCGCCCGCCAGGACTCCGAGATGGCCGGGGAGTACTACGCGGACGCCGACCGGCGCTTCGACCTGGCCGAGGATCAGCTGGCACTGTCGGACGAATCGGCCGCCGAGGCCTACGAGACGGTCGACGAGTCGGCCTACACCGACACCAGCTACACCGACACGAGCTACACCGACACGAGCTACACCGACACCACCTACGACACCGGCTACACGGACACGAGCTACACCGACACCACCTACGACGCCAGCTACACGCCGACCAGCTACACCGACACCACCTACGACGCCAGCTACACCGACACCACCTACACGGACACGAGCTACACCGACACCGGCTACGACTCGGGCTACGCGTAGGACGTCCCGAGCTCCGGTCCGGGGGCGCCTCAGCCGGCGGCGGCGTCGAGCGCGGCGCGCAGCCGGGCTGCGGCGTCCTCGGCCAGGTCGTGCATCGCCTCCCCGGCCATCAGCGCCCGGGGGTCGACGATGCTGACACGGGTCGCACCGGCCTCCCCGGGTTCGAGCACGACGTTGCAGGGCAACAGCAGCGCGGCGCCGGGGTCGATCCGCAGCGCCGCGTCGGCGATGTTCGGGTTGCAGGCACCCAGGATCTTCAGCGGCGCTCGATCGACCCCGATCCTGGTCTTGAGCGTGGCCGCGAGGTCGATCTCGGTCAGGACACCGAACCCCTGGCCGGCCAGCGCCTCCCGCACCCGGGCCTCGGCCTGGTCCATGGGCAGGGGGATCACCCCTTCGATCGCGTTCATCGTCACCTCTCCTGGTCCCGGCGACCGCGGCCGATCCAGGCACCTGCCGGATCCCACGGACGCGTCATATACCCCCTAGGGTATAGTGTCGTGACGACAGGAGGGCGCACATGGGATGGTTCAGCCGACTACGAGGATCCGAGGGATCGAGCGACCTCGACGTCGACGACGCCCGGGAGGTGCTGCGCAACGGGGGGCTCCTCGTCGACGTGCGGGAGCGCAACGAGTGGGACGCCGGCCACGCCCCCAAGGCCAAGCACTACCCGCTGCGCACCTTGCCCTCCTCGATCGAGCGTCTTCCGGCCGATCGCACGCTCGTCGTGGTCTGCCGCTCCGGCAACCGCTCCAAGCGGGCCACGCGCCTGCTGCGCAAGGAAGGCCTCGACGCCCGCAACCTGCGCGGCGGCATGACCGCCTGGCGGGCCGCCGGCCAACCCCTCGTCAACAGCAGGGGCCGCACCGGCACGGTCGCCTGACAGCCGACACCACCACGCCGCTCAGGGCGGCGGGGCGCTCACCGGGACGGGGTAGCGGCGGGTCTGGAATCGCAGCGTCACGAGGTGCATGACCAGCAACCCCAGACCCACGCCGGCCACGACCACCGCGCCGGCCAGCACCGGACCCGCCACGGCGCACCACACCACCACCGCCACGATCAACACCGCCCGTTCGACGGCCACGCCGCGCACCACCCGCCAGTGCAGCGCCATCATGGCCCCGACGAAGGCCACCACCGACACGGCCAGCACCACGAGGTGGGCGTCGTCGAGGTGCCGGGACGGTGACGGGACGGTCGCCCGGGCCACGATCGAGAACAGGGCCACGCCGGCGACGAGCGGGAAGTGCCCGAACGTGAACAGGTCGCGCGCCACGCGGCCGCGGTCGACTGCTGGAGCTCGTCGCAGCGCAGCCTCCGCAGCACCCGCCACGAACCCGAAGTACGCCCACCAGAACACGCACGCGAGGCCGACGCAGGCCACGATGCCAGCCGCCACAGCAGCGGTGAGCTCGATCCCGCTGGAGGCGACGCCGCAGGCCACGAGCACCTCGCCCAGCACGATGATCACGAACAGGGCGTGTCGCTCGGCGAAGTGGGTGGGGTCGACACGCCATTCGCGAGGGGTGTCCTCACGCTGGCGGCCCGCAGCCAGTGCCGCAGCGGCCATCAGCGCCGCCGCCACGACCCAGCAGCCGGTGCGCACCGCGCCGCTGGCGAACCCCCCGACGGCCACGAGCGCCGGGGCCACCGCTGCTGCCGGCGCGTACAGCAGCCAGGCTCGCCGTGTGGCCTCGTCGCCCCAGGCGGTCCATCCCTGCACCGCCAGTGCCCAGGCCAGCACCATCAGGTAGGCGACGCCGAACTGGCGGCCTCCGGTCGTGTACGCGGTCGGGATGGCCACGGCGAGCAACAGCACGACCGGCACCACCGCCAGCACGACGAGCCGCACCGGTCGCCGGTCCTGGACGTCGACCGCCGTGCCGAGCCACGCGAACTGCGACCACAGCCACCACACCAGCAGGGCCACGAGCAGGCCGCGACCGAAGCCGGCAAGCGTGAGGTCGCCGGCCAGCAGCGTCGCGATCTGCGACACGCCGAAGACGAAGGCCAGGTCGAGGAACAGCTCGAGGTTCGTGGCGTGGCGGCCGTCCTCGGGCGTCGGCTCGGCCTCGTCCGGCACGGCATCCGGCGGCGACGGGTCCTGGTGCTCCATCACCGCAGTCTCGCCGGGACGGCCGCCAGGGCGGTGGTTCCCGGCGCCCACACGGCCCTGCCGGGCAGCCCGGCTCGGCGCGCGACGAGGGCCCGACGTCGACGCCGGGCCCTCGCACGCCGTACCGCGAGCAGGTTCAGCTGCAGCCGCTGGTCGAGCCGCAGCTCGGACAGGCGTGGCAGCTGCCGGCCCGCACCATCTGCACCCCGCACTGCATGCACATGGGCGCATCGCTGTGGCGGAAGGTCGTGGTCTCCTTCCGGGTCAGCTCCACCTCGTGCAGCAGGGTGGACGCCGACGGGATGGACTTGGGGTCCGGGGGCAGTTCCGAGCCCTGCCGGGTCTCGACCACGGTCTCCTCCACGCCGGGCAGGGTGGGCTGCATGCGCTCGTTGGTGGTGAGGATGTTGAGCTCGGCCCGCTCCTCGTGCGAGAGGTACATGATCGCCAGGCGGCGGAACAGGTAGTCCATGAGGCTGTTGGCGATGCGGATGTCGGGATCGTCGGTCATGCCCGCCGGCTCGAAGCGCATGCCGGTGAAGGCCTCCACGAAGCTGCGCAGCGGCACGCCGTACTGCAGGCCGTGGCTCACCGAGATGGCGAAGGCGTCCATGATGCCGGCGAGCGTCGAACCCTGCTTGGAGACCCGCACGAAGATCTCGCCGGGGCGGCCGTCCTCGTACTCCCCCACGGTCACGAAGCCCTTGCAGTCGGCGACCCGGAACTCGAAGGTGCGGGAGTTGCGGGACCGGGGCAGCTTCTGACGGATCGGCTCGTGGATGATCTTCTCCACGATCTTCTCGACCACCTGCGCGGCCGCCTGCTCCGTGGCGGGCGCCTCGTGCTCTCCGTCCTTCTTGGCCATGGACAGCGGTTGCGCGACCTTGCAGTTGTCGCGGTAGATGGCGATGGCCTTGAGGCCCAGCTTCCAGGCATCCACGTGGAGCTGCTCGACCTCCTCGACGGTGACCTCCTCGGGCATGTTGACCGTCTTGGAGATGGCCCCGGAGATGAAGGGCTGCACCGCCGCCATCATCTTCACGTGGCCGAGGTAGTGGATGACGTTGTCGCCCATCGAGCAGGCGAACACCGGCACGTGGGCCGCCGCCAGGTGCGGGGCACCCAGGATGGTCTTGTGCTCGTCGATGTAGGCGGTGATGTCGGCGACCTGGGCGTCGCTGTAGCCGAGCCGGCGCAGCGCCCTCGGGATGGTCTGGTTGACGATCGACATCGTGCCGCCGCCCACCAGCTTCTTGATCTTGACGAGACCGAGGTCGGGCTCGATACCGGTGGTGTCGCAGTCCATCATGAGCCCGATGGTGCCGGTGGGAGCCAGCACCGAGGCCTGGGAGTTCCGCACCCCGACCGCTGCGCCGAGCTCGCAGGCTTCGTCCCAGGCCCGGTGCGAGGCCTCGAGCAGATCGGCGGGCACCACGTCGGCGTCGACCTGGCGGGAGGCCTCGCGGTGCATGCCGAGCACCCGCAGCATGTGCTCCTCGTTCTCGGTGTAGCCGGCGAAGGGACCCATGCGGGACGCGATCCTGGCCGACGTGGCATAGGCGTGGCCGGTCATGAGCGAGGTGATGGCCGCGGCCAGGTCACGACCCTCGCCGGAGTCGTACGGCAGACCCCAGGCCATGAGCAGCGCCCCGAGGTTGGCGTAGCCGAGGCCGAGCTGGCGGAACCGGCGGGAGTTCTCCCCGATCTTCTCGGTCGGGTAGTCGGCGTTGCCCACGAGGATCTCCTGGGCGGTGAACACGACCTCGACGGCATGGCGGAAGGCCTCGACGTCGAAGGTGTCGTCGTTGCGCACGAACTTCAGCAGGTTGAGGCTGGCCAGGTTGCACGCCGAGTTGTCGATGTGCATGTACTCCGAGCAGGGGTTCGAGCCGTTGATGCGCCCGGTGGTCGCCGCCGTGTGCCAGCGGTTGACCGTGGTGTCGAACTGCATGCCGGGGTCCGCGCACTCCCAGGTGGCCTGGGCGATCTGGCGCATGAGGTCACGGGCCCGCACGGTGCGCACGGTGTGCCCGTCGGTCACGGCCCGCAGGTGCCAGTCGGCATCGTCGACCACGGCCTGCATGAACTCGTCGGTGACCCGCACCGAGTTGTTGGCGTTCTGGTACTGCACCGACGTGATGTCCTTGCCGTCGAGGCTCATGTCGAACCCGGCGGCCGCCAGTGCGTGGGCCTTGCGCTCCTCGACCGCCTTGCACCAGATGAACTCCTCCACGTCGGGGTGATCGACGTTGAGGATGACCATCTTGGCCGCACGGCGGGTCTTGCCACCCGACTTGATCGTGCCTGCCGACGCGTCGGCGCCGCGCATGAAGCTGACCGGACCCGATGCGGTGCCACCCCCCTTGAGCAGCTCGACCGAGGAGCGGATCTTCGACAGGTTGATGCCCGAGCCCGAGCCCCCCTTGAAGATCGTGCCCTCCTCGACGTACCAGTTGAGGATGGAGTCCATCGTGTCGTCGACGGCGAGGATGAAGCAGGCCGAGGCCTGCTGGGGCACGCCCCGCACCCCGATGTTGAACCACACCGGCGAGTTGAACGCGGCGCGCTGGGTCACGATCAGGTACTTGAGCTCGGCCCGGAACGCCTCGGCCTCGTCGTGGTCGACGAAGTACCCGTCGCGCACGCCCCAGTCGGTGATGGTGTCGACCACCCGGTCGGCCACCTGGCGCAGCGAGCGCTCCCGCTCGGGCGTGCCGAGCGTGCCACGGAAGTACTTCTGGGCGACGATGTTGGTGGCGTTGAGCGACCAGTCGACGGGGAACTCGACCCCGAGCTGCTCGAAGGCGACGGAGCCGTCGCGGTAGTTCGTGATGCGGGCATCTCGGCGTTCCCACACGACCTGGTCGTAGGGGTGCACCTCTGCCGCCGTGAAATGGCGGCGGATGCCGATACCTGCCTGCTCCGGCGCGATTGCCATGGACCTGTTTCCTCCGGGTCGAGCGTGGACCAACCTGCTGACGTGTGAACCCGGGAGTCGGACGATCGACGATAGCGGCGTCCTGCCCACGAACCACGGGCGACCTCGTGCCAGGGCGGAACGCCCCACCACAAGATCTTGTGGCTGTGAACCCCCCTACTCCCTCGGGGCCACAAGATGTGCGGTGAATTACAACACCGTAATTCCACCGTTGTCAACGGTGACGGACCGATCCCACGGGAAAAGGGGCCCTCCTCCGCGGGCTCGTGGGGTCGTGGCGCGAACGAGCAGGTCAGAGGGCGTTCGCGGAAGTACGCGTCTGCTCGACACGCCTTCCATGAAGGCACTCCGCCCCCAAGGAACCGTCCTTGCCAGCCAAGACCCGAGACGTCAACCACCATCCGCTGATCGCGCCACGACCCCTGAACCAAGGAGCACCCTAGGAAGAAGGGCCTGTGAGGTGAAAGGGGAACAACCCTGTGAATTTCGGGTGGATTACTCCCCTCTTCATCCACAGCGGTGGGGAAATCGCCGACGACCCGGCGGTGGACGGCGTCTGTCCGGGCGGTGACCGGACCCCGTTCCGAGGTGGGGATGCCCAGCTCAGGCTTCGCGTCGACGGGGTCCGCGGTCGCGGTCGCCTCCGCCGTCGTGCTGCGCGCGGCCTGCGCCGGGCTCGCGCTGGCGCTGGGCTGCGAGCGAGCGAAGGGCCGAGCCGTGGCCCGGCAACCCCTCGGCCGCCCCGAGCTGGTCGACCACCGAGGAGGCCAGCCGCCTGGAGAGCATGATCGAGAGGTGGCCCTGGTCCTTGACGAGCACGTTGGTGGCGTCCAACTCCGGTTCGAGGATCATGGCCCTGCGGGCTGCGACGATCACGTCGAGGTTGCTGTAGTAGGCCACGAACCGGGTCGGCAGCGGCCGGGCCGTGGCCCGCAGCAGGGTCATGATCTCGGAGTCGGGTCGCAGCTGCAGCCCCGAGGCGAGTGGGCTGATCTGGGACAACGGCGAGCCGTAGCGGGCGACGCGCACCCCACCGTGGGGCGAGGCGACGGTGATGCACACCCCCACGCCGCGCAGACCCAGCACCTGCACGGCATACCGGGCGATGATGCCGCCCAGTGAGTGCCCGACGAGGTGGAGGCGATCCGAGCCCGTGTGCTCGCGCAGCGCCTCGGCCCGTTCGACGAGCCGTGCGGCGAGGCCGGGGATGTCGGTGCTGAGCGGGTTGTAGTTGAGCGCGTCCAGACGGTGGAACCCGGCCCCCTGCAGGTGGCGACGAAGCACGATCCAGTTCGACTTGTTGGCGCCGTAGCCGTGCACGAGCAGCACCGGCGTCTCGACCGGCGACGTCTCCGGGAGGTGGTGGAGGCCGGCGGAGCCGGCACCACCGAAGCCGAAGGGCCACATGCCGGCCGTGATCAGGGTCGACGACACCTCCTTCAGGTGCCCGGTGTAGGTCTCGGGCCGTCGCAGCGCGTGCAGCACGTTCCCCAGCGGCTCCACGCCCCGTCGCACTCCTCGCATCGCCGTCCCCCCGTCGTCGCTCGAAGCCCGCGCACCGACCGCCGATGCCCGGTGGCCGAGATGTCGAGGCGACCGGGCGCGACCGGGCGCGACCGGGCGCGACCGGAGCCTAGTCATCGCTTCGGAACATGACCACGATCCTGATCGCAGATGGACGGCGTCGGGGGGAGCGCCGCCGCACCGTCACGCGGGGTAGGTCGTGATCTCGGTGGCCTTCACGCTCGCCCAGACCGGGTCCCCTTCACGCAGCGCGAGCTCGCTGACGGCCGACGGGGTCACCTCCGCCACGAGGGGGAGGGGTCCGGCGAGCTGCACCCGCACCCGGTCACCGAGCAGATCGAGGTGGGCGACGGTGCCGACCCAGCGGTTCCGGGGACTCCCCTCGGGCTCGTGGCGGTGCAGGGCCACGGCAGCGGGGGCGATGGTGGCGAGCACCGGGCCGATGTGGGACTCGGCCGTGGTCAGCCACGAGCCGGCGTCGGTGCGGATGGCCGTGCCCTGCGCCGTGCCCTGCACGAGGTTGGTGCCGATGAGCTCGGCCACGTAGCGGGTCCGGGGCCGACCCGTGACCTCGGCCAGCGTGCCGACCTGCGTGATGCGACCGCGCTCGAGCACGGCGACACGGTCGGCGAGCGTGAGGGCGTCGACGGGATCATGGGTGACGAGCAGGGTCGGTCCGGCGAACTCCGCCAGGTAGCGACGCAGGTCACGGCGGGTCTCGACCCGGGTGCCCGCGTCGAGCGCGGCGAGCGGCTCGTCGAGCAGCAGTGCCCGCGGCTCGGTCGCCAGCGCCCGCACCAGCGCGACCCGCTGCGCCTGCCCCCCGGACAGCGCCCGGGGCCGGACGTGGGCGAGCTCCGCGATGCCCAGCCGGGCGAGGTGACCCGTCGCCAGCGAGCGGCTCTCGCGCACGGACCGGCCTCGCGAACGGGGGCCGAAGGCCACGTTGTCGAGCACGGACAGGTGCGGGAACAGCAGGTAGTCCTGGTGGACGACACCGATGCGGCGCCGCTCGGGCACCACGAAGATGTCGGGTGGGCGATCGAGGACGACGCCGTCGAGGGTGACGGCACCGGTGTCCACGGCGTGCAGCCCGGCCAGCGTGCGCAGCAGCGTCGTCTTGCCGGCGCCGTTGGGCCCCAGCACCGCGGTGACGGTGCCCGGTCGCGCGTCGAGCTCGACGTCGAGGACGAGCTCGCCGAGCCGCAGCGACATCGCCGCCTGCAGGCTCATGCCGGGCGCAGCCACCGGTCGCGCAGGGAGACCAGCACGGTGAGGGCGATGACGAGCAGCAACAGGCTGAGCGCGATCGCAGCCTGCTGGTCGCTCTCGAGCGCCAGGTAGACGGCGAGCGGGAGCGTGCGGGTCCGGCCGGCGATGTTGCCCGCGAAGGTGATGGTGGCGCCGAACTCGCCCAGCGCCCGCGCCCAGGCGAGCAGGGTCCCGGCAACGACGGACGGCGCGATGAGCGGCAGCGTGACCCGACGGAACACCGTGAACCGGCTGGCGCCGAGGACGGCGGCGACGTCTTCGTAGCGCTGGTCCATGCTTCGCAGCGCGCCCTCGACGGTCAACACGTAGAAGGGCAGGGCCACGAACGTCTCGGCCATCACCGCCCCGGGGGTGGAGAAGGTGAGCTGGACGCCGAACGTGTCGTGCAGCCACCCACCGAGCGGGCTGCGGAGGCTGAACGCCGCCAGCAGGGCCACTCCCCCGACCACCGGGGGAAGCACCATCGGCAGCAGGACGAGACCCCGGATCAACGGGCGTGCGGGCACCGCGGTGCGGGCGAGCACCCATGACAGCGGTGTACCGAACACGACGCAGAGCGCCGCGGCCGACGACGAGCACACCAGCGAGAGCCGAAGTGCCTCCAGGGCCTCGGGCGAGGTCAGGTCCGCCCACAACCTCGACCAGTCGGCACGCTCGAGCAGCCCGAGCAGCGGGAGGGCGAAGAACGCCACGGTCACGGCCGCGGCGCCCAGCACCGGTACCGGTGGGCGACGACGGCCCCGGTTCACGCCGGCGGCAGGAATCCGAGCTCCTCGAGCACCGCCCGGCCGACCGGGCTCGACACGAAGGCCACGAACGCCGCGGCCAACTCCGGGGCGCCGGACGACGCCAGCACCGCGATCGGGTAGGACGCGACGACGTTGCGATCGGCGGGGATGGCCGCGGTGTCCACGGCGTCGCCGGCTGCGGCGGCGTCGGTGACGTACACGACGCCGGCCACGGCATCGCCCTGGGAGACCGCGTTGAGGGTGGCCCCGGCATTCGGCCCACGGGTCACCCTGGACTCGGGGATGGCGACACCGGCCGCGTCGAGGGACTGCTGGGCGTACCTGCCGCAGGGGACCTCGGCCCCGCACAGCGACACGATGCCGACGTCGACGAGGTCGTCGAGACGCGAGACGCCTTCGGGGTTGCCCGGCTTCGTCACGATCACGAGCTCGTTGCGGGCGAACACGCTCGGTACACCCGCGACCAGCCCCGCCTCGGTCAGCTCCGCCAGGTCGGCCTCGGCGGCCGATGCGAACACGTCCGCGGGAGCGCCCTCCAGGAGCTGGTTGGTCAGCGCCGAGGAGGCGTCGAAGGTGAAGGTCAGCTCCACCCCGGGGTACGCGGCCTGGAACTCCTCGCCGATGCGGGTGAAGGCGTTCGTGAGCGACGTCGCCGCAGCCACGGTGAGCTCACCGCTGAGCGGCCCCTCGGCCCGGGCTCCGGCGCCGGTCGACGAGGAACCCGCGGTGTCTGCGTCGTTCTCGCCACACGCCGCGCCGAACAGGGTGAGCACGGCGAGCACCACGACCGGGACGAGTCGTCTGCGGATCGCCACGATGCGCTGCTCCTCCCAGACCCGTGCCGCGGCGCCCGTCACGGGCTCGGCGGCACCTCGACGACGACCGTCGTGGCCTTCACCGCGGCCACGGCCAGGTCACCCGGCTCGAGGGCCAGCTCGTCGGCTGCCTCGCGGGTCATGAGCGAGACGACCCGGTGCGGACCGGCCTGGATCTCCACGACGGCCGTGAGCTTGTCGGTCTCGACCCGGGTCACGATGCCGGTGAAGCGGTTGCGAGCCGACTGGGCCGGCAGGCCGTCGGGCTCGAAGGCGTCGGCCCGCTCACGCAGGTAGCGGGCCAGGTCCGTGCCGGTGATCAGCCGGTGCCCGCCGTCGCTGCGACTGGTCCGCAGGCGGCCCTCATCGCACCAACGCCGCACCGTGTCGACACTGACACCGAGCAACTCCGCAACCCGGCCGGGTCGGTAGTCCGTGGCCATACCGCACAGCCCACCACAGAAACTCGCGTATGTCCACGTTCCCCAGGCCTGGGCACCTCATCAGCAAGGATGATCTGTGCGAAACCGTGCAGATGCTGTTTCGGATCGGCGCTACTCCTCGAGCTCCGACAGGCGCGGGGGCGTGAAGCGGCCGAGCACCAGGACCTGGGCTCGGGTGGCGCCCTCCCACGACCAGGCCTCGATCTGCGCGTACGAGCGTCGACCGACCGCTGCCCGCACCACCTCGAAGCGACTCGTCGTCACGACGGAGCGAGGTTCGCCCTCACCCAGCACGATCGCTCCGTCGTCGTGGACGATCCGCAGGGCCCCGGTGTCGCCGAGCTGGGCCCCGATGCCACGGGTCACACCACGGAAGGCGTAGTCGACGGCATCGGTGTCACGCGCGCCCGGGATGCCGAGCGCACCCCGAACGTCGTGTTCATGGGTGACGGCGTCGGTGAGGAACATGGCCCGCATCATCGGATCCATGCCGGCGATGAGCGGCTCCACGACGGCGCTGCACCGGGCCCACTCGTCGAGGACGTCGACGATGGGCGTGGTCGAGCGGGCATCGACCTGCGCCTGGGTCCACGGGTCGCTGGCCACGCCCTCCAGGTTGCCGGCCACGATGTCGGCGGTGTTGCCGGCCAGGTGGGCCACGACGTCGCGCACCCGCCACGACGGGGTTGCCGGCGCGATCCGATCGAGCTCCTCGTCGGGCAGGTCGCGCACCAGGTCGGTCACGCGGGCACGGATCGATCGGTAGACGGCTGCATGATCGGTGTCGGTCACGGCGCGGATGGTAGTGACCGGGTCCCGGCGAGTGACCGATCCGGCGGCGCAGCGGGCGCGGGTACCGTCGTGTCCGTGCGTCAGCTGTTCCCCGTCCGGGCAGAGGTCGATCCCGACGAGGTCTACGTCGGAGCGGATCGTCCCGTACCACCGGATCGTCCGTGGGTCCTGCTCAACATGATCGCGAGCGTCGATGGCGCCACCAGCGTCGAAGGCCGCAGCGGCGAGTTGGGTGGGCCGGCCGACAAGGCGGTCTTCCGCAGCGTGCGCGCCTGCGCCGACGTGATCCTGGTGGGCGCGTCGACGGTACGCACCGAGGGCTACCGGCCGCCCACGCTGTCCGAGCAGCACCAGCAGCGCCGGATCAGCCAGGGCCGTGCCCCCGTGCCCCGGCTGGCCATCGTGTCGGGCAGCCTGGCGCTCGACCCCGAGGCACCGGTGTTCGCCGCCGGGCGCCCGATCGTGGTGACCCACGAGGCGTCGGACGCGCGACGTCGCGAGGACCTCGGCGCGGTGGCGCAGGTCGTGGTGGCGGGCAGCCACCGTGTCGAGCTACCCCGAGCGCTGTCGGCGCTGCGCGCCGCGGAGGTGCGCACCGTGCTGTGCGAGGGCGGCCCGACGCTCAACGCCCAGCTCGTCGGCGACGATCTGCTCGACGAGCTCTGCTTCACCCTCTCCCCGGTGCTGGCGGGCGGGCCGAGTGAGCGACTCCTCGGGAACGGGCCGTTGAGCGGGGTGGCCCGGCTGCACCTCGACCGCGTCCTGGAGGCCGATGGGCTGCTCTTCCTGCGCTACCTGCGGGACGGCGGGCCGAGCACCGACCGGATCGGGTGAGTTGCCTCAGTCCTGGTGGCGCTTCGGCGCGGTCGCCTTGGTCAGCAGCCGCACCTCGCGCTGGAAGTCGGCTGCGTCCTCGAAACCCTTGTAGACGCTCGCGAAGCGCACATAGGCGACCTCGTCGAGGTCCCGCAGGCGATCGAGCACGGCGAGCCCGATCTGTTCGCTCGTGACATCACCGCCCACGAGTCGGAGCTGCTCCTCGACGTCGCCGGCGATGGCGGCCATCTGCTCGGTGCTGAGCGGCCGTCCCTTGGCCGCAGCCAGGATGCCCGCCTCGACCTTGCCGCGATCGAACGCCACCCGGTCGCCGGAGCGCTTCACCACGACGAGTGGTGCCTCCTCGCAACGTTCGAAGGTGGTGAACCGGTTGCCGCACTCGAGGCACTCCCGCCGGCGACGGATGGCCGAGCCGTCGTCGGCCAGACGGGAGTCGACCACCTTGTCCTCGAGGCCGGCACACGACGGGCAACGCACTCCGACGACGCTAGTGCTGGCCCGGTCAGGTGTGCACGACGCCCTCCCGGGCAGGACCAGCACCCGTGCGGAACGCCCGCCAGCCGGATGCCGGTCAGTCCCGGAGGCCATCGACGTCGATGCGCTGGCCGACCTGCAGGGACGGACCGCCGGCTCGCCGGGCGAGCTCGTCGACGACGGGCCGGACGTCGCCGTCCGGTCGGAGCTCCGCAGCGATCGACCACAGCGAGTCACCCGGACCGACCACGTAGACCTCCCCGGTCGACCCACCCGGGGCACCGCTCGCCGCGACCGAGGTGGAGCTCGGAACCGAGCCCGCATCCGCGGCCGTCGCCACTGCGGCGACACCCGGCTGGCCCGCCGCGCTCCCGAGGACCCCCTGCAACGCACCCGCGACGGCACCGAGCACGACGGGCAGGGCGACGACCGCGGCGCTCACCAGCAGGAGGGCCACGAAGCGTCGGCGCCAGTAGACCCGCTGCGACAGGCGGGCGTGGCGACCTGCCGAGCGCCCTGCAGCACGCGCCGGCGGCCGGTGTGCACCGGTGGCGCCCACCCCCGGGGAGCGGAAGCCCGGCGAGCCCACGACCACCAGGTGACGTGGACGGTGGCCGGGGCCGGAGGCCGGTGACGGTTCTGGCTGGGGGCGGAAGACGACGGCTGCCATGGCTCGATACTCCTCAGGGGGTGTGACAACTCGGCGGAGCCGACCCGGTCGGACTGCCGGCCGGACGGCGAGCGAGGGACGGTGGCGAGCGAGCGACCGAGGTGGCGGGCCCGGCACTCCGCCCGGGTACCTGGGCCCGACACCGCTCGGCGCCACCTTGCGAACAGACGTTCCCGTTCGCATCCGAAGCGAACCACGAACACCCGTTCGCCGTCAACCCCCGAAACGAACAGATGTTTGTCCGGAAGGACACGGCGTGCTACGTTACGAACGCACGTTCGTCGCGAAGCACACGATCCGGCCCGGCACGCGGCCCACCGGGGCCGGGAACCGATCCGGAGCCGACCCGATCCAGACCCGATCCCCCGACCCCTCCAGAACAGGAGCGTCGCCATGTCCCCCACCGGACTGACCCGCCGGCAGCAGGAGATCCTCGACTTCATCGAGCAGCAGATGCGAGAGCGCGGCTACCCGCCCTCGGTGCGCGAGATCGGCGAGGCCGTCGGGCTGACCTCTCCCTCCACCGTGCACTCGCACCTGGCCACGCTGCAGCGCCTCGGGTTCCTGCGTCGCGACCCCACCAAGCCCCGTGCCATCGAGGTGCGCTACGACCCGAACTCGGGTGCCGCCATCGAGCGCCGCCCGGCACGCCACGTCCCACTCGTCGGCATGGTGGCGGCCGGCACCGACGTCCTGGCTCACGAGAACGTCGAGGAGGTCTACCCCATGCCGGCGGATCTCACCGGCGAGGGCGACCTCTTCATGCTGCGGGTGCGGGGCGACTCCATGATCGACGCCGGCATCTTCGACGGCGACTACATCATCGCCCGGGCCCAGCAGACCGCCGAGAAGGGTGACGTGGTCGTCGCCGGCATCCCCGGCGAGGAGGCGACCGTCAAGACCTATCGCCGCAAGGGCGCGACCGTCATCCTCGAGCCCGCCAACGCGCGGCTGTCACCCATGGAGTTCCCTGCCGACGAGGTGACGATCTTCGGCAGGGTCGTGACCGTCCTGCGCCGGCTCTGACAGTGACGATCGCGGTCCGCACCCTGACGTGCGGGCCGCCGCTTCGCGCCACATCCCAACGCGCGCCACGTCGGCGTCGGCCCGCGGTGGGGACAGGCGGCGCTGGAGACGTTCGACTCGGTTGTCATCGTGCAGGCAACGGGGTCGCAGCGCTCGACACGAGCCGGATCGGGCCCCGGACGGGGCCACCACCAGCCGGTGGCCCCGTCCGGGCACGGCCCCGTCAGAGCTTCGCGAGCGCCTCGGTGTAACGATCGCTCTCCCGGGCCGTGCCCAGGTCCGGTGTCGAGAAGGCGTCGACGACGACACCGTCGGCGTTGATCACGAACGTGCCGCGGTTGGCGCAGCCGAGCGCCTCGTTGAACACCCCGTAGGCCTTTGCGGTCTCGCCGTGGGGCCAGAAGTCCGACAGCACGGGGAACTGGTAGCCCATCTGCTCGGCCCACACGCGCTGGGAATGGCGGCTGTCGCAGGACACGGCGAGGACCTGCACACCGGCGTCCTCGAACACCGAGAAGTCGTCGCGGAGCCGGCACAGCTCTCCCTCGCACACACCGGTGAACGTGAAGGGGTAGAAGACGAGGGCCACGGCCTTCTGTCCACGGAAGCCCGACAGCTTCACGTCCTCGCCGTTCTGGTCCTTCAGCTCGAAATCCGGAGCGGTCTGGCCGATCTCGATCGCCATCTGGGAAGTCCTCCAAGTGCAGTGGTCGACAGGTCGTCGCGTCGCACCCCCGCTCGACCCGCTGGCACAGCGGGCCCCGCCGAGGGCGCAGGATCGCGGGCCGATTCTAGGGGCGACCCGGTCCGTCACCACCCGCCGGCCCGTCGTGCGGCCCGTGGCGCAGCAGATCGACGACGGCGGCGTAGACCGCTTCCAGCGGTGCGCGGTCGAGGTGCTCCCCCGCCGTGTGGGCCACGGTGGCGTCGCCCGGCCCCAGGTTCGTCGCCGGGATCCCGAGCGCGGCGAAGCGGGCGACGTCGGTCCAACCCAGCTTGGCCGTCACCCGCAGTCCGTGCCGCTCGACGAGGGTGCGCAACAACGGGTGATCGAGGCCGGGCCAGGCGCCGTCGGCCAGATCCACCACCTCCACCACGTCGCCGGGCTCGAGGAACGGAGCCAGCAGGTCCCGGACGTGGGCCTCGGCCTGCGCGGCGCTGCGGTCGGGCGCGAAGCGGTGGTTGAGGACGATCTCCACCTCGTCGGGCACGACGTTGCCGCCGACGCCACCCGACACCGACACCGCCTGCAGCGCCTCACGGAAGGCGCAGCCCTGCACGACGGGCCGGCGTTCCTCGTACGACGCGAGCACGTCGACCAGCCCGGCGAGCCGGTGGATGGCGTTGCGGCCCATCCACGGCCGGGCCGTGTGGGCGCGCGCGCCCCGCAACACCACCCGGAGGCGCATCGTGCCCTGGCAGCCCGCCTCGATGGCCCCGCCCGTGGGCTCGCCCAGCAGTGCCGCGTCGCCGACCAGCAGGTCGGGACGGGTCTCTGCCAGCTCCCGGAGGCCGTTCTCCACGGCGGCGATCTCCTCCCGGGCGTAGAACACGTAGGTCACGTCGACGGCGGGGTCCGACACGGCCTCGGCGGCGGCCAGCATCACCGCCAGCCCGCCCTTCATGTCCGACGCCCCGAGTCCCCACAGCCGGTCGCCCTCGACACGGGCCCGTTCATTGCCGTCGGGGGCCACGGTGTCGGTGTGTCCCGCCAGGATCAGTCGGAGGGGCCGGCCCAACTCGGTGCGGGCGACGAGGTTGTCACCGACCCGTTCCACACGCAGCCACGGCACCGAGCGCAGACGCTGCTCCAACCAGGCGGTGATCGCCTGCTCGTGACGGCTCACCGAGGCGACGTCGACCAGCTCCGCCGTCAGGGCGAGCAGGTCGACATCGGCTCCGGTCCCGGTCACGGGGCTGCGCTCCTCGTGCGACGACGCAGCCCGGTGACGTTCAGGTCGCTGCTCCGTGGTCGCGCAGCACCTCGTTCAGCTTCGACTTGTCGTGGCGCTCACCGGGCTCCAACCGCTTGATGACCAGCACGCAGGGCAGGCCGAACGAGCCGCCGGCGAACTCCCGCACGCGGCTGGCGGACACGGCCACGCACCACGACGGCACCGCTCCTCGGCTGATCTCCTCGCCGGTCTCGGCGTCGATGACCGGGACCGATGCGGTGAGCACGCATCCTGCGCCGAGCACGACCCCGTCGCCGACGCGGGCGCCCTCGGCCACGATGCAGCGACTGCCGATCAGGCAGTCGTCACCCACCATCACCGGCGCAGCCTGCGGCGGCTCGAGCACCCCGCCGATCCCCACCCCACCCGAGAGGTGGGTGTTGGCGCCGATCTGGGCACAGGATCCCACGGTGGCCCAGGTGTCGACCATCGTGTTCGCCCCGACCCGGGCACCGATGTTGACGTAGCTGGGCATGAGCACCACCCCTCGATCGAGGAAGGCGCCGAACCGGGCCGAGGCACCGGGCACGACCCGGACACCCGCGGCCTCGAAGCCGCTCTTGAGAGGGATCTTGTCGGCGAACTCGAACGGCCCGAGCTCGATCGTGGCCATGGCCGACTGCTTGAAGTAGAGCAGGATCGCCTGCTTGAGCCACTGGTGCACCACCACCTCGCCGTCGGCGCCCCCCTCGGCGACACGGGCCTCGCCCCGATCCAGGAGGTGGAGCGCCTCGAAGATGCGCTGGTTGGCATCGGCATCGTCGGTGCGCAGCTCACTGCGCCGGTCCCACAACGCCTCGATGTCTGACTGCAGGTCGGCCATGGGCGGGAGGCTACCGGACTGTTCCCACCTCGGTGCCTGCCGACGACCGTCGGTGGAGGCCGACGGCGAGGGCCGCCACGCCCAGCCCCAAGGGCGTCAGGACCAGCACGACGAGCGCCGTCGGCCGCCCCAGCCAGGTCGTGGCGGCGTGGCGTCCCACGGCGAGCTGCTCGGGTGGCGACGTGAGGTAGGCGGCCGGATCGTCGGGCTCGACCTCGAAGGCCAGCAGGCGGTACGTGCCGGCCTCCTCGATCTCGAAGCGGGCGATGGCCCGCCCCTCGTGCCACGGCGTGTCGTAGGCGTCCGGGGCGGCGAGGGTGCCGGGCTCCACGAGATCCTCGACGGGAACACCCCGGCCCTGCTCCGCGCGCAGCTGGACCTCGATGGACGGGGGCAGGGCCGGAGCCGACGCCCCGGGGCCTTCTTCGAACAGCACGTACTCACCCGCCTGGCGGAAGCGGATGGAGCGGTTGGCGTCGTCGAAGTCGAACCGCTGGAAGCCGGACGGCGCCAGCACGAAGTACCACACCACTGCGCCGATCACCGCCGCCGCCAGACCCAGCAGCCCCGTGACGACCAGCGTCGCGCCCGGTCGGGCTCGCCGGCCCGAGGACGTCGGCAACGGGGAGACCAGCGGGACGGTCATGGCACCGGTTCAGTCGCCGCTTCCGGACCCGCTGTCGCTCGAGGAGCTGTCGGAACCCCCGGAACCGCTGTCGGCGGCGGAGGCGTCGGAACCGCCGGCCACGCCCCCAGCCGAGTCGACCTGGGTCGGCTCGGCACCGGTCGGCTCGACCACGGGCGGCTCGCTGACATCGGCGATGGCGCCACGGGGCTCCTGATCGCCGAAGCCGATGGCCCCACCGTTCGTCCCGCCGAGAGCACCGGCGTGGCCCTGATCGGGCAGGCCTGCCTCCAGCCCGGACGGCGTGCCGCCCGCTGCGCCGCTCGCAGCACCGCTCGACCCCGGCGCCGCCCACGGGGCCGGGCCGGGCTCGGGACCGAACCCGGGCCAGGAGGCGGCGCCTGCGTCGGCGACATCGACCGGAGGCGGGCCTGCTCCATCGTCCGGCGCGACCGGCGAGCCGGCACCGGGCTCCGGCAGCGTCGGCGGGACGGGCGCCGGCGGGGTCGGCGACGGATCGTCCGGCGACGGCTCGGGAGGCGCCCCCCAGGGAGACGTGCCGGCGGTCGGGCCCCACGGTGACGGCGGGGCGCCGACCGACCCGGGCGGTGCCGCCGGCGGCGAAGGCGGGCCTCCGACCGCTCCCGACGGCGGAACGGACGGTGGACCCGGCGGTGGGCCCCACGGCGACGGCGACGACGGCACGCCGGCAGCACCGGAGGGCGGGCCCCAGGGCGACGGCGGAGGTGCCGCGCTCGGTGGGCCCCACGCCGGCGGCGCACCACCGACGCCGGAGGGCGGCCCCCACGCCGACGGCGGCGCCCCGCCGGGAGGGCCCCACGTGGACGGGGGCCGCGAGCCCACCGCAGGCGCGTAGGGCGAGTAGCCGTAGGCCGGCACGGGCGGGGCGAGGGCCTTGCGCCGCCGCGTCCGTCGCACCGCGGTCACGACGACGAGCACAACGCCCACCAGAACGGAGAGGACCCCGACCGCCACGGCACCGAAGATCTGCCAGCCCAGCGTGCCGAGCTCGGACTCGCCGACGGCGACGGCGACGGCGTCACGGCCGGAACCCTCGCCCTCGAAGACCTCGAAGGTGTAGTCCCCCACCACGTCCACCCGGAACTCGGCGAACGACCGGCCGTGGTGGCTGGTCGTGTTGTAGGTCTCCGTCGAGAACGTGGGGTCGGTGTCGACCTCCTCGCCCTCGGGTCCGGTGATGCGCACCTCGGGCTCGCGCACGTCGCTGAACGAGTCGATCTGCGAGGACGTCTCCACCCACAGGGTGTAGGTGCCCTCCTCGCTGATGGTGAGCGTCGCCGAGCCCGGCACCTCGATGCGCTCGAAGTCGTCGGCGTAGTCCACGAACTGGACGATGGCGGCGAAGAACCAGACCGCAGCCACGATGACGCCCACGGTGGCGATCGCGCCGCCGATCCAGAAGCCGGCGGCGGACGGCATCTTCGTTTCGGACGACGACGCTGGGGTGCTCGCCGGAGGGGGCAGGATGTCGCTCACCGCCCCATTCTGGTCGCGCAGAGCCCGTCCCGCGCGACGCCACCGGTCACCTCGGTGCCGCCTCCAGCCGTCGGGCGACGAGGTCGAGCCGGTCGTCGGGCTGCACCAGGGCCATCCGGACGTGACCGGCACCGGCCGGACCGTAGAACTCACCTGGGCTGACCAGCACACCGGCGTGCCGGGCGAGCCGTCGGGCCAGCGCCCAGGCGTCACCGTCGGGAGCCGCCACCCACAGGTAGAAGCCGCCCGCAGGGAGGGGGGCGTCGAGGCCCCAGACCTGCAGCACGTCGCGCAGGTGGACGAGGCGCCGGTGGTAGCGGGACCGCTGCTCGTCGACATGGGCGTCGTCCGCCCACGCCACGGCGCCGGCGGCCTGCACGGGGCCGGGCACCATGAACCCGGCGTGCTTGCGCACCTCGGCCAGGTACCGCACCAGCTCGCCGTCGCCGGCGTAGAACCCGGCTCGCACCCCTGCCAGGTTCGAGCGCTTCGAGAGCGAGTGCACGGCAACCACGCCATCCTCGCCGGCGGCCAGGATCGTGCGGGGCGGCCCGTCCCAGGTGAACTCGACGTAGCACTCGTCGCTGAACACCGGCACGCCGTGGGCGCGGCCCCACGCCGCCGCCGCGACCAGGTCGTCGAGTCCGCCGGCCGGGTTGCCAGGGGTGTTCACCCACAGGCACAGCGCCCGCTCGGCGTCGGCCGGGTCGATGCTCGACAGGTCGATGGACCACGCCTCGTCGACG
The DNA here is from genome assembly GCA_025456085.1 of Acidimicrobiales bacterium. Taxonomy (GTDB): domain Bacteria; phylum Actinomycetota; class Acidimicrobiia; order Acidimicrobiales; family Acidimicrobilacustridaceae; genus JALOLF01. The sequence continues at coordinate 40,299 of JALOLF010000009.1, forward strand.
GCCACCGGCACCGACCGGCAGCCCGCCAGCGTCGCACCCATGGCGTAGGTCGGGTAGCTGACAGCCGGGTACAGGACGGTGTCGCGGCTCGGGGTGCGCAGTCGCAGCCAGTGGGGCACGCCGGCCACGAGCTCCTTGGTGCCGATGCACGCCGCCAGCTGCGCCGGGTCGGCAGCGACGCCGAGGCGTCGTTCGAGCCACCCGGCGGCGGCCTCCCGGTAGGCGCCGCTCCCGATCGAGAACGGGTAGCCACGCTCGGCCCCCGAACCACCCAGCGCCGCCAGCACGCCGGGCGGCGGCGCGTCGCACGGCGTGCCGATGGACAGGTCGACGCACCCGCCCGGCAGCGCGTCGGCCACGGCGCGCAGCTCCTCGAGACGGTCGTAGGGGTACGGGGGTGGGCGGAAGCCCTCCGGTGCGGCCATGGCGCTCATTCGACCACGAACGGCGAGAGGCGCGAGGCGCTGGCGTCGTCGAGTCGGGCCCGCACCCGGATGCCCCGTTCCCCGGTCTCTTCGGAGAGCACCTCGCCTTCCCGGTGCAGCGTCGCCAGCACGTCCCCCCGCTCGAAGGGCACCTCGAGCTCCACCAGGGTGCTGAGCGAGCGGAGGCGATCGCCGATGGTCGCGAGCAGGCGGTCGAGCCCCTCACCGGTGCGGGCCGAGATGACCACCGAGCCCGGGTGGGCCTGCGCCAGGCCGAGCGCCTCACCGGCGGCGCGGTCCACCTTGTTGAAGGCCAGCAGCTCGGGGACCGAGGCCGCCCCGATCTCGGCCAGCACGGCCCGAACCGCCCCCATGTGCTGCTCGGGTTCGGCGCCCGCGCTGTCCACCACGTGCACCAGCAGGTCGGCCTCGGCGACGACCTCGAGGGTGGACTTGAAGGCCTCGACGAGCTGGTGGGGCAGCTTGGTGATGAACCCGACGGTGTCGGTGAGCAGCACCGTCTCGCCGCCGGGGAGCTGGAGGCGCCGGGTCGTGGCGTCGAGGGTGGCGAACAGGCTGTCCTGCACCAGCACCCCGGCGTCGGTCAGGCGGTTCAGCAGGGTGGACTTGCCGGCGTTCGTGTAGCCGACGATGGCCACCGTGTGCAGACGTGAGCGTCGCCGGGCCTTGGCCTGGGTGTGACGGTGCTCGGCCACGGCCCGCAGGTCGCGCTCGAGCTTGTGGATGTGGCGCTCGATGCGTCGACGGTCGACCTCGAGCTGGGTCTCGCCCGGACCACGCCGGGCGCCGATGCCACCGGCCTGCTGGCTGAGCGAGCGGCCCTTGCCCCGCAGCCGGGGCAGCCGGTAGCGCAGCATGGCCAGCTGGACCTGGGCCTTGCCCTCCTGGCTGTGGGCGTTCTGGGCGAAGATGTCCAGGATCACCGCCGTACGGTCGATGGCCGAGCGCTTCAGCAGCTTCTCCAGGTTGTTCTGCTGGGCGGGGCTGAGCTCGTCGTCGAACACCACGGTGTCGGCGTCGAGGGCCTCGCACAGCTCCTTCAGCTCAGCCACCTTGCCCTTGCCCAGGTACGTGGCGGGGTCGGGTCGACGTCGCCGCTGGGTGACCCGGGCCACGGCGTCGGCACCGGCGGTGTCCACGAGGAGCGCGAGCTCGTCGAGCGAGGCGTCGGTGTCGTCTTCGTCCTCGGGCGGCATGGTCACCCCCACGAGCACGATGCGCTCACGGAAGGCGCGCTCGATCAGACCGGTGGTGCGACCACCGAACTCGCCGAACCCACCCCGGTGGTCCGGGCCCCGCGCCTCGAGGCGGGTGACCGAGAGGGTGGTCCCGGGCTCGTCGCCGTCGTCGCCGCGGCCGGGGGACCCGTCATCGGGGTCGTCGTCGGTGGCTGGGGCGTGGAGCCAGATGACCTCCCGGACGTCGGGGTCGGGACCTGCCCCCGGTTCAGGCATCCGGCAGCTCGACCGTGGCGACGTGCGACGCCGGCCCGATCAGGGTGACGTGGTCGCCGTCGAACACGACCTCGGCGTGGCCGCCCGGCATGTGCACCCCGACCCGGTCACCGACGAGGCCCCAGGCGCGCGCCAGGTGCGCCGCGGCGCAGGCCCCGGTCCCACAGGCCTCGGTGACACCCGACCCGCGCTCCCACACCCGCAGGGTCAGTTGGTCGGGATCCGGCCCGACGGCGACGAACTCGACGTTGATGCCGCCCTGGAACTGCTCCTCCAGCCACGATCCCTGGGTGGCCACGTCGACGACCGTCGGGTCGTCGACCAGCACCACGAGATGCGGGTTGCCCATGTCGACGGTGCCGAAGCGACCCTCCATGACCTCTGCGACGGGGGCGGGTATCGCGGAGCCCGGCGACGGGATGCCCATGTCGACGCTGATGGTGGCGAAGCGGTAGTCGGGGCTCTCGTGGACCTGGACGCGGCGCACACCGGCGTCGGTGGCCACGTGCAGGACGGCGTCGTGGACCTCCTCGGACATGACGAACGCCTGGGTCAGGCAGCGGATGCCGTTGCCGGACATCTCGGCCCGGCTGCCGTCGGCGTTGAACAGGTGCATGACCAGGTCGACGTCGCCGTCGCGTTCGGGGTCGGGCCGGGCGCCGTGGATCAACCCGTCGGCGCCGATCCCCCGCCGGCGGTCGCACAGGCGGGCGGCGAGCGCGCCGTCGACCTGCGCGCCGTGGCGGCCGTTCTCGCGGTCCAGCACGACGAGGAAGTCGTTGCCGAGACCGTGGTGCTTGGTGAGGTACATCGTTCGCAGTCTCCCAGATCGGATCGCGGTCACGGACAACCGATTGCGGCGCGCAGCTCGACCGGGACCGGGGCGCACGCCGTCGCGAGGTCCTCGTCGATCGAAGGAGCCCGCCAGTAGGTGACCCCCCAGGTCGTGTCCAGGGGCTCGCCGGCATACCGGAACGTGCGCCACACGTGGTGGGTCGTGAGGTCCGCCTGGACGGGGTCCTGCTCGGCGAGGGCCCAGCCCGACGCGCAGCGGACGTCGTACAGGGGGTACAGACCCGGCTTGGTCGAGCCCGTGGCCAGATCGAGCTGCTGGTGGAGGTCGGCGGCCAGACAGGGATCGGCCGTCGTGGCCGTCGTCTCGGCGGTGGGCGCCGTGGTCCCGGCTTCGGTGGGTGTCGGGGTGGGCGCCGGAGTGGGTGCCACGCCGGATGCGACGGTCACCGAGCTCGCCGGTGCCTCGGTGGACGGGACAGCCGAGGGATCCGACGCCTCGACCGTCGCCCCGGTGCCCTCGGAGGCTCCGATCCCGGTCGCCGCGGTGTCGGCTGCCCCGGTCTCGGTGTCCGTGCGGTCGCCGGAGCCACAGGCGCTGAGGACCAGGGCTGCGAGCACCAGCACCAGCACCACCCACCAGCCCAGGCACGACCGACACGTCCGGGTCGGCGGGGACGGCGCCGAGGACGGCCGCGACGTCGGCTGACGGGGGTCCGGCTCCCTCATGGACCCATCGGACGCCCGGCCGGCCCTGATCGCCAGGGACGAACGTCCCACCGTGCGACCCTGTCCGGACCGGGCGACGAGGTCGTTGCAGGGGGGAGGCACCGGCCGACGGCGGTCACGATGGTCAGCGACGCGCGGAACCGACCGACCCGGGCCGCCTGTGCCAGCGTGGCGACATCGGCCGACAGACGATCGGGCCCTCGCGTCCCGGCCGCGGCGATGCTGTGCAACGGGAGCCCCGGCGGACCGTCGAACTGGGCCGGGTCGTCAGGGTCCCAGGCGTCGAGAAGCACCAGGTCGCGCCGCACCTCGACGTGGTCGAAGCCCAGGTCGCGCAGTCGCTCGCCGAGGCTCCCCGCCAGTGCCGCGTGCGGCACCCAGGCCAGGGCCGCCGCCGACAGCCTCGTGGACACGGCCGGATCGGGATGCTCGACGGTGAAGGTGCGCCAGTCGGTGTCGGTCACCGCCAGCGCCCCACCCGGCGCCACGATCCGCCGGGCCTCGGTCAGCGCCGCATGCGGGTCGGCGCTCCACTGCAGGACGCGCTCGAGGTGCACGAGGGCGGCGACACCGCGGTGGAGGGGCAGCGCACCGACGTCGGCCCGGCAGGTCCTCGTACGGCCGTGCCGTGCGGCCACGACCCGCAGCATGGCCGCCGACCGGTCGACCTCGACGGTGCGCACGGCGCGAGCAGCCGCCCGGGCCAGCGTCGCGAAGGTGCCGGGACCGCATCCGATGTCGACGACGGTCGAACCGACGCCGAGCCGAGCCCGATCGAGCACCCAGGCCCTCGCCGCCTGCACCGCCGGCCACGCGTCCGTGGCGTCCATCATGGCCACGAGGCGGTCCTGGTCCTGCTCCTCGCCGTCGACGTCGGTGAACGACGCCGGCACCGGTGGGGGGTGCTGCTCCCCGGACGGAGCGGCGGGCGCCACGTGACGGCGTCGGACCGGGTCGGGATCGTCCAGGGGCGCAGGATCGTCGACCAGTGCTCGCAGCGTGTCGAGCGCCCGGAGCGGATCGTCCCCGCTGCCCGGTGGCGGTTCGAGCCACCGGATCCGCGGGTCGCGGCGGAACCACCGCTCCTGGCGGCGGGCGAAGCGGCGGGTGCGGGTCACCGCCCGCTCCAGTGCGTCGTCGAGCGTCACGGCTCCCGCGAGGTGGTCGAGCAGCTCCTTGTAGCCGAGGGCCTGGGCGGCGGTACGAGACAGGCCGCCGGGACGGGCGGCGAGGGCGCGGACCTCGTCGAGGAACCCGTCGTCGAGCTGGTCGCGGTACCGGGCCGCGATACGGGCGTCGAGCACGGGTCGCGGCAGGCGGAGGCCGACGAGCAGGAACCGCGTCGGGGGGTACGCCGCCAACCCGGGCCCGAACGACGAGAAGGGCCGCCCGCTGCCCAACGTGACCTCGAGGGCCCGCACGACACGGCGACGGTTGGTGGGTTCCATGCGCGCCGCGGCGACGGGGTCGAGCCCGGCGAGGCGGTGGTGCAGGCCGACGGTGTCGGCATCGGCCTCGAGCGCAGCCCGTACCTCGGGGTACTGCCCGGGGATGTCGAGGTCGTCCACAGCCGCCTGCAGGTACAGGCCCGTCCCCCCGACGAGCAGCGCCCGACGACCCCGACGCTCGATGTCCGCCACAGCGGCGTGCACGTCGGCCTGGAAGCGCGCCACGGTGTACTCCTCATCGGCGTCGACGAGGTCGATCAGGTGGTGGCGGATCTCGGCGCGTTCGGCGGGCGTGGGCTTGGCGGTGCCGATGTCCATGCCCCGGTAGACCTGCATGGAGTCGACCGAGACGATCTCGAACGCCGGTCGCCGGCGGGCCAGCGCCAGGGCCAGCGCGGACTTGCCCGATGCGGTGGGGCCCACGAGCGCCACGGGAGGGGCCGGGGAGGGTGGGTGCTCGCTCACCGTCAGAAGAACTCGTCGAGCAGGACGTAGAAGTCGATGCGGGCCAGCGACGGCGTCTCCGGGCCGTAGGCGGCGAGGAACGGGCCGAGCGCTTCCCGGTCGATGTTGCGGGCGATGCTGCGGGCGCAGATGGCCAAATCCAGATGACGGTCGGCGACGCCGCACCGCCCGAGGTCCACGTAGCCGCACACGCCGGCGGTGTCGAGGAGCAGGTTGGGCAGACTCGGATCGCCGTGCACCACCACGAGGTCCTCCTCCCCGTCGGGCCGGGCCGCTGCGAGCAGCTCGTACAGGCGCTCCGGGGTGTATCGGGCATAGGCCGGCTCGAAGGTGGCGGGATCGACCAGGCCGAGCTCCAGGCGTTCGGCGGCCAGGGCGAGGCGTTCGTCGAGGCCGGTGCGGAAGGGGCACGAGTCGATCGGCAGCTCGTGGACGCGGCGCAGACCCCGGCCGATGGCCGCCAGGTGGGCCAGCACGTCGCCTGCGAGGTGGGCGGCGGTCGCGGGTCGACCGGGAAGCCCGGTGGTCACGAGGTGCACCGACCCGTCGTCGGGGTCGGTGAGGTGGGCCACCACCTCGGGCACCGGGAGGTGGCCCTGCAGCCATCGCAGGCGTTGGGCCTCGGCGTCGAGCAGCTCCGCCCCCTCGCCCGGGCCGGAACGAGGCGCGTGCTTCCAGTACCGGACCCGGCCGTCGGGCCAGTGGACTCGGCGGACGGTCGAGCGGTGACCCGCCAGGGGTGCGGGCTCCACCGAGCCGCCGGCAAGCAGGGCTGCCAACTCCGCGGGGAGGCGCGAGGCGTCGCTCACCCGGCGGTGACGGGGATGTGGGTGCGGTGCCGGGGCGCGGCCAGGATCTCGAGCAGGTCACCGCGCAGGTAGTGCGGGCCGGCGTCGACGACGGCGACCTGGGCCACCGTGCCGGGCCGCAGCGTTCGCTCGGCCCGGAAGTGGACGAGCTTGTTCTGGGCCGTGCGGGCCGAGGTGACGCCGGGGTCCTTCTTGCTGGGGCCCTCGACGATGACCTCCTCGGTGCGTCCGATGCGCTCACGGTGGCTCAGCAGGGCCGATCGCTCGACCACCACCCGGAGTCGCTCGAAGCGCTCGGCGACGACGTCGGACGGCACGAAGTCCTCGATGCGCCCGGCCGCCTCGGTGCCCGGCCGGGGCGAGAAGACGAAGGTGTAGGCGCTGTCGAAGGCGGCTTCGGCCACCACTTCCAGCGTGTGCTCGAAGTCGGTGTCGGTCTCGCCGGGGAACCCCACGATGAGGTCGGTGGTGACGGCGAGGTCGGGCACCGCCGCTCGTGCGGCAGCGAGCCGCTCCAGGTAGCGCTGGGCCGTGTAGCCGCGGCGCATGGCGGCGAGCACCCGGTCGCTGCCGGCCTGCAACGGCAGGTGGAGGTGCGGGCACACCGCACGGAGGTCGGCCATGGCGACGATCGTCTCGGGCCGCAGGTCCTTCGGGTGCGGGCTGGTGTAGCGGACCCTGCGGATGCCCTCCACGGAGGCGACCGCGGCGAGCAGATCGGCGAACAGCGGTCGGGGACGCCGTGCCGGGTCCGAGGCCCACGCCGCGCCCGCCACCGCCGACTCGTCGTCGCCGGGCTCCCGACGCAGGCGCGTCGTGAGGTCGCGGCCGTAGGAGTTCACGTTCTGGCCGAGCAGGGTGACCTCCACCACGCCATCGGCCGCGAGTTGGCGCACCTCGTCGACGACGTCGCCGAACGGACGGCTCAGCTCGGCGCCGCGCACCGACGGCACGATGCAGAAGGCGCAGCTGTTGTCACAACCGATCTGGATGGTCACCCACGCCGCCCAGTCCACCTCGCGGCGCACCGGCAGCGCGGACGGGAAGGTCTCGGCGTCGTCGAGCACGGCTTCGTCGAGGATCTCCAACACCGGCGACCCGGCGACGCGCGACTCGTGCAGCAACTCGACCGCCCGGTGCACGTTGTGCGTGCCGAACACGACGTCGACGTGCCCGGCCCGGTGCTGGATGAGGTCGCGGTCTTTCTGGGCCAGGCAACCGCCCACGACGATCTCGAGCTCGGGACGGCGTTGCTTCTCCGCCTTCAGATGACCCAGCGCGCCGTAGAGCTTGTTGTCTGCGTTCTCCCGGATGCAGCAGGTGTTCAGCACGACCACGTCGGCGTCATCGAGAGCGGTGGCCGCCACCATGCCGTCGGCTTCGAGCAGACCGGCGATGCGCTCCGAGTCGTGTTCGTTCATCTGGCACCCGTAGGTGCGCACCAGGTACTTCTTGGGAGCCACCCGACCAGGCTAAGGGGTCGGGCGCGTCAGGCGGAACCGCGGCCGGGGAACCCGATCGGGGGGCCGAGGCGCTGCATGCGCTTGACCTCGGGACCCGTGGCGAGCAGGTACCAGACGGCCACGATCAGGCCCAGCACCGGGAAGAAGAGACCCACGCCCAGGATGATCAGCCACATCAGCTTGGACTTGTTGGCCTGATCCCACGCCCAGGCCGGTTTTCGGGCGGCGTTGACGAGCGCCCACAGCTGGATGCCGAAGCCGAGGATCTCCGCGAGGACCAGGAGTTGCCATGTCTCCACGCTGTCACTCTTCCTCTCGGACACCTTCGTGTGGGTTCCCGCACGGTAGTCGTTCGGTTGCGAACGGCCGCCATCGCCGAGGTGACACAGCGATGGCGGCCGTCGCGGGCTGGCAAGGGCGAGTGAGGTGGAGACAGACCCGGCGGGCCGGAGGTCGAGCTGGTAGCTGGCGCTGAGGCCTGGACCGGGGCTCGTCGCTCGGCTCGGTGGCTGTCAGTCGTCGAGCGTGATCGGGACCTCGTCTTCCTCCGACATGACGTCGTCGGCGCCGATGCCGACCTCCTGGAGGATGCGGTCGGAGATCTCGACCATGATCTCGGGGTTCTCGGCCAGGAAGACCTTCGCGTTCTCGCGGCCCTGACCGAGCTGCTCGCCCTCGTAGGTGTACCAGGCGCCGCTCTTGCGCACGATGCCCAGGTCGACGCCCACGTCGAGCAACGAGCCCTCCCGGCTGATGCCCCGGCCGTACATGATGTCGAACTCGCACTGCTTGAACGGCGGGGCCACCTTGTTCTTGACCACCTTCACCTTGGTGCGGTTGCCGACGACCTCACCACCGTCCTTGATGGACTCGACCCGCCGGATGTCGAGACGCACCGACGAGTAGAACTTCAGCGCACGGCCACCCGGCGTGGTCTCGGGGCTGCCGAACATGACGCCGATCTTCTCCCGGAGCTGGTTGATGAAGACGGCGATGGTGTTCGACTTGTTGAGGTTGGCGGTGAGCTTGCGCAGCGCCTGGGACATGAGCCGGGCCTGGAGGCCGACATGGGTGTCGCCCATCTCGCCTTCGATCTCGGCCCGGGGGGTGAGCGCCGCCACCGAGTCGATCACCACGACGTCGAGGGCGCCGGAGCGGATGAGCATGTCGGCGATCTCGAGGGCCTGCTCGCCGGTGTCGGGTTGGGAGATGAGCAGCTCGTCGACGTCGACGCCGATGGCCTTGGCGTAGACCGGATCCATGGCGTGCTCGGCGTCGATGTAGGCGCACACGCCACCGTTGCGCTGGGCTTCGGCCACCACGTGCATGGCCAGCGTGGACTTGCCGGAGGCCTCGGGGCCGAAGATCTCGACGACCCGGCCCCGGGGCAGACCGCCCACGCCGAGGGCGAGGTCGAGGGCGAGCGCTCCCGTGGGGATCGTCTCGACCCGCATGGTGCCCTTCTCGCCCATCTTCATGACGGAGCCCTTGCCGTACTGCTTCTCGATCTGGCTGAGGGCCATCTCCAGTGCCTTGTCACGTTCCACCGGGGTATCTCCTCTGTCTGCACGGTCGTGCGTTCGAACTGTCGTGTCGGGCTGCGCCGGCCGCAGCGATCACCTGGGGATCACGTTACGGAGGGGGTATGACAACCATCCGGCGGAATGACAGCAGGGTAATTGCGAACGACTGTTCGATCAAGCATCCTGCGCCGTGCGCCGCGCGCCGCGCCGACACCGTCCCGGCCCGCACGGCCGGGAACGTCGTGACAGGCTTCGGCGTTGTCCCCCTCGACCGGTCCGACCAGCGGAGGTTTCCCATGAGCGCCGATCAGCCCACCGGCTCCCACCCCTCCGACGAGGAGCTCCGCCTGCGGCTCACCCCCGAGGAGTACCACGTCACCCAGGAGAAGGGCACCGAGCGTGCCTTCACCGGCCGGTACTGGGACTGCCACGACGAGGGCGTGTACCGCTGCGTGGTGTGTGACGCCGAGCTGTTCACGTCGGACACGAAGTACGAGTCGGGATCGGGCTGGCCGAGCTTCTGGCAGCCTGCGTCGTCCGGCGCGGTGGCCGAGGCAGCCGACCGGAGCTACGGCATGGTGCGCACCGAGGCGGTGTGCGCCTCGTGCGGCGCGCACCTGGGTCACGTCTTCGACGACGGCCCCCGTCCCACCGGGCTGCGCTACTGCATGAACTCGGCGTCGCTGCGCCTCGAGCCCGGCGCGGACCGACCCGGTGCGGACCGGCCCGGCGACGACGCGAGGCCCGCCCCCGGTCCTGACGCCGTGCGCGGCAGGACAGGGCACTGACCGCCCGGCGCGGCGCCGTCCCGCCGCGTCGGCCACCGTCTCAGGGTCCCGGCGGGTGTCGCTCCTCGTCGGCACCGCGCAGGGCGACGAGGTAGGCGCTGCGCACGGCGAAGGTCTGGCGCAGCTCGGCCAGGATCTCGTCCAGGAACTCCTCGCGGTAGGTGGCGTCGGTGACGGTGACCACCGAGAAGTACAACCCCGAGAACGCCGCCAGGAAGGTGGCCAGCTTCACCAGCTCCGCGGTCAGCTCCACCTGCCGACCCAGCATCGTCGCCGACACGAGCACGTCGCCGGGATGACCGAGCCAGGTCTGCACGATCTCCGGCGTGATGGTCAGCAGTCCCAGCACGACGAAGAACGCGCCGAGCACGACGGTCACGACCACCACCGGGATCCCCTGGCTGAACAGGGCGACGAGCAGGACGTTGCCCTGCTGGCGGCGGCTGAGGGGCCCGGGGGGTACGGGACCGGGACCCACCAGGGCGCCCAACGGCTCGGCCGGGGTCCCCGCGATCTCGGCGCGGACCGCGTCGCCGTCGGGGAAGGTGGCCAGCCGGTCGAGCTCGCGGGGCAGGCGGGTGAGCAGGAAGGCCAGGCCCACCAGGAAGAACAACCCGACGACCGCCACGAGGAACCACCCACTGAGCCCGTCGGCGACCTGCCACATCTCGGTGTTGATGAACAACACGATCGTGATGAGCAACAGCAACGGCAGCGCCCGGCCCAGGAGCGGGCCGACGGACTCGAGCTCGTGGGCCGCCTTCACGAGCGCCCACCGGGTGAGGGGGATCAGGCCGTAGCTGACGACGACGGAGGCCAGGGCGAGCAGCACGACGTTGCCCACCACGAGCGCCAGGCCCTGGAGGAGCTGACCGCCGATGGTCGCGGTCACCAATCCGGGCACGAGCACGAAGACCAGGGTCTCGCCCCACCCGACGCGCTCGGGGCGGACGAACGGCGCACGACCACGCACCAGGTTCAGCACCGCCCAGACACCCACCAGCACGGCGAAGGCGCCGATGCCCGCCAGCAGGTTCTGCCACCACGCCCAGGCGGCCTGGAGGGCACCCGTCAGCTCCAGCACCAGCACCAACGCCAGCGGGATCGCGGCACGGGTGAGCACGTCCTCCGTGACGCTGTAGCCCTCGATCAGGTGCGGCGTCCCGCGGTCGGCGAACCACCGCTCCACGGCGCGGATCCGGGTCGGGTCGACATCGCCCACCCCGGCATCGTGACACCGGGACCTGCGGTCATCGGGGATCGGGAACCGGGTCACGACCCGCGGCAGGGACGCAGCAGCGCCGTCGACCGGATCGATTCCGGTGGAGGATGGGTGGATGGCCGAACCGTCCTCCCGCTCGTGGCAGGTGTTCCTCGACGTCTTCGAGCACCTCCCCCGGCAGGGACCGGGGAATCGGGCCAGCACGGCACGCGCCCTGGCGCTGTGCGCCGATCTGACCCCGGCGCCGGCGATCGTGGACCTGGGTTGCGGCGTCGGAGCGCAGACCCTGGACCTGGCGACGCTCACCGACGGGTCGGTCGTCGCCGTCGACGACCACGGGCCGTTCCTCGAGCGGCTCGCCGTCGGCGCCGACGCGCTCGGTCTGACCGATCGGGTCCGCCCGTTGTGCGCCGACATGGCGGCGACCGGGCTCCGGCCGGCCAGCTTCGACCTGGTGTGGTCGGAGGGGGCGCTGTACCAGATCGGTCTCGAGAACGCCCTGCGGATCTGCGCCGGCCTGCTCCACCCGGGTGGCCACCTGGCCTTCACCGATGCCGTGTGGCGACGGGACGATCCGCCGGCCGAGGTCCGGGCGTGCTTCGGACTCGACTACCCCACGATGGGGACCGTCGACGACGACCTGGCGGTCCTCGCCCGCTGCGGCTTCGAACCCGTCGACCACTTCACGCTTCCCGACGAGGCCTGGTGGCAGGACTTCTACACCCCGATGCAGGCACGCGTCCGGGAGCTGCGGCAGGCGCTCGCCGGCGATCGCGAGGCGCTCGACGTGCTGGACGGACTCGACGCCGAAGCCGAGCTGCACCGCCGGCACGGCGACAGCTACGCGTACGAGTTCTTCGTCGCCCGCCGCGCCTCCGACGGGTGAGCCAGGCGCCTGCTGGCCCCATCAGCCGGTGCCGACCGCACGGGCAGGTCGCGTCCGCCCGACCGGGTCAGCCGACGCTGCGGTCGCGGCCCTCCCAGTAGCGGGCCCGCAGGGCCTTCTTGTCGGCCTTGCCCAGCGGCGACATGGGGATGGCGTCGACCACGTCGATCGACTTGGGCGCCTGGACGGAGCCCTTGTGCTCCTTCACCAGCGCGATCAACGCGTCGGGGTCGACCTCCCGGCCGGGTCGGGGCACCACCACGGCCTTGACCGCCTCCCCCCACCGCTCGTCGGGCACGCCCACCACCGCCACCTGGGCCACCGAGTCGTCGGTGGCGATGACGTCTTCCACCTCCCGGGGGAACACGTTGAACCCGCCGGTGACGATCATGTCCTTCTTGCGGTCCACGATGTGCAGGAAGCCCTCGTCGTCGATGCGGCCCACGTCGCCGGTGTGGAGCCAACCGCCGGCCGTGGCCTCGGCGGTCTGCTCGGGCAGGCCGTGGTAGCCCGCCATCGCCAGCGGGGACCGCACGCAGATCTCCCCCGCCTCCCCCGGTGCCACCTGCCGGTTGTCGTCGTCGAGCAGGCCCAGGTGCACCCACGGCACGGGCCGGCCCGCCGAGGCCAGCCGGGCGAGGTCGTCGGGATCGTGCTCGTCCTTGCGCAGCACGGAGATGGTCATGGGGACCTCGGTCTGCCCGTAGAACTGGAAGAACTTCGGGCCCCAGGTGCGGATGCCCTCCGCCAGGCGGGTGGGCGACATGGGCGAGGCCCCGTAGAAGATGGTCTCCAGGCTCGACAGGTCGGCGGACCTGGCCATGGGCGAGTCGAGCAGCATGTAGATCATCACCGGCACGAGCATCGTCGCGGTGATGCGGTGCTGCTCGATCATCCCGAAGAACTCGGCGTCGGAGAACCCGCTCATGCAGTACAGCGCCCCGCCCCGTAGCAGCACCGGCGCGAAGAAGGCACCGGCGGCGTGCGACAGCGGGGTGGCCATGAGGAAGCGGATCTCCTCGGGCCACTCCCACTCGGCCATCTGGATCTGGGTCATGGTGATGGCCGACTCGAAGGTGCCCATCACGCCCTTGGGACGCCCCGTGGTGCCGCCGGTGTAGATGACCGTGCACACCTCCTTGGGGTCGAGCTCCGGTACCACGAGTGGTTCGGGCTCGAACCGGTCGGCGAGCGCCGCGTAGTCCTGACCCAGCGAGCCGTCGCCCCCGATGGCGAGCAGGTTCTTCAGCGTCGGCACCAGGTCGGCCAGCGCACGGACGTGGTCACCGAAGTACTCGGCGTCGAACACGAGCGTCTCGACGCCGGCGTCCTGCAGGACGTAGGCGTGGTCCTCGAGGGAGCCCAACGGGTGCAGCGCCGTGTTGCGGCACGCAGCGATCGAGGTCGCCGCCATGTTGTAGAGGACCTCGGGGCGGTTGGCCGACAGCACGGCGGTCGGCGAGCCCTTGCCCACGCCCAGGGAGCGCAGCGCCTGGATGAACTGGCTGGTCCGCTCACGCACCTCCTTGTAGGAGGCCGTGGTCTCGCCGAGGAAGAAGCAAGGGCGGTCGTCGTGGCTCTCGAGCCCCTTCACCAGCAGGTGCGGGAGCAGGACGGGCGTGTGGAGGTCGTCGCGCTCGGTCATGGCCGCAGACCATAGTCCTGACGACCCGTCAGCTCGCGGGCGTCGTCGTCGGCGCAGGCGACCGGCCGCCGGGCCGTGACCGTCTCAGCGCTCGCCGACGGCCTCGAAACGCAGGGCGGACTCGACCACGAGACGGAACCGGCCACGCCCGGTCTTCTCGATGCGCACCGGCGCCCGGCGTTCGTCGAGTCGCCGCTTGAGCAGGATGAGCCTGCTCTCCAGGTTGTCGCGGTACTACGGCAGCCCGATGGTGTCGTCGAGGCGGAGCTCGCGGTTGGTGAACTCCACCCGGCCCTCCGCCTCGTGGCTGCGCAGCAGCGACCACAGGATGCGACCGGCCACACCCTTGATCAGGTAGTCGCCGTCGAGGAACACCGAGCCGTCCTGAGCGAAGCAGCGCACCGTGGTGCACGCCGCGCCGACGACCTCGCTCGCCACCGGCGTCGCCCGACGGCTGACCTGATCGGCGTCGCGCTCGCGCGCCCGGTCCGCCTCGACGGCGTTGGCGACCAGGGTGGCGACGACGCCGAGCAGGTCCTGGTCCGCCTCGTCGTAGGCCACGGGCTCGGTCGACTCGACGGCGAGCACCCCCACCAGTTGACCCATGGACCGCGCGGGCACGGCGACCAGGCTCTGTCCGCCCGGCAGGCTCGGTACCGGGATCTCCCGCTCCGGGTCGACGCCGCCTTCCTCGTAGGAGCGGCGGACGCTCCGGCCGTACTTCGACATCTGTTGCAGGGCGCCCGCCCGAACGGGGGCGGCCCGTTGGGCGGCCAGACCGATCGGCCCTTCGCCGACCGCGAACTCCGCGCCCACACCCTGGGCCGGGTAGCCGTGGCTGGCGATGACGTAGAGCCGGTCCCCGCTCTCGTCGCACAGCGCGAGCAGCGAGTGGTCGTAGTCGAGCAGTTCGGCGAGACCGGCCACCGTGGCGCCGACGAGGACGTCGAGGTCGGCGGCACGCCCGAGTCGACCGGCGAGCTGCGCCAGGCGCGTCGCCGCCGTGGCCGCGTCCATCGGCTCGACCACCGTCGGCCGGGGGTCGCCGCGACGGGCGGCTGCGCCCGGCACCGACTCGAGTCGCGTCACGCGGTAGACGTCGGCGGCCCGCAGCCGGAAGACGTCCTGCATCCCCGAGAGCGCCGCCACCGCGTCCAGCTCCTCGCGCAGCGAGTCGAACAGCGGCCCGCGCCGCTCGGTGCGCTCGAACACGAGGTCCAGCCGGTACTCGTCGTAGGTGAGCGGGTCGATGAGCAGGACGCTCGCCCGCGGGTTCTCGGCCAGGTTGCGACTGGTCTTGGAGAAGTACTGGTTCGACAGGGCCACCCGCTCGTCGTCGACGAGGTGCACGCTCGACAGGTAGGTGACGTTCGGTGTCCCGTCCGCCGAGCAGGTGGCGATCACCGCCGGGACGGCACCGCGGAAGCACCGCCGCAGATCCGACAGCCGCAGCCCGCCGTCGATCGTGGGTCTCATGGCTCGTCCACCGCGGCGCGGCGCCCGTCATCGTCCGCTCCCGGCAGGCAGCGCCCGGCTGCGGGTCCGGGTGTCTGGTCGAACACCTCGGTGACCGCGACGCACACGACGACGAGGGCATCGGGGGTGAGCCGTTCCAGGATCTCCCGGGGCGTCCCGTCGGTGTCCTCGATGTCGGCGTAGAAGGCCTCGGCGAAGCGCCGCATCCGTTCGAGCTCGGGTCGCCCACCGGGCGTGACGCCGAGCGACACCCCCTTGAGCTGCACCGACCGCAGCGTGCGCACGTCGGCCGCGGTGATGGCGACGGCTCGGCCGGCGACGAGGTTCGCCTGCGTCGCCTCGTCGTGGGCGTCGAGCAGCAGCCGCACGGTGCACACCCTCGCAGCTTCCCTGGTCGCGTGCCCCCGGTCAGCGTCGTCGCCACGTTCCGCAGCTGCCAGGACGTCGAGACCCCAACCCCGGCAGGCGCGGGGCCTGCTCCGGTCGTCGACGGTCCCCACGATCAGGGCGCTCCCCGCCTGCACGAGGGCCGTCGTCTGCGCGTCGAGGACCACGGAACCCCTCCCTGGCTGCGATTAGGAGGTTCTTAGCATTCCCTCACGACGAGTTCAGCAACACCGGTCCCGCCCATGGTCCAGAGTCGACAGGGTCAACGACCCCGCCTCCCACACCGAGGCGACGACCGAGGAGGACCCATGACGCTGACCGCCCCTCACCCCACCCGCACGTCCGAGTCGGGGAACGAGCCCACGCTCACCTACGACCGGGTGACCCTGGACCTGTACCGCGACATCCACAAGGCGATCCGAGCCGAGCTGTTCGCCGTCACGCACGCCGCGGGCCGCACCGACCCCGCCGATCGAGCGGCGCGGGCCGACCTCGCCCGACACGTGGCCGACGTCATGCAACTGCTCGTCGAACACGCCGAGCACGAGGACGGCCCCATCCAGCCCGTCCTCGAGGCCCACCGACCGGACCTCGGCGCCCGCATCGCAGCGGACCACACGGTGCTCGAGCACCGCATCGAGACCCTGCGCGCCCAGGCCGCCGAGCTGGTCGAGGGCTGCGACGGCGACGAGCGGGGCGCCCTGCACCGGCTGTACGTCGAGCTGGCGTCCTTCACCAGCGCGTACCTCGCCCACCAGGACCTCGAGGAGCGCATCGTCATGCCCGCCCTCGAGGTCGCCGTCGGCGTGCCCGGCGTCGCCGCCATCCACGGCGCCATCGTCGGGCCCATGCCGCCGGAGGAGCTGCTGCGGTCGCTGGCGCTCATGCTGCCGGCCATGAACATCGACGACCGGGCGGAGTTCTTCGCCGGCTTCGCATCTGCTGCACCGGCCGAGGTCGTCGAGGCGGTGTGGGGCCTGGCCGAACAGGTCCTCGAGCCCGCCGACGTCACGGCCCTCGCCACCCGCGTCGACCGCTGAGGCGAGCGGTCGGGGCAGCGGGTGCCCACCGGGCCACCCCGGTCGGCACCTGCTGCACCGGCGATCACCCCCTTCGGCACGACCGAGCGCAGGTGACACGCCGGTACGCTTCGGCCCATGACGGGCGAGGGCGCCGGCGTGCACGCGGACGGCGGGACTCGGCCCCGGAGCCCCGTCGGGCGCCCCCGCCGGGCCGCCGCCCGCCCGGACCGCGACCCTCGCCTCGAGATCATCGCTGCGGCCAGCCACCTCTTCGCCCGCAACGGCGTGGCAGCGACACCGATGAGCGCCATCGCCGAAGGCGCAGGGCTGGGCCAGTCGTCGATCTACTACTACTTCCGCAACAAGCAGGCGATCCTGCACGAGATCGTGGGCACCGTGAACCGCGACCCGCTCGCCTTCCTGGCCCGCATCCGCGCCGAGGGCGGCTCGCCGGCCGCGCAGCTCTTCCGCTTCGTCCGCTTCGACGTGCGCGCCCTGTGCCAGCTTCCCTACGACATCAACGAGGTGCACCGCATCTCGGCCCAGGACCCAGCCGCCTTCCGCTCCTACCGGGCGGACCGCCAGGAGCTCAACGACGCCGTCGAGGACCTCGTGCGAGCCGGCACCGAGACCGGTGAGCTGCGCCGCGTCGACCCCCGGCTCACCTCGTTGGTCGTGCTGGCCAACGACGAGGGCGTGCAGAACTGGTTCCGCCCGGTGGGCGACCGGCGCCTGCGCGGCCGGGAGGGCGACCGGGGCGACTACTCGCCCGACGAGATCGGCCGACACCTGGCCGAGATGACGCTGCTCGGCCTGCTCGCCCGCCCCGAGACGCTGCCCGTGGTGGTCGCCGCTGCGGACGAGCTCGACCGGCCGCACCCGAGCTGACGCCGGCATCACCGGACCCCGCCACCAACACGGTGGCGTCAGCAAGGAGTCAGGAACAGGTAACGCACGCGTATTTCGATGGACGTTCGACCGGAACGGTCGGCTCCTACCGTTCGTCGTCGTCCCCCTTCCCCCGAGGAGCACGTCCCATGTCCTTCCGTCGCCGTTCCCTGGCCAGCGCAGTCGCCGTGGCCCTCGCCCTCAGCGCCGTGGCGTGCAGCGACGACGGCGACGACGCGGCCGCACCACGGAGGGCACGTCGGGCGGTGAGGCCGCAGCGGGCACCACCTGTGGGGAGACCATCACGCTGGGCTACAGCGCCTGGCCGGGCTGGTTCCCGTGGGCGGTGGCCGAGGAGGCGGGCCAGTTCGAGCAGAACGGCGTGACGGTGGAGCTGAAGTTCTTCTCCGACTACATCGGTTC
>JALOLF010000070.1 GCA_025456085.1 Acidimicrobiales bacterium
CCCGCCGGTGGCCGAGATCGTCGGCCTGCACGCGGCCATCGACTACCTCGACGCCCTGGGCATGGACGCGGTGCGCGAGCACGAGGTGTCGCTCACCGCCTACGCCCTGCGCACCCTCCACGAGCGTCTCGGGGAGGCCCTCACCATCCACGGCCCCGCCGAACCGGCGACTCGAGGCGGT
Organism: Acidimicrobiales bacterium; assembly: GCA_025456085.1. Lineage (GTDB taxonomy): Bacteria > Actinomycetota > Acidimicrobiia > Acidimicrobiales > Acidimicrobilacustridaceae > JALOLF01. Next base: position 182 of record JALOLF010000070.1, read on the forward strand.
GTCCTCTCCCTGGCCCTCGACGGCATCCACCCCCACGACCTCTCGCAGGTGCTCGACGAGCACGCGGTGTGCGTGCGTCCCGGCCACCACTGCGCCAAGCCGCTGATGCGCGTCCTCGGCGTGGGGGCCACCGCACGCGCATCGCTCTACGTCTACAACGACACCGACGACGTCGATGCGTTGGCCGACGCCCTGGCCGACGCGGCAAGCTTCTTCTCGTTCTGACCATCCGGTCAGCCATCCCACTGCGAGGCCCGACATGCCAGGACTCGAGGATCTCTACCGCGAGATCATCCTCGACCACTACCGCAACCCCCGCAACCGCGGGGAGCTGCCGGTTCCGCCGGCACACCGTGCCGAGGGCTTCAACCCGCTCTGCGGGGACGAGATCGTGGTCTACCTCCTGGTGGCGGACGGGGTCGTCGCCGACATCCGCATCGGCGGCCAGGGGTGCTCGATCAGCCAGTCGTCGGCCTCGATGATGTCGTCGGCGGTCAAGGGCCGCACGGTCGAGGAGGCTCGTGACCTGGTCCGGGCCTTCAAGGCGATGATGTCGATCCACGAGAGCAGCATCGGCGGCGACGGCACCGAGGCCGACCACGACGGGGAGGAGCTCCCCGAGGTGCCACTCGGCGACCTGGAGGCGCTGCGGGGCGTCGTGAAGTTCCCGGTGCGCATCAAGTGCGCCACCCTCTCGTGGAACACCCTGGTGCAGGGCCTCGACGAGCTCGCCGCCGAGTCCTCGTAGCGGCACTCGCTCCCCACCCCCACCCGGCACCAGCGCCCCGGTGTACCCCAGCGCGCCCGTCCCCACCCCCCCCCTTGCGATGCGGCCGACGCGGGGCCGCGTCGACGGGTCACCGTCAGGGCCCGAGGATGCGGTTCACCGCCGCGGCCAGCTCGAAGCAGCGCGACGTCAGCCCACCCTGGTCGTGGCTGACCACGTCGATCACGACCCGGTTCCACGAGTTCGACCAGTCCGGGTGGTGGTCGAGCTTCTCGGCCGCCATCGCCACCTGCGCCATGAAGGCGAACGCCTCCGGGAAGTCCCGGAACCGCACCTCGCGGTGCAGACGCCCGTCGACCACCGCCCACCCCGGCAGGTCGACCAGGCGGCTCGCCACCTCGTCCTCGCTCAGCGGGGCCACGTCGGTGCCGCCTAGGCCAGGGGGTCGGCGAAGGGGTCGGCGAACGCGTCGCCGAACGCCGCGCCCGACGCCGCGGGATGGGCGCTCGGGTCGAGCACCCGGGCCTTGGCCGGTTCCGCCGCCGGCTCCTCGTCGACGTAGTCGGCGTAGCCGGTGCGCTCGAGCTCCTCGGCCAGCTCCGGGCCACCGGTGCGCTGGATGCGACCCTTGGCGAGGATGTGCACCACGTCGGGCTTCAACTCGGTGAGCAGCCGGCTGTAGTGGGTGATGGCCAGCACACCGAGGCCGTCGGCCTGGGTCATCGACTCGATGCGGCGGGCACAGGCCCGCAGGGCATCGACGTCGAGGCCCGAGTCGAGCTCGTCGAGGATGGCGATGCGGGGCCGCAGCACGGCGAGCTGCACCGTCTCGTTGCGCTTCTTCTCGCCACCGGAGAGATCCACGTTGAGCGCACGCCCGAGCAGCTTGTCGTCGAAGCCGATGCGCTCCGCCTCGGCCCGCACCGAGGACGGCACCAGGGAGGCGTCGTGGCCCATGGCCGCGAAGGACGCCTCGAGGACGTCGACCAGGGCCACACCCGGCACCTCGATCGGGTACTGCATGGCCAGGAACAGGCCTGCCCGGGACCGCTCCCAGGGCGCCAACGCCAACAGGTCGACCCCGTCGAGCAGCGCCCGGCCGCCGGTGATCTCGTACCCCGGCTTGCCCATCAGGACGTGGGACAGGGTCGACTTGCCCGAACCGTTGGGCCCCATGACGGCATGGACCTCACCGCTGCGCACGGTCAGATCGATGCCCTGGAGGATCTGGCGGCCCTTGACCGCGGCCCGCAGGCCCTCGATCCGCAGCTCCGACGGGGCGCTCACGGCAGCACCACGTAGACGTCGTCGCCGTCGACACGCAGGTCGTAGACCTCCACCGGCTTCGTGGCCGGCAGCGAATGCGGAGCGCCGTCGGTGAGCGAGAAGCAGCTCCCGTGCTTCCAGCACTCGATCTGGAGGCTGTCGGCGTGCACCTCGCCCTCGGCGAGGGACACGTCCTGGTGGGTGCACCGGTCGCCGACGGCGTACCAGTCGTCGCCCAGCCGCACGACGGCGATGCGCCGCTTGCCGAGATCGAACCGGCGCGCGCTGCCGGGCTCGACGTCGCCGACCGAGCAGAGGCGTTCCTCGAGACCCATGGGTTGATCCTTTCCGTGTCGGCTGCGCTCCGTCAGCCCCGACGACGTCACGACTCCTGCTCCTGGCGGGCTCGACGACCGAGGCGGGCGTCGATGCGGTCGCGCAGCAGCGGCGCCACCTGCGGCACCGGGAACTGGTCGAGCACCTCCCGGAAGAAGCCGAGCACGATGAGACGCTCCGCCACCTCGGGCGGTACGCCACGGCTCTCCAGGTAGAAGCGTTGGTCGTCGTCGACCGGGCCGACGGTGGAGGCGTGCGAGCAGCGCACGTCGTTGTTCTCGATCTCCAGGTTGGGAACGGACTCGGCCCAGGCGCCATCGGAGAGCTTGAGGTTGCGGTTCGTCTGGAAGGCGTTGGTCCCCCGTGCCGCCTTGTCCACCTTGATGAGGCCGGTGTACACGGACTGGCTGGTGTCGCTGACCGCCCCCTTGAACAGCAGGTTCGACGTGGTGTCCGGCGCCACGTGCTCCTGGAAGGTGCGGAAGTCGAGCATCTGGTCGCGCTCGCCGAAGTAGATGGCCGAGAGGTTGCCCGTGGCGCCCCGCCCCACCAGGCGGCAGTCGGCCCGACAGCGGGCGTAGGAACCGCCCAGCGCGGCCTGGACCGACACCAGGGTGGCGTCGCGACCCACCCGGGAGACCTGCGAGGCGATCTGCCACACCTGCGGGCCCCGCTCCTGCACGCTCAGGTAGCGCAGGTGTGCGGCCGCGGCGACGTCGAGCTCCACCACCGGCAGGCACAGGGCGGAGACGTCGTCGCTCCCCTGCCAGTCGAGCACCGTCACCTCGGCCGCCTCGCCCACCCGCACCACGAGCCGGTCGTTCACCTCGACGGCGTCGGCGGTGACCCAGCTGACCACCACCACGGGGCCGGCGACCGCGGTGCCGGCGGGCACGTCGATGAGGACCGGATCCCGCGTACCGGCGTCGTTGTGGGCCACGAACAGATCGGCCGGTTCGCCCGTGACCGCACCGAGGGCCTCGGCCCCGGCGCCGGCGCCGGCGAGCCGTCCGACCGTCACGCCGCCGGCGCGCAGCTCGTCGCCGTGCTCGACGTGCACGACGGCACCGTCGACGACGACCACCGCAGCGGCCCGCTCGGGAACGGCATCGAGCGCCGCACGGGCCCCGGCCGGGAGCACGGCGGCGTCGGGCAGGGAGGGGACCGGGCCCGTGACGGGTGCGAAGTCGTCGAGCTCGAGGTCCGCGATCCGGCTGTAGCGCCAGACCTCCTCGTCGGTCGACGGCAGCGCCCGACGCTCGAGGGCCGCCGCAGCAGCCACCCGCCGCTCGACGAGCCACGACGGGCCGGGAAGGGTGCGTGCGAGTTCGGGGGTGAGGGTGCTCAGCGGAACCACCTGCTCGTGCTGATCTGCCGCATCGGGTGTGCGGCGCTGCGTTGTGCCGCCACAGGGCGACGGTCGCCGTCGCGGCGGCGCCGGGACGACCTCCGAATATTACCTACGTCCGTAGTGGAAATTGCACGCCGAGGGCCAGCAGATGCGAGGACGGCCCCGGCGCTCACCGCTTGCGGTGGAACCAGCCCTTCACCTTGGCCCCGAACCCCTTGCGTCCCCGCTCCTGCTCGAGATCCGCCAGGATCTGCGGCCCGGCGGCGTTCACGATCTCCTCGGCGGCGTCGAGCAGCTCGGCGATGCCCTCCGCCTGCGGTTCGTCGGGCGTGGGAGGCGTGACCAGGTTGCCGTAGCTCCAGTTCACGTCGGCCAGGCGTCGCTCGTACTTGGGGCAGTCGTCCGGGCAGCGCCAGGGGGCCTCGGGCGCGAGGTCGAGGTTGCACTTCCGCACCGTCTCGCCGTTCGGGTAGGTGCGGCTCTCGAAGTTCTTGCAGTCCTGACGCATCGGCATGGAGACATCCTGTCGCGACGGGCCCGGCGAGCGGGGGTCGGCGACCCGGTCCCCGCTCTCGACACCCGGACGGGGCGTTCGACGTCAGCGGGCGCGCAGGTTGCGGACCTGTTCGGACACCCGGTCGTGGGGGTCGATGGCGAGAGCCTCGCCGTCGGTCGCCGACGACGTCGCATGACCCTCGTAGACGACGAGCTCGGTCTCTCCCAGGCGGATCACGTCGCCGGCGTGCAGGGCCACCGGGCCCTCGACGCGACGCCCGTCGACGATCGTGCCGTTGGCGCTGCCGAGATCCACGAGGACCAGGCCCGCCGGCGTGGGCTCGAGCGTCAGGTGGCGGCGCGAGACCGTCGGATCCTCCAACAGGATGCCGTGGCAGTCACGGCCGACCTCCATGCGGCTGTCGACCGTCACGACGCGTTTGGCATGGCCCGGCTCCGACACCTGCAACCAGTACTCGGCCATCGCTGCACTTCCCTCCAGAACCGTGCCGTGGGAGTCGCCAGGACGATACCCGTCACACCACCAGCGCGACGATCACCGCAGCGAGCACCACGAGCACCACGACCGCCACCACCACCACGACCGTGCGGTTGGCGCCGCCCCCGGATCCGGTCGACGGGGCGGACGACGACACCGCGGGCGACGGCGTCGGAACAGGCCCGGGAGCAGGGGGCACCGGCGCTGCCGCTGCCGGTGGTGGAGCTGCCGAGGGCGCGGGTGGCACGGGCGCTGCGGGTGCCGGCCCGGCCTTCGCCGACGACACGAGGTCGCCCAGCTGTTGCGCGTTCAGCACCACGGTCTCGTCGCGGCGCTTCTGCTCGCGGGTGCCGCGCAGATCGCCGCCGTCCTGGTTCGTCGAGTCGCTCACCGCAGCCCCTTCCGTGCACGCCGACCGCACCGGCATCGGTCGCCGACCCGGACCGGTCCTCCCGGGACCGCTCCCGGCACGACCCACCCGGGCACTCCGCGCACTGTAGTTTGCCCGGACCGACGCGCCCCGGACCGGGCAGCCCCGACCTCGCACCGGGTGCCGCCGCAGCGGCGCCGGTCGGGCCCGTCAGCCGACGGAGCCCTCCATCTGGAGCTCGATGAGGCGGGACCACTCGACCGCGTACTCCATGGGCAGCGTCCGGGTGACCGGCTCGATGAAGCCGTTGACGATCATGCCCATGGCCTGTTCCTGCGACAGCCCCCGGCTCATGAGGTAGAAGAGCTGCTCGTCGGCCACCTTGGACACCGTGGCCTCGTGGCCGATGACGGCGTCGCGGGCGCCGACCTCCATGTAGGGGAAGGTGTCCGAGACGCTCTCCTCGTCGAGGATGAGCGCGTCGCACTGCACGTGGCTGCGGCACCCGTAGGCGTCGTCCTCCACCCGGACCAGCCCCCGGTAGCTGGTGCGCCCGCCGTCCTTGGAGATCGACTTGGACACGATCTTGGAGGTGGTCTCCGGCGCCGCGTGCACCATCTTGGCCCCTGCGTCCTGGTGCTGCCCCGGCCCGGCGTAGGCCACCGAGAGCACCTCACCCGAGGCCTTCGGGCCCACCATGTACACCGCCGGGTACTTCATGGTGAGCCGGCTGCCGATGTTGCCGTCGATCCACTCCATGTGACCCTCGGCCTCCACCCGGGCCCGCTTGGTCACCAGGTTGAACACGTTGTTGGACCAGTTCTGGATGGTCGTGTACGTGACGCGCGCCGACGGCCTGACGATGATCTCCACCACGGCCGAGTGCAACGAGTCGGTGGTGTAGACGGGAGCCGAGCAGCCCTCGATGTAGTGCACCTGGCTGCCCTCGTCGGCGATGATCAGGGTGCGCTCGAACTGCCCCATGTTCTCGGCGTTGATGCGGAAGTAGGCCTGGAGGGGCATCGAGACGTTCACCCCGGGCGGCACGTAGATGAAGCTGCCGCCGGACCAGACAGAGGAGTTCAGGGCCGCGAACTTGTTGTCGTTGCGGGGGATCACCGTGCCGAAGTGCTCCTTGACCAGCTCGGGGTACTCCCGAAGTGCGGTGTCCATGTCGCAGAACACCACGCCCTGGCGCTCGAGGTCCTCGCGGTTGCGGTGGAAGACCACCTCGCTCTCGTACTGCGCGGTGACCCCGGCCAGGTACTTGCGCTCGGCCTCGGGGATGCCCAGCTTCTCGTAGGTGGACTTGATCGCCTCGGGCAGCTCGTCCCACTCGTCGACCTGCGACTCGGTGGGCTTGATGTAGTAGTAGATGTCGTCGAAGTAGATCTCGGACATGTCGCCGCCCCAGTTGGGCATGGGCCGCCGCTCGAAGTTGCGCAGCGAGGCCAGGCGGTAGTCGAGCATCCACTGCGGCTCGCCCTTCATCCACGACATCTCGCGGACCATGTCCTCGTCGAGGCCCTTCTTGGGCTTGAAGACGTAGTCCTCCTCGTCGCTCCACCCGAGCTTGTAGCGGCTGAGATCGATGCCGATATCGGTGGATGCCATGAGGTGTTCCTCCGGGGCGAGGTGGGCGAGGCCCACCGGCGAATTTCTCCTACGGGCATAGTAACAACTCCGAGGGCGGCGACCACCCGCTGGGTGTCGATTTCACCGGGGACCGCCGTGTTAACCGGAACGGCCGACGGGCGCGACGAGTAGCGTGACAGCCTGATGTCGGACGGTGGCGGTTGGCCGGGGGGGCTCGACGTGCCCGGTGAGGGCGCCGTCACCGACGCGTCCCCCACCGACCGCACCGACCGGTTCCGACAGCTGGCCGACAGCGCACCGGTCGGCATCGTCGAATCGGACTGGGAGGGCAGGGTCTTCTTCGCCAACGCCCGGTGGCGCCAGATCACCGGCTGCGAGCTGGAGCTGCCCATCCCGTTCTCCGACACCATGCGCCTCATCGCCAGGGAGGACCGGGCACGCATCGCCCAGGTGCTGGGCGACGCCGCGGCGAACCTCGCCGAGTTCGACACCACGACGAAGCTCGTGCGCCCCGACGGCGACGTGCGCACCATCCGGCTCCAGGGCGCACCGGTGCTCGACGACGAGGGACACCTGCGCAGCGTGGTGGGCACGGTCATGGACCTGACCCAGCTGGTCACGACGGCCGATGCCCTGCGCCGCAGCGAGCGCCGGTACCGCGCGCTGGTGGCCAACGCCCCGCTGGGCCAGGCGGTGTACGGCCCCGACGGCCACATCACGGAGGTCAACCTGGCCCTGGCGGAGCTGCTCGACTTCGAGCCCGGCGAGCTCATCGGCGCCCACGCCGCGGATCGTGTCCACCCCGACGACCGCGCGGCGTTCGCGCACGAGGCCGCGCCGCTGCTGCGCGGCGACGTCGACAACTACCACGCCGAGCGCCGACTGGTCCGCCGCGACGGCAGCACGGTGACGGTCAGCGTGGACGTCAGCGCCGAACGCGACGCGGCCGGCAACATCCTGCACTTCCACGCCCTCTTCGCCGATCTCTCGGAGCGGCTGGCCAACGAGCAGCACCTACGCGAGAGCGAGCAGCGCTACCGGCGGCTCATCGACGACGCCCCCGTACCCCAGCTCCTGGCCGAGCTCGACGGCCACATCGTCGAGTGCAACCAGGCGCTGCTGGACCTGTTGGGCTTCGCCTCCAAGGAGAGCGTGTCGGCCGCGGACCCGCTGGCGCTGGTGCACCCCGACGACTGGGGCCCACTGGCACGGGGCATCGAACGGCTCCAGCGGGGTGAGGAACGCCGCTTCGAGATGGAGCGCCGGCTGGTGCGGGCCGACGGCGAGCACGTGTGGGTGACCGGCGGCACCTCGCTGGTGCGCGAGAACGGCCGGTTCCTGCTCCACTCGGTGCTGTACGACGTCACCGAACGCCGGGCCGCGGAAGCGGCGCTGCGCTCCAGCGAAGCCCGCTACCGCGAGGTGGTCGAGACGCTCCAGGACGGCGTGATCGTCATCGGCCGCAACGGGGTGGAGGGCACCAACCCCCGCGCCGAGGAGCTGCTCGGCGCCACCGCCGAGCAGCTCCTCGATCCCGCCTTCTACGACGGCCTCGACCCCATCCGACCCGACGGCACGCCGCTCCCGGCGAAGGAGTACGCGCCCGCGGTCGCGATGCGCACCGGCGTCGACGTCGCCCGCCACCTGACCGGCCTTCTCGTCCCGGGCAGGGGCCGACGGTGGTTCTCCGTCAACGTCAAGCCCCGCCGGCGCGACGGCGTGGTGATCGGCGCGGTCATGTCCTTCTCCGACCTCACCGAGCAGAAGCTGGCCGAGGACGCGCTGCACGAGAGCGAGACCCGGGCGACGGCGGTGCTGAGCTCGCTGCACGAGGGTCTCATGATCCACGACGGGCGGACGCTGCTCGCGGCCAACGCCAGCGCCTACCGGATCCTCGACCTCGATCCCGACGAGCTCACGGTCGACACGCCGCTGCGGGGCGGCCTGGCCGACCTCGTCGACGAGGACCTGCGGCCCATCCCGCTCGAGCTGCGCCCGACGGTCGTGGCGCTGCGCACCGGCAGGCCCGTGCACGAGGAGGCCGTGGGGTTCACGGTGCGCGACGGGTCGCGTCGGTGGGCGTCGGTGAACGCCGTCCCGCTGTTCCGCGACGGCGAGGAGCGGGCCTACGCAGTTGCCCTCTCCTTCACCGACATCACCGAGCGCAAGCGAGCCGAGGACGCCCTGCGCGCCAGCCAGGACCGGTACCGCAGCCTCGTCGACCACGCCCCGGTCGGCTACCTGGTGGCCGCGCTCGACGGCACCGTGTTGGAGGCCAACCGGGCCGTGGCCGACATCTACGGCACCGACCACGCCGACGTGGTGGGCCAGGGCGCATGGGACGGCGTGCACCCCGACGACCGGGCCGCGGTCGACGAACGGCTCGCCCACCTGCTCACGGGGCGGCTCCGCCGCTTCGAGACCGAGTACCGACTCGTGGTGCCCAACCGGGGCCTGCGCTGGGTCACCGCCAGCATCACCCTCCTGCACGACGAGAACGGCCAGCCGACCACCTATCTCATCCTGCTGCAGGACGTGACCGAGCGCCGCGCCGCGACGGACGCGCTGCGGGCCAGCGAGAACCGCTTCCGCACGCTGGCCGAGTCGCTCCCCGTGGCCATCTACCGGGCCGACGCCGACGGGAACATGGTGTTCGTCAACGAGCGCTGGCACGAGATCCACGACGCCACCACACCGGGCCGGCTCGACCACGAGCACCTCGTCCAGGTGCACCCCGACGACCGGGCCGCCGTGCGCGCCACCCTCGGTGCCCGGGACGGCGTGCCGCGCTCGATCCAGTACCGCGTCGTCAGCAGGGACGGCACGATCCGTTGGATCAGCGGACGGGGCACGGCCACATTGGACGAGCACGGCCGTGTCACGGGGTACGCGGGTTCGCTGGAGGACGTCACCGCGCTGGTCCAGGCCCAGGAGCAGAGCAACCGCCTCGCCGGCATCGTGGAGTCGACCAGCGACCTGGTCGCCATCGTGGACTGGACGTCGGGTCGGTTCGCGTACCTGAACCTCGCCGCCCGGGAGACCTTCGGACTGCTCGAGCGTGACGTGTCCGCCGTGGCCTTCACCGATCTGCTCACCGATCGCTCCCGCACCGAGGTGGCGACCGTCATCGAGCCGGTGCTCCTGCGGGGCGGGAGCTGGAGCGGCGAGCTCGAGATGCACGCCGCCGATGGCGGCACCATCCACGTGTGGCAGACGCTGACCGCCGAGACAGAGGCAGACGGGTCGTCGCTGCGTGTGTCGGCGGTGGGGCGCGACGTGACCGAGCGACGCCGTCTCGAGGGGGAACTGGCCTTCCAGGCCACGCACGATCCCCTCACCCTGCTGCCCAACCGGGCCCTGCTCCTCGACCACCTCGAGCTCGGCCTGGCCCGGGCGCAGCGCGACGACGCCTACGTCGCGCTGCTGTTCCTCGACCTGGACCGCTTCAAGCAGGTGAACGACTCGCTCGGACACGACGCCGGCGACGAGCTGCTCCGGCAGGTCGCGACCCGGCTCGCCGCTGCGCTCAGACCGACCGACACCGTCGCACGCATCGGCGGCGACGAGTTCGTGGTCCTGTGCGAGGCGGTGCAGGACGAACACCACGCCCTGGCCGCGGCCCAGCGCGTCGCGGCGGTGGTCTCGTCGGAGCCCTACCCGGTACGGGGGGAGCTGCTGCCCGTCACGGCCAGCATCGGCATCGCGCTGTCGGGTGGCGCCGCCCACCCCGAGGCCATCCTGCGTGACGCCGACGCCGCCATGTACCGGGCCAAGGACCTCGGGCGAGCCCGTCTGGAGCTGTTCGACGAGGCCATGCGGGTCCGCAGCGAACAGCGCCTGGCCTTCGCCGAGGAGCTGGCCGAGGCCATCGAGAGCGACCAGTTGGTCCTGCACTACCAACCGACGATCGATCTGCGCACGGGGCGGGTCACCGCGGTCGAGGCGCTCGTGCGCTGGGGGCACCCCGCCCGGGGGCTGCTGCCGCCCTACGAGTTCATCGAGCTCGCCGAGGACACCGGTCTGATCGTGGGGCTCGGCCTGTGGGTGCTGTCGAGCGCGTGCTGCGAAGCGCAGCGCTGGCACGACGAGCTGGGCGACGAGGCGCCGCGCGTGCACGTCAACCTGTCGGCGCGTCAGCTGGCCGCGTCGAACCTGCCTCGCCTGGTGGAAGGCGTGCTCGAAGCCACGGGCCTCGAGCCGGGCCGGCTCTGCCTGGAGATCACCGAGAGCGTGCTCATGGAGGACGCCGCATCGACGATCGACACCCTGTGGCGGCTGAAGCGCATCGGGCTGACACTGGCCATCGACGACTTCGGCACCGGCTACTCGTCGCTGTCGTACCTGCGCCGGTTCCCTGTCGACGTGCTGAAGGTGGACCGCAGCTTCGTCGACGGCCTCGGCCCGGACCCCGAGGACTCCGCCATCGTGGCCGCGGTGGTGACCCTGGCCCGCACCCTCGAGCTGGACGCCGTCGCCGAGGGGGTCGAGACGATCGAGCAGCTCGAGCTGCTGCGCGAGCTGGGTTGCGACGGCGCCCAGGGGTTCCTGTTCGCCCGACCCTGCGCCGACGTGGAGCTGCGGCCGCTGCTCCGACGGAACCTGCTGCCGTGAGCCACCCACCGCGTGGCCGGTGCACTGGCTATGGTTGGGCCGTCCACACCGGTCGGGAGTCGACCGGCGCCCACGACGAGGCCACGCATGGCGAGCCCTGCACTCCACGCTGACCGACCGCTGCAACCGGCACCGCCACCGGCGCCCCGGCCGCGCCGGTCGCGGTTCGTCGGACCGGGACTGGTGCTCGGCGGGCTCGCCGCGGCCGGCGCCTACACGGTGCTGGTCGACCCCAACGCGTCATCGGCGTTCCCGCAGTGCCTCCTCAAGGACGCCACCGGCCTGGACTGCCCGGGCTGCGGCGGTCTGCGTTGTGTGCACTCGCTGCTGACCGGCGACATCGCCGGTGCCGCCGACCACAACCTGCTGGCCGTGCTGCTGTTGCCGCTGGCGGCCTACGCGCTGGCCCGCTGGGCGCTGCAGACCACCACCGGACGCGAGCTACCCGGCATCCCGCTGCGGCCGTGGATGACCTGGGTCGCGCTGGTGGTGCTGATCGCGTTCGGCGTGGTGCGCAACATCTCGGGCACCCCGCTGACCTGGCTCGACTCCACCGCCTGAGCACCCGCCGCCCAGCGCGCCGGACCGGGGTCCGTCCCACCCGGTGACCCCCGGTCGTCTCAGCCGTCCAGCCGGCGCAGCTCGCGGCGGTACTGCTCGGCGCGACGGACGTAGATCCTCGCCGGCTCGCTGATCATCCCCGGCTTCACCGCGTCGAGGCGGAGCTTGGCCGGCACGCCCAGAGCCATGGCGCCGGTCGGCACCTCCATCCCTGCGGGCACCACGGCGTTGGACCCCACCAGGGCGCCGGTGCAGATCACCGCCCGGTGCAGCACGACGGCGCCGTTGCCCACGAGCGCACCGTCCTCCACGGTGCATCCCTCGAGGTGCACCATGTGGCCGATCACCGCGTCGTCGCCAACCACGGTCGGGAGCTCCTCGGTGCAGTGCAGCACGCTGCCGTCCTGCACGGAGCTCCGGGCGCCGATCACGATCAGCCCGTCGTCGCCGCGCAGCACGGCGCCGGGCCACACCGAGGACTGCGCGCCGATCCGCACGTTGCCGATGACCACGGCATCGGGGTGCACGTAGGCGGTGGGGTCGATGCTCGGGACGGCGTCCGCCAGGGCGTAGACGGCCACGGCGGCGTGCTCAGACCGTGAATCGGCCGTAGCCGCCCCGGAAGAACACCAGCGGACCACCTTCGTGGCGCACGTCGAGGTGGCGCACGCCCCCGATGACGATGTCGTGATCGCCCGACGCCACGACGTCGTCGATCTCGCAGTCGATGTGGGCCAGCACGTCGGTGAGCAGGGGGGAGCCGAGCGTCGAGGGGCGCCAGCCCACCTCGGCGAACTTGTCCTCGGCCTTGCTGGCGAACACCCGACAGATGTCCTCCTGGTCCTCGGCCAGGATGTTCACGCAGAACCGGCCCCACTCCCGGATCTTGGGCCACGTCGACGAACCGTGCCCGGCGCAGAACAGCACCTGGGGCGGGTCGAGCGACAACGACGTGAACGACCCCACCGCCATGCCCACGGGACGGCCGTCGGCCATGCCGGTGATGACCGTCACCCCGGTCGGGAAGTGCCCGAGCACCTGGCGGTACTTGGCGGCGTCGAACGTGGTGCCGTCGGTGGTGTCGCTCACGGGTCCCTCCCCTGCACGTGGCCGGCGTCCGGGCTCGCGGTCGCGAGCCGGCCGGCACGGGCGGCCACCCTAGCGCCGGCCCCGGGCGCTGCGGACCGGGCGCGCGACCACGGCCGGACGTGGGCTGCGCCCTGCCCAGCCACCGCCGCAGCCGCCCGTCAGCGGCGGAGCGCCTCGGCCCGGCGCTCGAGCGAGACCGTCAGGCCCTCGCGTGCGGCGATGACGTCACACAGGTGACCGGCGTTGCGATCGTCCTGCGCCCGCACGAGGAGGTGGTCGACGGTGTCGTCGTCGTGGTCCGGGTCGTGGTGGAACAACGCCAGCCGACGGACCCCGGCCTCGCGCGCCAGGTGGAGCGCGTACTCGATCGTGCAGTGCCCCCAGTGGGCCTTCAACTCGAACTCCGCCGGCGTGTACTGGGCGTCGTGGATGAGCAGGTCGGCGCCGTCGCACAGCTCGAGGACCTCCTCGGAGAGGCCGTACCCCCCGTCGAGGGGCTGCTGGTGGTCGCTGATGTAGACCACCGAGGCGCCGTCGAGCTCCACCCGGTAGCCGTTGGTGGGCCCGACGTGGGGAACCGCCGCCGTGGTGACCGTGGCCGCCCCGAGCTGGCGCGGGCCCTCGTCGAAGGTGTGGAAGCGGAACTCACCCGCCAGGCCGTCCAGGCCGATCGGGAAGTAGGGCGCCCGCATGAACTCGCCGAAGGCCTCCCGCAGGTCCGTGCCGGCGTCCTGGCGCGGGCCGTAGACGTCGAGCTCGGCCCCCGGTTGGTTCATGGGCGCGAAGAACGGCAGACCCTGGACGTGGTCCCAGTGCAGGTGGGTGACGAGGGCGTGGCCCTTGAAGCTGCCGTCGCTGGGGAAGCGCTCCCCCAGGAAGCGAAGGCCCGTGCCCAGGTCGAGCACGATCGGCTCGGCGCCGGGTGCCTCGATGGCGACGCAGGAGGTGTTGCCGCCGTAGCGCCGGTTCCCGTGGTGCGGACACGGCGTCGAACCGCGCACTCCGTAGAACGTCACGTTCACCGGCCGTCTACCCCCCGGTCAGCCTTGCTTCGGTCGAGCGTTGCCAGAGCGTAGTCACCGCCTCCCGTTGCGTGCCCGACGTGTGACAACTGTCTCAGACCGTCCGGCGTGGGGCCGGCGACCGGGCCGCTGTCGCTAACGTCGCCGGCGCCGGCCGAGCGCTGCGGCCCGCACCGTCGACCGGATCGACCAGTAGGGGGAAGCATGGGGGACCTGATCATCACCGAGCACCGCATCGACGTCGACGGGGTCGAACTGGCGTACCTGCAGGCGGGTGAGGGTCCGCTGGCGCTGCTGGTGCACGGGTTCCCCGACAGCGCCCACACCTGGCGTCACCTCGTGCCGGACCTGGTCGCCGCCGGCTACCGCGTGGTGGCGCCGTGGTTGCGGGGCTACGCACCCAGTGCCGTGCCCGCCGACGGCAACGCCGAGCTGGGGGCCATGGTGCACGACGCCGTGGCGCTGCACGAGGCGCTCGGTGGCGACGAGCGGGCCGTGCTGGTGGGCCACGACTGGGGGGCACTGGTGACCTACGGCGCGGCCTCGTTCGCTCCGGAGCGTTGGCGGCGCGTCGTGACCCTGGCCATCCCACCGGCCGCGGTGATGGGTAGCCGGCTGCTCTCCTTCCGCCAGGTGAAGATGTTCTGGTACCAGTACGTGTTCCAGAGCCCGGTGGCCGAGCTGATCGTGGGCAACGACGACTTCGAGTTCATCGAGCGGCTCTGGTCCGAGTGGTCCCCCGGCTACGAGGCCACCGCCGACCTGCCGGCGGCCAAGGCGGCGCTGCGGGACCCGGCCAACCTGGCTGCCGCCCTGTCCACCTATCGGGCCACCTACGACCCGACACGCCAGGACCCGACCTTCGCCGCGCAGACCGGCGCCGCCTGGAGCGCACCTCCGCAGCCCACGCTCTACGCCCACGGCATCGACGACGGCTGCGCCTATCCGCCCGACCCCGACGAGGTCCGGCCCCACCTCGCCGAGGGATCGCAGGTCCTGCTGGTGCCCGACGCCGGCCACTTCCTGCACCTCGAGCGGCCCCACGTCGTGAACCCGGCCATCGTGGCGTTCCTGACCGCCTGAGCATCCGCCGCGCCGTGACGCATCGCAGGACCATCGGGCGCCGCGGGCGCGGTGGGCCTCCGACACGGCGCTCACCACCGTGGCGGCGGTAGCCTCCCGGCACGGGACCGACGAGGCGAGGGGGACGCTGACGTGTCGAAGGTGGAGCTGCCCCGTGACGGGATGATCGCCGTGGTGAAGCGGGACTGCCCCACCTGTGTGCTCGTGGCGCCCGTCCTCGAACAGCTCGCCACCGACACGTCCGTGCACCTGATCCTGTACAGCCAGGACGATCCGTCCTTCCCCGAGGGGGTCCCGGACGTGGTCGACGACACCGACCTGGACGTGTCGTGGACCCTGGGCATCGAGACCGTGCCCACGCTGGTGCGCCGGGTGGACGGCGAGGAGTCGGCGCGGCTGGAGGGTTGGTCGCGCACGGAGTGGGAGGCCTTCACCGGTGTGGATGGGCTGGGCCCCGACCTGCCCGACTGGCGGCCCGGGTGCGGGTCGCTGTCGGTGGACCCGGCACGGGCCGACGAGTTGGCCGTGCGCCACCAGGGCGGATCGCTGCGCAGCCGGCGGGTGGATCTCGCCGTGCTCGAGGACGACCACGAGGCCATGTTCGAGCGGGGCTGGACCGACGGTCTGCCGGTGGTGCCCCCGACGCCGGCCCGGGTGCTGCGCATGCTGGGCGGCACCACCCGGGACCCGCAGGAGGTGGTCGCCGTCGTGCCGCCCGACCTGGTCGAGTGCACGGTGGAGAAGGTGGCCGTCAACGCGGTCATGGCGGGCTGCCGACCGGAGTACCTGCCCATCGTGCTCGCCGCGGTGGAGGCCGCCTGCACCGACGAGTTCAACATGCACGGGCTGCTCTGCACGACCTGGTTCAGCGGTCCGGCGGTCATCGTCAACGGCCCCGCCGCGGCCCGGGTGGGCATGAACAGCGGGCTCAACGCGCTCGGCCAGGGCAACCGGGCCAACGCCACCATCGGACGGGCGTTGCAGCTCGTGGTGCGCAACGTGGGCGGCGGCCGGCCGGGCGAGATCGACCGCGCCACCCTGGGCAACCCCGGCAAGTACACCTTCTGCTTCGCCGAGGACGAGACCGGCTCGCCGTGGGAGAGCCTGGCGGTGGAGCGCGGCTTCGCGCCCGACCAGTCGACCGTCACGCTGTTCGCCGCGGAGGGCGTGCGGGGGGTCGTCGACCAGGCCTCCCGGGAGCCGGAGTCGCTCGCCCGCTCCTTCGCCGCCTGTCTGCGCACGGTGGCCCACCCGAAGCTGGCCATCGCGTTCGACGCCATGCTGGTCGTGTCGCCCGAGCACGCCCGTGTGTTCCGCGACGCGGGTTGGAGCAAGGCCCGCCTGCGCGAGGAGCTCGACGCGCTCCTGCTGCTCGACGGCGACGAGATCGTGCAGGGCACGGGCGGCATCGCCGAGGGCATGCCGGCCGGCTTCGCCGGCATCCCCCTGCCCAAGTTCCGACCGGGTGGTCTGCTCATCACCCACGCGGGCGGCACGGCCGGCCTGTTCAGCGCCATCGTGGGCGGCTGGGCCAGCGGCGCCATGGGCAGCGAGATCGTCACCCACCCCATCGGCATCTGAGCCCGACTCCCCGCCCACCGCTCCAGGAGGTCAAGACCATGGCAGCGAGCAACGACAGCCCCACCGTCGTCCTCGATCCGACCGGTGAGCGCACCGCCGCCACCCGCGTGCGCACCGAACGGCCGGCCACCCTGGAGGGGCTCACCGTCGGGTTGCTCGACATCACCAAGATGCGCGGCGACGTGTTCATCGACCGCCTCGACGAGCTGCTCCAGGGCCGCGGCATCGAAACGCTGCGCTTCGCCAAGCCCACCTTCACCAAGCCGGCACCGATCGACCTCCGCCAGGAGATCGCCACCCGCTGCCACGTGGTGATCGAGGCGCTCGCCGACTGAGGGAGCTGCACGTCGTGCAGTGTGCACGACATCGTGGATCTCGAAGGTCGGGGCATCCCCGGGGTGTTCGTGGCGTCGACGGAGTTCGTCGCGGCCGCGGCCGCGCAGTCGGCGGCGTTGGGGCTCGAACCCGCCGGCGTGTTCGTGGCCCATCCCATCCAGGACCGCACCGACGACGAGCTGCGGGCGCTGGCCGACGAAGCGTTCGAGGCCATCCTGGCCGCGGTGGTGTCGGGACCGGGCAGCACGTCGGGGGCCTGACCCGCCGATCGGGGGCCTCGGCGACGCGACGGGTCACGGCAGCACGAGACGTCCCCGGTGCCACCGGGCCAGACCGTCGACGACGAGGGTCCCGGCGACGCGCTCGGCCCGCTCGGGGTCATCGGGCCAACCCATGACCGTCGCCAGCTCGCGACGGGAGACCGGGCCGGTGCGGAGGGCGTCGACCAGCCGGCCGCGCCCCTGGCGGTCCGATCCCTCGAAACGGGACTGCCCGCCACTGACCCCGGCCGAACCCACGGCCGGGTCGGGACCGGCCGTGCCGCTGCGGCCCCAGGCACACCACCCGCTCACGGGGCAGCGCTCGCAGGCCGGGGCCCGGGCCGTGCACACCGTCGCCCCCAGATCGAGCAGGCCCTGGTTCCAGGCCCAGCCCTGGCCCGCGGGAACGGCGTCGTCCGCCGCCGCCTGCACCTCGTTGCGGGCCAGGGGCCGGCCCGCCAGTCGTGCCAGCACCCGCCCCACGTTGGTGTCCACCACGGCCACGTCGCGCTCGTAGGCGAAGGCCAGCACGGCGCGTGCCGTGTAGGGGCCGATGCCGGGCAGGGCGAGGAGGTCCTCGAGGCGGTCGGGCACCACGCCTTCGTGGCGGTCGACGACGACGGCCGCGCAGCGGTGCAGGTTGACGGCCCGGCGGTTGTAGCCCAGACCCTGCCAGGCCCGCACGACGTCGCCGACGGGTGCCGCCGCGCAGCGGGCGGGGTCCGGGTAGCTCGCCAGGAATGCCTGGTACCTGGGCACGACCCGGGCCACCTGGGTCTGCTGGAGCATGAGCTCGGAGACCAGCACCGCCCAGGGGTCCCGGGTGCGCCGCCACGGCAGGTCGCGTTGCGTGACGTGCGACCAGGCGAGCAGCGCTTGCGGCCAGGAACCCCCGCCACGGCCCGTCGGCTCCCCGCACCCCCCCGAAATCGGGTCCTCCGAGGTCGGTCTCCGGCGTCCATCCGCGCAAGAACCGGATGGGACCGGTCTAGCGGGCCTCGGGCGGGGGCTGGGGCTTCTCGGCATCGGGGTTCTCCACGTAGAACAGCCGCCACTGCACCACGGGCACGACGGTGTCGGCCCACAGTCGGTAGCCGTCGTCGCTGGGGTGGTAGTCGTCGGCGGCGAAGTAGCGCGTCGGGTCGTCACGGAACGCGGGGCCGGTGAAGTCGGCGATGTTGACGTAGTCGGCGCCGTTGCTGCGCGACAGCGCCCGGACGACCTGGTCCAGGTTGCTGCCCCGGAAGCCGACCACCGCCCGGAGCGGCTGGGCGAGACGGGGGATGGCGCCCATGTCGGGCACCCCCAGCAGGATCACGGCCGGCCCGTCGGGCAGGTCGTCGAGCACCCCCAGGTACTCGGCCTGGAAGCGCCCCTTCGGGGTCAGGTGGGTCACGTCGTTGGCACCCACCGACACGAGCACCACGTCGGGGCGCTCCTCGGCGGGCAGGGCCACGACCCGGGGCACCTGGTCGCGACGGACGTCGGCCACGCGAGCGCCGGAGCGTGCGAACACCCGGACCTCGGAGGGGCGGCCGAGCAGCGCCGCCACCTGACGGGGAAGGCTGGCCACGGGCGACGACGCGCCCACCCCCGCCGCCGTGGAGTCCCCCAGCCAGACCACCCGCAGGGGCGCCTGGTCGGGATCGGCGCCGGACGGAACGACGGTGGCGTCGAGCGAGCCGGCCTCGGGCACGGCAAGACGGGGGCCGCGCCGGGCCAGCACGACCTCGACGCCGAGCACCACCGCCAACA
This sequence comes from Acidimicrobiales bacterium, assembly GCA_025456085.1. Lineage (GTDB taxonomy): Bacteria > Actinomycetota > Acidimicrobiia > Acidimicrobiales > Acidimicrobilacustridaceae > JALOLF01. The sequence continues at coordinate 19,120 of JALOLF010000070.1, forward strand.
GCGCGGCGACCGCACCGATCCCCACGAGGATCAGGCGGGTTCGCCGTCGCCGGCCACCGGGTTCACCGCTCCCCGGGGCCGTCGCCGGCGGGGAAGCCGCGCTGAAGGGCGTTCTCACACGTCCAGACCATCACCTTCCACCGGGTCGGGCACACCGTGACCGCACGCTACCCACCGCGGCGAACCGCCGCCCCGCGGGGCGCACCTTCCCAGCGGATCGATCGTCGGCAGCGTCCTAGTCGGCCAGGACCCGCAGGCGGTCGGCCTCGCCGGGCGTGCACACACCGGAGGCCACCAGTGCACACCGCAGGCAGTAGGGCGGGCGCAGTCGTCCGTAGGAGAACACCAGGCACTCGTCACAGCACTCGCGACCGCACGCCCGGCAGGTGCCGGTGTCGATTCGATCGAGGTGCGCCGTGCACGCCATCGTCAGGGTTCCCTCCGGATCAGGTCGTCGCGCTCCCCGCCGCGACCGCGCACACGCTCGGCCGCGACGTCCTGTCCGATCCAGCAATCGTCCGCCGAACCGGGAACGACACCCCCGGATCGCCATCGGGCCGCGGCGGCACGCCCCGGGGGCGGCAACGCGCCGGTCGGGCGGGGCGGACCACGTCGCAGCGGGCAGGTGGAGCACGGGCACCGGGTCGTCCGGTTGGGTCCCGGCGGACACCCCTCGGTAGCCTTGCGCCATGTCTGCAGCGGATCGCTCCCCGGCCACACCCGACCTCATGGCGGCCAAGACCGTCATCGACATCGCCTCCGGCCTCGTCGAATCGGCCACCCGCACCCTGGCGGCGGGCAACCTCGACGACAACCAGGTGCTCGCCTACGACCTGGCCCACGCCGCGGCCACGGTGGAGACCGGTCGTGCGCTGCTGCCCTACGGCGAGCGCGGCGACACCGAGGCCAGGATCGCCTGCGCCTACATCGCCGACGCCGTGGCGGAGTTGGCCCCGAAGCTGTTCGGCCGGGAGGCCGACTGGGGCGTCGAGGCCGGGGTGCTGGACGGCACACGGGACTTCGTCGCCGCCTACCGCGACCCGGCGTTCCTCGCCGCCCTGGCCGAAACCGAGGGGTCGCGTCACCTGGACCCGGACTTCGAGCTCGTGCAGGACACCTTCCGGCGCTTCGCGGAGGAGAAGATCCGCCCCGTCGCCGAGCACATCCACCGCGAGAACGCCGACATCCCCGAGGACATCATCTCGGGCCTGGCGGAGATGGGCGGCTTCGGCCTGTCGATCCCCGAGGAGTACGGCGGCTTCGGCATGGGCGGCGAGAGCGAGTACATCGGCATGGTCGTGGCCACCGAGGAACTGTCCCGCGGGTCGCTCGGCGCCGGTGGTTCGCTCATCACCCGGCCCGAGATCCTGGCCCGGGCGCTGCTGGCGGGCGGCACCGAGGAGCAGAAGCAGACCTGGCTGCCCCGTCTGGCCGCGGGCGAGATCATGAACGCCGTCGCCGTGACCGAACCCGACTACGGCTCCGACGTGGCCGGCATCAAGGTCACCGCCACCCCCACCGAGGGCGGCTGGCTGATCAACGGCGTCAAGACGTGGTGCACCTTCGGCGCCCGGGCCGACGTGCTGATGCTGCTGGCACGCACCGACCCGGACCGCTCCAAGACCCATCGCGGCCTCAGCATGTTCATCGTCCCCAAGCCCCGCGGTGACGCCCACGGCTTCGAGTTCGTGCAGGAGGCCGGCGACGGCGCCCCGGGTGGCGGCAAGATGGAGGGCCGCCCCATCGACACCATCGGCTATCGGGGCATGCACTCCTACGAGGTGGCCTTCGACAGCTGGTTCGTGCCGGCCGAGAACCAGATCGGCCTCGAGTCGGGCCTGGGCAAGGGCTTCTACTACCAGATGGCGGGCTTCGAGAACGGCCGTCTACAGACCGCGGCCCGCGCCATCGGCGTGATGCAGGCCGCCTACGAGGACGCCCGCCAGTACGCCCTCGACCGCCAGGTGTTCGGCGCCCCCATCGGGGACTACCAGCTCACCAAGGCCAAGCTGGCCCGCATGGCCGTGCTGATCCAGGCCGCACGCCAGTTCTCCTACGAGGTGGCCCGCATGATGGCCCGGGGCGAGGGTCAGCTCGAGGCCTCGATGGTGAAGGCCTACGTCTGCAAGGCGGCCGAGTGGGTCACCCGCGAGGCGATGCAGATCCACGGGGGCTACGGCTACGCCGAGGAGTACTCGGTCAGCCGCTACTTCGTCGACGCCCGTGTGCTGTCCATCTTCGAGGGTGCCGACGAGACGCTGTGCCTGAAGGTGATCGCGCGGCGTATGGTCGATCAGGTCAAGCCGTGATCGACGCCCGCCGGCCTCCGGGTCGGCGGGCTCATCTGCGGGTGCGGGTCGGCACACCGGCGGTTGATGCGTCATGCTGAGGGGAGCATGGACAACTTCGAGCCGTCCCTGGAAGGATCCGACTGGTCGAGCGGGCTGCCGGTGCCTGCCCTCGCGTTCCGCGACGGCGAGGTCGTCGCAGCCAACGACGCCGCCGAGCGGCTCTTCGACCGTCCCCGCGCCGCCCTGATCGGCAGCGGTTTCGCCGACGCGCTGCTCGACGACCAGGACGCCTCCCACCTCGGCGACGCGCTGGACCGAGCCCTGCGCCTCGGCGAGGCGCAACTCGTCGTGCGGATCGGCACCCGGCCCCCGGCCCGCTTCTTCGACCTGCAGCTCGTCCGCTCCGCCGACGGCGTCGTGACGGCCTGGCCGCACGAGATCACCGACCAGGCCCGCCTCGACGCCCTGGCCGCGGTGTTCGTGCTCGGCGTGCTGACCGTGGCGGCCGACCGCCGCATCGTGTGGGTGGCGCCCTCCACCGCGGCGGGGCTCGGTGTCGAAGCCGAGTTCCTCATCGGCCGCGACGTCGTCTCGCTCGCCCACCCCGAGGATCGGCCCGCACTGGAGCACCTGATCGAGGATCTCCGGGC
>JALOLF010000185.1 GCA_025456085.1 Acidimicrobiales bacterium
GACGGGAAGGCCCGGGCCGCAGCGTCGACGGCCACCGCCGCGGGCGTGTCGGCGAAGAACGTGAACTGGGGGTGCTGGTCCGTGAGCTCGTCGAAGAGCCCTTCGGCCCGGTACGCCACGTCGCCGACGCCGTCGCTGTCGGCGTCGTAGCCGGCATAGTCGCTCCAGTAGTTGCCCACGCCGTCGACGGTGACCGAGTTGCCTTCGAGCGAGCCGGCGGTGGTGGTCGAGAGCTGCTCGCGGTTGTCGATGAAGGCGTTGCGCACGAACAGGTTGTTGCGCACCGACGGCTGGAACTCCACGCCGACGTCGTTGTAGGCGAAGATGTTGTTCTCGTAGCGGTTCTCGTGGCCCCCCGTGAAGGGCGAGCCGTCGAGGAACAGCCCGATGCGGTTACCGACGATGCGGTTGCCGGTCATCTCGTCGAGATCGGACTCCTTGAGGGCGAGCCCGTAGCCGCTCGGTCCGTCGGCGCCGGCCAGGGCATTGCCCCGGACGGTGACGCGCTTGCTGTACATGACGTACAGGCCGGTGGCGTTGTCGTGGAGACGGTTGCCCTCGACCAGGGTGCCGCTGGAGTACATGAGGTGCAGACCGTAGCGGCCCCGCTCCATGACGTTGTCACGCAGCACCACGTCGTCGGAGAAGAACGAGACGACGTCACGGCCGTCGGTCATGGTGTTGCGCTCGACCACCGTACGGCTGGACTGGTAGAGGTGCACGCCGTCGCCGCGCCACGTGAACTCCACGTCCTTGGGCACGACGACGTTGTCGCGGACCACGGAGCCCTCGGCACCGTTGAGGTGCACGCCGAACAGCGTCTCCTCCAGACGGCAGCCCTCGATGGTGAACCGGGGCGCCCGCACCTTGACCGCCGAGTCCTCGCCGGGCAGATCGACGCCGCTGTTGCGGATCACGAGACCTCGCATCGTGACGTCGGGGGCGGTCACCAGGAGCACCGAGTCGACGCCATCCCCTTCGATGACGGCGTCGCCGTCGGCCTCGATGGTCACGGGCCGATCGATGACGACCCTGCCCCGGTAGGTGCCGGGCTCGAGCCGCAGGGTGCCGCCATCGGGCGTCGCTTCGAGGAGGCCGGCGAGGTCCCGGGCCGGTTCGCCGGCCAGTGGCGTCGCCTCCGTTCCGGGGGACACCGCCCCTGACCCGATCGACACCGCTGCCACGAGCACTGCCAGGCGAAGCAGCCGATCGAGTCGCCGCATGCGGCTCACCCCTGGGGACCGGGTTCGTCCACTGCGTCCGTCGGGCTGTCGACGGCTTCGACCTCGCCCTCGACCGCCTCCACCAGCGGCTTGTAGGCCTTGCGGTGGTACCACAGACCCACCGCCGTCAGGATCGACGCCAGAAAGGCCAGGAGCAGACCGATCCCGGGCAGCGCATTGGTGTCGAACTGCGCGATCTTCGACGGGCCGAACAGGTGGGGGGTGAACTCGCCGACGGCACTGGCCAGGGGTGCCCGGGGATCGAGGCTGTGACCGTAGTTCCACAGCCAGTACTGCAGGTCGGCGAGGAAGACGAACGGGAACAGCAGCGCCGGGAGCACGAGGAGCACCACCCAGCGGCTGTGGACGTACACCGAAGCCAACAGAAGGCCCGCGAAGACCACGATGGCCATGATCGACACGCTGCGCTCGAGCTTGGCGCCGTCCTCCAACGAGGGCATGCCGACATAGTGGTTGAGCTCGTCGAGCTCCTTGAGGTTGTCCGAGCCGGTGACCGGGTCCTGTTCGCCGACCAGGCGGTTCACGTAGGCGGAGACCTCCAGACCCTTGGGGAACTGCGGGGCCTCGAGGCGCAGCGTCCAGTAGGGAAACATCATCGAGACGAGCAGCGCCAACATGGCACCCAGGAAGCACAGCGTCGGCACGCGGTAGCGGGACCGGTGCGCCTTCAGCTCCTCCTCCGGTACCCGCGGTCCCAGGACGCTGTTCGTGGCTGACATTCCGTCACTCCTCCACTCGTGTCTGGTCGCCCTCGACTCCTTTGTCGACGACGACCGGACGGTGGATCCCCGGAGCCGGAGCTCCGGGGATCGACCGTCGATCGGTCACGGTTCGACCGTGAAGTACCCCATCATCTCGAGGTGCAGCGCCGAGCAGAACTCCGTGCAGTAGAAGCTGAACACTCCTGCCTGCGTGGCGTCGAACTCGACGGTGACGGTCTTGCCGGCCTCGAGGCTCACGTTGATGTCGTAGCCCGGGATGGTGAACCCGTGCGTCGCGTCCTGCGTGGTCTCGATGTTCGTCAGGTGCCAGATGACGTGGTCACCCTGCTTGACCTCGACGAGGTCCGGCGTGTAGTGGCTGCGCACGACGGTCATGTTGATCGTCACGTCCTTGCCGTCACGGGTCACGCCGGCTTCCTGCTCGGTCAGCACGGCGTTCGGGCTGATCGCCGCGGCCGGATCCTGGTCCCAGCCTGCCATCAGGCCCGGGTCGGTCCCCACGGGGTAGACGAGCCACGGCTGCAGCTTGTCGGCCTTGATCATCTGGGCGTAGTGCGGTTCGCCGACGCCGATCGGTGAGTCGTAGAGCACCGGCATCGTCTCGCCACCCTGGCTGATGTCGACCAGCTGGAAGTTCTGGGGCAGCAGCGGACCCGTCGGGAAGAACCGGTCGATCGCCCACTTGTTCATGGCGATCAGGTACCGGCCGTCGGGTTCGACCGTGTCGCCCTCGGCGGCGACCAGGTGGCCGATGTTGTACTGCACCGGCGTGGTCGTCACGAGTTGCCAGGGCTCCTGGCCTTCGGGGGTGCTGTCGCCGCCCAGCGACCAACGGGCCACGGCGGAGTCCAGGAAGAGGCTCGTGTAGGCGTAGCCCTGGTTGTCGAACTGGGTGTGCAGCGGGCCGAGGCCGAGCTCCACCTGCGCCTCGAGGACGTCCTCCATCTTGAGCACGGGAACGCCGAACTCGTCGGTGTCGGACGTACCGGCCTCGACCGCAGCGATCAGCTTCTCGGTCGAGTAGACGTTGGCGTGGGTGTCGAGCTTGCCGGACACCACGACGTACTTGCCGTCGGGCGTCACGTCGGAGCCGTGCGGGCTCTTCGGCTCGGGCACGAAGTAGAGCAGGCCCTCGTCGATCGAGGTCTGCAGCGGGATCACGTTGAACCCGTTGACCTGTTCGGTCCCGCCACCGGCGGCGATCTCGGCCGCCTTGTTCAGGTTGATGGCGTGCAGGTAGTCGGTCTCGTTGGCGGCCGTACCGGCCTCGAACTGCTCACCGGAGTGGGTCATGCCCGTGGAGAGCTCGGTGTTGATCGAGTTGCAGAACACCCAGCCTTCCGAGACGAGCTTGCCGCTGTCGCACAGATCCTGCCAGTAGGGCGGGAGCTGCATGGCGAAGGAGCTCGCCTCGTCGATGCGTCCCGCGGCCCGGTCGAACTTCCAGAACGTCACCAGACCCTGGTACTCGTCCTTGTACTGGTCCAGGCTGGCGAACTCGCCCTGTGGCGGCGTGCCGTACTGCCCGCCCTCGATGATCCAGTCGGTGTTGGGCGTCACGAAGGTGCCACCGTGGTCGACGACGGCGACCGGGTTGCGCACGAGCTGCTTGGTCGCGAAGTCGCGCAGGTCGATGACCGCCAGGCGGGAGTTGGCCTTGTCGTTGATGAACAGGAACTGCCCGTCGTAGTCACCCTCGGTCTCCGACAGCGCGGGATGGTGCGTGTCGGCCCAGTTGAGGTCGATGGGCTCCTGCCCGTTGATGGCCTCGCCGTTGCCGCCGTCGAGGGTCGCCTCGGTCTCCATGGCGCCGTAGCCATAGCCCTGCCAGGGCTCGGGGGTGAACACGGCGATGGTGCGCAGCAACCGCATCGACGGCACGCCGATCACGTGGACCTGGCCCGACTGGCCGCCGCTGGCGAAGGTGATGTACTCGTCGATCTGGCCGCTCGGCACGTACGTCTTCAGGGCCGCCGCGACGTCAGCGTCGCTCAGGCCGCGCTCCTCGGCGATGTCCGCCGCGGCACCGGTCGCTCCACCGCCGCCGTCGTCGTCGTCGTTGCAGGAGACAGCGACGAGGCCGAACAGCACCACCGCGGCGAGGACGGCGAGGAACTTCACGCCCGATCCCCTCGGGGAGCCTCTACCTGGATCTCGACTCATGCCGTACCTCCTCGACGACTCGATGGGTCGTGGCCGCAACGTGCGGTCGCTGGTGAACGTATTCACGAGCGACCCGTCGGGAGCAGGGTAAAAAGTCCATAAACGACTAGAACATATGAGTTCACTGGAACTTCCGGGCTCTGAGCGACGACCGTTGCCTCTCGTCCTGCAGCACACCGGGCGTGCGCCTACCCGCCGGAGAGCGCCGGCAGGGCGGGCGCGCCTGTCGCTGACGTCAGGGATCGAGCCGGGACTCCTGCACCACCCGCATCTCGACGTCCCGTCGATGGTGGACGTACTCGTGGGCCAGCCAGCGCGTGCCGTCCGCCACCGTCCCCGTCCCCCAGTCGCCGTGCTCGAACGACGTCGTCGGGTCCATGACCGCGGTGAGCTCGAGGAGCGTGGCCGTGGCCGTCCGCAGCGACCAGAGCGCCGCCACGCTGGGCAGCTCGCCGTAGTTGCGCGCTCGGGCGAGCTCGTCGGGATCCCAACCGGCCAGACGCGCGCCTGGCGAGTCCGCCAGCTGGATCCACCGCTCGGACCAACTGCGCGCCAGATCGCTCAGGTGCCAGACGTACGACGTGGCGTTCCAGGTGCCGTCCGGGGGAGGCGCCATCCCGTCACCGGTTTCGAGGAGCTCGGCGAGCGCGTCGGGCACCCCACCGATCAGGTGCAAGGACGCGGCACTGGTGGTCGACCAGTCGAACCCACAGGACGGGCACCGGACGGGTGGATCGGATCCGTAGACCCAGGCGAGCGCGCCGCCCAAGAACGGCGAACGATCGGACACCACGAGGTGAGTGTGAACCCTGGCGGGCGGCGTGACAAGCACCGGCGACTCGCCGCCGCCGCCAGCAGCCGCCCCCGGCCCGCCGCGAGAGACCTTCTCCTCTGGCCGGCGTCGCACGCGGGCTCCCCCCTGAGGCCGATGGACGACCAGGTGGTCGCGGTGCACGAGTTGCACAAGCGCTCCGGCGACGTCGTCGCGGTCGACGGGGCCACCTTCGACGTCGACCGCGGCGAGATCTTCGGCATCCTGGGTCGCAAGGGCTGCGGCAAGACCCCACCGTCGAGTGCCTCCAGGGTCTGCACGAGCCCGACGCCGGCGCGCTGGCCGTCCTCGGCCTGGATCCTCGGCGTCCGCCCTGCCCGACCGCATGAAGGCGTGGGAGGCCCTGGCCTTCTTCTCGTCCCCGGTGCCGGGCGGCCCACCCTGGCCGCGGGTGCTCGACGAGTGGGAGCTCGTCGCTCGCCTCCGGGCCGCGGGACGACCGTGGTCCTCGTCGGCGCCACCGACCGGACCGGCGTGACTCCAGACAATTGACACAGCTGGTGCCAGAACTTACCTTCGAGACATGCGCCCCTTCCACAGGGCCCTCGTCGCCGGGACCGTCGCCGCGCTGGGCCTGGTGCCGGCCTGCGGCGCCGAGGAGGAATCCATGAGCCAGGACCCGATGGGCGATGCCCCCTCCTTCGACTCGGGCCCCGGGGTCGAGTCCGTGTGGGCGTCGGACATCCCCGTCGCCACGACCCCACCCGGTGGCTGGACGACCTGGCCCGAACCGGTGCTGGCCGCCTGCACCGAGCCGCTCGTGGAGGGCGCGCCCGACCTGCGGGGACTCTGGCAGGTGGTCGGCGTCGAGGCGGACGGCGTCGCACAGCCCGACCACCGGGCCATGGGCGGCGTGCAGCGCATCGAGCAGTGCGGCGACCGGTTGGTCGTCACGGCCGCCGGCATCGTCCACGACATGCGCGTCGACGGCACCGAGGCCAACGGTGTGCACGACGTGGCGGAGATGGACAAGACCACGCCGATCACGGTGGTGGCCACCTATGAGGACGGCGTCCACGTGCTGCGGCCGGTGGGCCTGCCGGTCGAAGTGAGGCGCTGGCGCGACGGCGGCCAACTCGTGTGGGAATACCTCGGGTTCACCGCACGCCTGGACCGCATCGGGCCACCGGACGAGACACCGACGACCTGACGCCGGCGCCTCCAGGAGCACCCCGTGGACGGGTCCGCGCCAGCCGACCACCGCCGCCTTCCCGACACCGAGAGCGGGGCGGGCCATCGGCGTCCGACAACTTGCTTTCATCAGATGATGGACTGATAGGTTCACAAAATCATCAGATGTTGGGCGTCGCCCCGCGGGGCAGCCCGCGACGACAAGGAGCCCCCGATGGCCGGTCGCACCTCCAACGAGAAGCTGATCGAGTGGGTCCGGGAGTGGACCGACATCCTGCGGCCGGCCCGGGTGCACTGGTGCGACGGCTCCGACGAGGAGCGGACCTGGCTCCTGGAGCAACTGGTCAAGTCCGGGACGCTGCGGCGGCTCGACTACGAGAAGCGACCGAGCAGCTACCTGGCCCTGTCCGATCCCGGTGACGTGGCCCGGGTCGAGGACCGCACCTTCATCTGCTCCGCCAGGGAAGAAGACGCCGGCCCGACCAACAACTGGCGTGACCCGGCCGAGATGCGCGCCGAGATGCTGCGCCTCTACGGGGGTGCCATGGAGGGCCGCACGCTGTTCGTGGTGCCCTTCTCCATGGGCCCCCTGGGCTCGCCCATCGCCCACATCGGCGTCGAGCTGACCGACTCGGCCTACGTGGCGGTGAACATGCAGATCATGACCCGCATGGGCCAGGGCGCCCTCGACGTGCTTGGCCCCGACGGCGAGTTCGTGCCCTGCGTGCACTCCGTGGGCGCACCGCTGCCTCCCGGGACGATCGACGACGTGCCGTGGCCGTGCGACGCCCAGAACAAGTACATCGTGCACTTCCCCGAGACCCGCGAGATCTGGTCCTACGGGTCCGGCTACGGCGGCAACGC
>JALOLF010000186.1 GCA_025456085.1 Acidimicrobiales bacterium
GGGCTTGTCCGGGAAGATGTTGATCCAGACCTTGCCGCCGCGCTTGATGTGGCGGGTCATGGCGATACGGGCCGCCTCGATCTGGCGGGCGGTGATCCAACCCGGTTCGAGGGCCTGGATCCCGTAGTCGCCGAAGGTGACCTCGGTTCCGCCCTTGGCGGTGCCCTTCAGGCGACCTCGCTGGGTCTTGCGGTGCCGGACCTTGCGTGGCATCAACATGGTCAATCACCATCCCCGGGACGGAAGTGCGGGGTCTCGTGGTGCTCGCGGGTGGAGCGCTCGATCTCCTCCTCCTCGGCGAGGAGGCGTTCGAGCTCCGGATCCGCCTCCTTGATGAGCGGCGCCACCTCCTCGGCGACTGCCTCCTCACCCTCGGCCGGGGCGCCCTCGGCACCGGCGGGGCGACGACGGGGCGCGGCCGCCGACGACACGACCTTGCGCGGGCGCACCTGACCGGAGGTCTCCCCCACGGCCATGGCGGCCTCGCGGGTGATCTTGTCCTCCAGGGCGCTCTTGTAGGGAAGGATGTCGCCCTTGTAGAGCCACACCTTCACGCCGATGCGGCCATAGGTGGTGCGGGCCTCGCGGAAGCCGTAGTCGATGTCGGCGCGCAGCGTGTGCAGCGGGACGCGTCCTTCGCGGTACCACTCCGTGCGAGCCATCTCGGAGCCACCCAGCCGGCCGGAGCACTGCACCCGGATGCCGAGCGCGCCGGCCTTCTGGGCGTTCTGCACGGCACGCTTCATGGCCCGCCGGAAGGCGACCCGGCCGGCGAGCTGGTCGGCGACACCCTGGGCGATCAGCGCCGCGTCGAGCTCGGGCTGCTTGATCTCCTGGATGTTGAGCTGCACCTTGGGGTTGCCGGTGAGCTTGCCCAGACCGGCCCGGAGGCGGTCGGCCTCGGCGCCACGGCGGCCGATGACGATGCCCGGACGGGCGGTGTGGACGTCGACCCGCAGCCGGTCCCGGGTGCGCTCGATCTCCACCCGGCTGATGGCGGCGTGGGGGAGCTGGTTCATGAGGTAGTCGCGGATCTCCCAGTCCTCGACCACGTGGTGGGCGTACTCGCGACGGTCGGCGAACCAGCGCGACTTCCAGTCGGTCGTGATGCCGAGCCGGAACCCGTAGGGGTTGACCTTCTGGCCCATCAGTCGTTCTCCTTCTCGGCCGGCTCGTCAGCCTCGGTCTCGGCCACCTCGTCAGCCTCGGTGTCGACCGACTCGATCTCGGCGTCGAGCACGTCGTCCCCGTCGACCTCGTCGTGATCGTGGTCGTGGTCGTGGTCGTGCTCGTGCTCGTGCTCGTGCTCGTGCTCGGCCTCGCGCTCGGCCTTGGCCTGGCGGCTGCGGGCGACGCGCTGGCGGCGAGCCTCGGCGGCGGTGCGGTTGCCACGGGCCCGGCCGGTCAGCTCCTCACGGCGCCGCAGCACCTCGAGCTGCTCGGGCTCGAGCCGGCTGACGATCACCGTGATGTGGCAGGTGCGCTTGCGGATCCGGGTGGCCCGGCCGCGGGCGCGTGGCCGCCACCGCTTGAGCGTGGGGCCCTCGTCGGCGAAGCAGGCCGAGACGTAGAGCTCCTCGGCCGGGATGCCGTTGTTGTTCTCGGCGTTGGCGATGGCCGACTCGAGGCACTTCAGGATGATCGAGGCCACGTCGCGCTCGGAGAACTCGAGGATCTCGAGCGCACGGGCCACCTGCTCGCCGCGGATGAGGTCGAGCACCTCGCGGGCCTTGTAGGCCGACACCCGCGCGTAGCGCACCTGGGCGCGCACGCCCGGACGCTCGTTGGTCTTGACGCCGAAAGCCATCAGCGGCGCCCCTTCCCCTTCTTCTCCTGGCCGGCGTGATACCGGAAGGTGCGCGTGGGAGCGAACTCACCCAGCTTGTGCCCGACCATGGACTCGGTGATGTAGACCGGCACGTGCTTGCGGCCGTCGTGCACGGCGATGGTGTGCCCGACCATGTCGGGGATGATCGTCGACCGGCGCGACCAGCTCTTGATCACACGCTTCTCGCCCTTGTCGTTGAGGTCGTCCACCTTCTTCAAGAGGTGGTCGTCCACGAACGGGCCCTTCTTCAGACTGCGTGGCATCAGTGCTCCTGTACCTACCGGCGCGTGCCGCGGGTGCGGCGGCGGCGCACGATGAGCTGCTGGGACGGCTTGGTGTTGTCGCGGGTGCGACCCTCGGGCTTGCCCCACGGTGAGACGGGGTGGCGACCACCGGAGGTCTTGCCCTCGCCGCCACCCAGGGGGTGGTCGACCGGGTTCATGGCCACGCCGCGGGTCTGCGGGCGCACGCCCTTCCAGCGGCTGCGGCCGGCCTTGCCCACCTTGACCAGCTCGGCCTCGGCGTTGCCGACCTCGCCCACGGTGGCGCGACAGTCGATGGGGACGCGGCGCATCTCGGTGCTGGGCAGGCGCAGGGTGGCGTACTCGCCCTCCTTGGCCACGAGCTGCACGCTCGTGCCGGCGCTACGGGCCATCTTGGCGCCGCCACCGGCCTTGAGCTCCACGTTGTGCACGGTGGTGCCCACGGGGATGTAGCGCAGCGGCAGGGCGTTGCCCGGCTTGATGTCGGCGTCGCGGCCGCTCTGCACGACGTCGCCCGGCTTCACGTCACGCGGGGCGAGGATGTAGGCCTTCTCGCCGTCGTGGTAGTGCAGCAGCGCGATGCGGCAGTTGCGGTTGGGGTCGTACTCGATGGCCGCCACGGTGGCGGCCACGCCGTCCTTGTTGCGACGGAAGTCGATCACGCGGTAGCGCTGCTTGTGGCCGCCACCGCGGTGGCGGGCGGTCTTGCGACCGTAGTTGTTGCGGCCGCCGGAGCCGCTCTTGCGGGCCAGCAGCGTGCGCTCGGGGGTGTCCTTCGTGATCTCGGAGAAGTCCGAGACCGTCTGGAACCGGCGCCCTGCGCTGGTGGGCTTGCGCTTCCTCAGTCCCATGGTGTCATGCCTCGAACAGGTCGATGCGATCGCCCTCGGCCAGGGTCACCAGGGCTCGCTTGGTGTCGGGCCGCTTGCCGTACGAGAACGAGCGGCGGTTGCGCTTGCGCTTCCCCTTGCGGTTCAGCGTGTTCACCTTCACCACCCGGACGCCGAAGATGTCGCGCACGGCATCGGCGATCTCGGGCTTGGAGGCCTCGGGGTGGACACGGAAGGTGTACACGCCCTGCTCCAGCAGGGCGTACGACTTCTCGCTGACGATCGGCTCGAGGATGACCTCGCGGGGATCCTTCACGACTCATCCTCCGCACGATCGACGGTCATGTTGAACGAGAAGGCCGGCTTGTCCCCGGCTGCGTCGTCCTCGGTCGAGGCCTCGGGTGCGGTCGGCTCCTCGGGCGCCGCCGCTTCGGCGGGCTGGTCGACCCGGGCCGCCCGCAGGCGGTCCTCCTTGTCGGCCTTGTCCCGGGCTGCGGCGAAGCGCGGGTCCTCGAGGTCGGCCGAGCTGCGGGCCCGCTCACGGGGCGCCTCGCTGGCGGGAGCGGCGTCGGCCTCGGCTTCGGCCCTGGTGCGTTGCGGGAGGGTCGGCTCCTCGGCCGCCTCGGCCTCCGCAGCGGCAGCGGGCGCCGGGGCGGGCTCGGCGGCGCGGACCGGGCGGGGCTGCGCAGCCTCGGCGGTGGGCAGCGTGGCCCTGGTGAACACGACGTAGTCGTTCACCAGCACGTCGTGGGTGTTGAGCTGCGTGGCGTCGAGCAGGTGCACGTGGGGGAGGTTGCGGAAGCTCTTCCAGGCGGCCTCGTCGGTGCGCTCGAGCACCACCAGCACGCGTCCCTCGATCCCGAGCGCCGCGAGGGCGGCCACGGCGTCGCGGGTGCGGGGCTGGTCGAAGCCCCACTGGTCGATGACGAGCACCTTGCCGTCGGCGGCGCGATCGGACAGCGCCGACCGCAGCGCCAGCTTCACCATCTTCTTGGGGGTGCGCTGCTCGTAGGAGCGGGGCTTGGGGCCGAGGGCGACGCCGCCACCGCGCCACTGGGGCGCACGGGTGGAGCCCTGCCGTGCCCGGCCGGTGCCCTTCTGCTTCCAGGGCTTGGCGCCGCCGCCGCGCACCTCGGCGCGGGTCTTGGTGCTCTGCGTGCCGGCTCGACGGGCGGCCAGCTGGGCGGTGACGACCTGGTGCATCACCGCGACGTTGGGCTCGATGCCGAAGATGGCGTCGGGGAGCTCCACGGAGCCGGCCTCGCCACCGCTTCGGGTCCTGAGCGAGACGGTCGCCATCACGCACCACCCTTCCCGGCCGGGGCCTTCACCGCGTCGCGCACGATCACCACGCCCCCCTTGGGGCCCGGTACGGCGCCGCGCACCAGCAGCAGCCCGGCCTCGGCGTCGGCCTGCACGACCTGCAGGTTCAGCGTGGTCACCTTCTCGCCACCCAGGCGACCCGCCATGCGGGTGCCCTTGAACACCCGGGCGGGCGTGGCGCACGCCCCGACCGAACCGGGGGCCCGGTGGATGCGGTGTGCACCGTGGGAGGCCTTCTGGCCGGCGAAGTTGTGACGCTTCATCACGCCGGCGAAGCCCTTGCCGCGGCTGACCGCGGTGACGTCCACGAGGTCGCCGGCGCTCAGCAGCTCGGCGGTGATCTCCTGGCCGACCTCGAAGCCCGACACGTCGTCGAGTCGGAGCTCCAGCAGGCGCACGCCGGGCTGCACGCCGCTGGCAGCGAAGTGGCCGGCATCGGGCTTGTTCAGCTTCTTGGCCTGCTTCTCCCCGTAGGTGACCTGGAGCGCGGCGTAGCCGTCGCGCTCAGGGGTCTTGATCTGCACGACACGAGCGGGGCGGACGCGCAGGACGGTGACCGGGACGACGCGGTTGTCGTCGTCCCACACCTGCGACATGCCGACCTTCTCGCCGACGAGTGCCTTGTTCGCCATAGCGGCAACGTCTTTCTCTGTCTGATCGAGGATGTGTACGGCCCGGAGGCCGGTCACGCGAACGCTCCGCACGGGAGAACCCGGCGGAGCGCCTCTTCGGTTGTGCTGCGGGGTACCGGTTGCCGAACGCAGCCGGCCGTCGCAGACATCGGTTGAGACCGACGGTTCCGGGTGACCCCGGCACCGGCCCAGCGAGGCGCCGGGCACGAGTCGCAGACTCTAGCGGCGCGCGACCCGTTCGTCCAACCCGCCTCCGCCGGGATCCGGTGCCGGTGTCGGGCTCAGGCACCGCCGCCGGCGACCGGCGGCGGGCTGGTGGAGGTGGTCGTGGAGCTCGTCGACGTGGTCGGGGCGGTCGTCGTGGTGCTCGACGTGGTGGTGGAGGTGGTGGTCGTCGGCTGCGTCGTGGAGGTCGTGGCGGTCGAGGTGGTCGTGGACGACGCCGACGGGACCGGTGACGGTGACGGGCCACCGCCCGAGTCGTCGGGCAGCGGCAGGATGACCGGCGGGGGCGGCACCACACCGGCGCGCTCGGGCGCGGCGCAGGTCACCACGGCCACGAGGTTCGCCAGCGCGGTGTTGCCGGCGGCGGTGAGGTGCACCCGATCGCCCGCCAGGAACCGGGGGTTGGCCGCGGCGGTGGCCGCCCAGTCGGCGACCACCACGTTGGGGTAGCGCAGCGGCGCGACCCGGATGGCCCGGTTGACCTCGGCCTGGGCCGGCGACCACTCCGCCACGGTGACCAGCACCACCCGGTGCGCGCCACGCACCTCGGCCATCAGGGCGTCGAGGTAGCCGTAGAACGCGCCGCCCCCGCCGTAGTTGTGACCCAGCACGAACACCACGACCTGGCCCACGCTGGCCCGGTTGGCCTGGAGCACCGCCAGCCCTTCGGGCACCCGGCGCCCGACCCGGGCGTCGAGGCGCAGATCCCAGCCGCCGAGCGTGGTGCGCAGGTAGGGCTCCGCGCCGAGCAGCACCGAGTCCCCGATGGCGTACACGGTGCCGTCGCCGGGGCCCAGGGCCGGCGGGGGCACGACCTCCGGTGATCCCCCGCCTGGTCCGGTGCGATAGGGCGGGCCGCACGAGGGCGGCGGGACGGGCAGCTCCGCCACGGGCACGAAGCCGTCGGGCAGGAACGACACCAGCGATCGGCGTGCGGTGGTCAACGCCACGAGCTTGCCCAGGTCCGGCTCGGTGGCCGACGGCACCGCTGCGTCGGGGATCGGATCCGCACCCGGATCGACCGGCGTGTCCTGGGCAGCGGCGGGCAACCACGACCCGACGAGCAGCGCCAGGGCCGTCGCGACCCCGACCAGGACGCGACGACGCCCGGGCCCCGCAGGCGGGTCCGGGCGTCGGTCGGTCACGAACGAGTACGGCGCCATGACGGCGACTGCTGCCTCAGGCGTTCTGGATCTTGATCTCGATGTCCACGCCGGCGGGGAGGTCCAGGCGCTGCAACGAGTCCACCGTCTTCTGGGACGGCTCGAGGATGTCGAGCAGGCGCTTGTGGATGCGCATCTCGAAGTGCTCGCGGCTGTCCTTGTCCTTGTGCGGCGAACGGATCACCGTGAAGCGGTGCTTCTCGGTGGGCAGGGGCACCGGGCCCCGCACCGTCGCACTGGTTCGCAGGACGGTCTCGACGATCTTCTTCGTGGACTGGTCGATGATCTCGTGGTCGTAGGCCTTGAGTCGGATGCGGATCTTCTGCTTTTCGGCCATGTCGGCTCGTGCTCGTTTCACTCGGTGGTCCGGCACGGCTGGCCGGACCCGTCTCGGCCTCGGGTGGAGGCACTCGTTCGCTTGTCAAGGGACCTACCCGCGACGGCGGGTGTGGACGGGCGGGCCGATCGGTCGGCCCGCCAGGGGACTACTGCTACTTGATGATCTTGGTGACGCGGCCGGCGCCCACGGTACGACCACCCTCACGGATCGCGAACCGCAGACCGTCCTCCATCGCGATCGGATGGATCAGATCCACCGTCATCACCGTGTTGTCACCCGGCATGCACATCTCCGTCCCCGACGGCAGATGAATCGACCCCGTGCTCGAAATCCGTGTGCGGCGTGATGGAACCCGGCTTGGCCAACACCTGCCCCCGCTCCACCTCCTCCTTCTTCGTCCCCCGAAGAAGCACCCCCACATTGTCCCCCGCCTGACCCTCATCCAAGGTCTTGCGGAACATCTCCACCCCCGTACACACCGACTTCGCCGTCGGGCGGATCCCCACGATCTCCACCTCGTCGCCCGTGTGCACCATCCCCTGCTCGATACGACCCGTCACCACCGTGCCCCGACCCGTGATCGTGAACACATCCTCGATCGGCATCAAGAACGGCTTGTCCGTATCCCGCTCCGGCTGCGGGATATACGCATCCACCGCCTCCATCAACTCCCGCACCTGATCCGCCGACCCGGCATCACCCTCCAACGCCTTCAACGCCGACACCCGCACCACCGGCACATCATCACCCGGGAACTCGTACTCCGACAGCAGCTCACGCACCTCGAGCTCCACCAGATCCAACAACTCCTCGTCGTCCACCATGTCCACCTTGTTCAAGGCAACCACGATGGCCGGCACCCCCACCTGACGAGCCAACAACACATGCTCACGCGTCTGCGGCATCGGCCCATCCGCCGCCGACACCACCAGAATCGCCCCATCCACCTGCGCCGCACCCGTGATCATGTTCTTGATGTAATCCGCATGACCCGGCATATCCACATGCGCGTAATGCCGATTCGGCGTCTCATACTCCACATGCGCGATGTTGATCGTGATCCCCCGCTCACGCTCCTCCGGCGCCTTGTCGATATCCGCGAACTCCGTGAACGTCGTCCCCGACGGATCCGCCTCCGACAACACCCGCGTGATCGCCGCCGTCAACGTCGTCTTCCCATGATCGATATGACCCATCGTCCCCACATTCGCATGCGGCTTCGTCCGCTCAAACTTCTCACGAGCCATGGGAAATCAAACCTTTCTCGACCTG
>JALOLF010000277.1 GCA_025456085.1 Acidimicrobiales bacterium
GAGGTGGGCGGCGTGTTGTCGCAGGTGACGGACTCCGCGGCGCTGTGACACCATGGAGCTGCCCCCACGCACGAGGAGCGACATGACCATTCAGGAAGACGCGACCACCACGGTCGTTCTCACCGACACGGCGGCCACGAAGGTGCGCACCCTGCTCGACCAGGAGGGCCGCGACGACCTCGCCCTTCGCATCGCCGTCCAGCCCGGAGGCTGCTCCGGACTGCGCTACCAGCTCTTCTTCGACGAGCGGCAGCTCGACGGCGACGTCGTGAACGACTTCGACGGGGTCGCTGTGGTCGTCGACCGCATGAGCGCCCCCTACCTCTCCGGCGCCACCATCGACTTTGTCGACAGCATCGAGCAACAGGGCTTCACGATCGACAACCCGAACGCCACCGGGTCGTGCGCCTGCGGCGACTCGTTCCACTGACCGACGCACCTCACGGGCCCGGTGCCGCCTCGGCGCCGGGCCTCGTGCTGGACGCCCGCGGGCAGCTCTGCCCCCTGCCCGTCATCACCCTGGCCCGCCGCATCGCCGACGTGCCCGTCGGGGGCCTGGTCACCGTGGTCGCGGACGACCCCGCCGCCCGCACCGACGTCCCCGCCTGGTGCCGCCTGCGCGGGCACGACTTCGTGGGCGCCGAACCCGAGGGGGACGGCGCGACTGCGTACAGCGTCCGCCGCCGCCACTGACCCCCGCTCACCGAGCGCGCGCCCTTTCGCGGCCCCCACCGCCGCCTCCGCCCGCGGCCTCGCACCATTGTGGTGCCAGACCGTCGGTTTGGGCCTTTTCCCACCACAACGGTGTGGCAGCGCGCGCGAGAGTCAGGGGCGGCGCTACGACTCGCGCCCTCCCACCGTTGTGGTGCCAGACGGTCGGTTTCGGCCTTCTCCCACCACAATGGTGGGACGCCGCCCCCCGGCGGGCCCGCGCTACAGGCCGGTGGCTCCCAGGGTGCGGCGCACGTCGGCGACGACCCGGGGCAGCACCTCCAGCAGCCGGTCCACGTCGGCCTGAGTGGTGCCCCGACCGAACGACACCCGCACGTTGCCGTGGGTGAGCACGCCCATGGCCTCGAGCACGTGGCTCGGCGAGAGCGTGTCTGACGTGCAGGACGAGCCGCTGCTCACCGCGAGCCCTTCCCGGTCGAGGGCCGTCAGCAGGGCCTCCCCGTCGACGTAGAGGCACGAGAACGTCACCAGGTGCGGCAGCCGCAGCGTCGGGTGGCCCACCATCTCGGTGTCGGGCACCAGCCGGGGCACAGCAGCCCGCACCTGGTCGACCCAGTCCGAGTGCCGCGCCGCCAGCGCCTCGGCCTCGCCGAGCCGGGCCTGCAGCGCCGCCGCCGCCGCCAGGGCGCCGGGCACGTCCACGAAGCCGGGCACCAGGCCCAGTCCCCGCTGGTCGTCAGGCAGCACCGACCGGTACCGCGTGCCGCGCCGCACCACCAGCACCCCCACCCCGGCCGGTCCGCCCCACTTGTGCGCACTGCCTGTCAGCACCGACCAGCCCGCCGGCACGGGCACGCGTCCGAGCGACTGTGCGGCGTCGACGAGCAGCGGGACGTCGCTCGCGGCGCACGCCGCGGCCACCTGCTCCAGCGGCTGCAGCGTGCCCACCTCGTGGTTGGCCGACTGGACGGCGGCGAGCGCCACGCCGCCGCTACCACCGCCGGCGACCGCCGCCGCGAACGCGTCCACGTCGAGCAGGCCGTCGCGGTCGACGCCCACCCGATGCACCGACCCGCCCGCCCGCTCGTGCCAGGCGCCGGCGTGCAGCACGCACGAGTGCTCCACGGCGGTGGTCACCAGGCGTGCGCCCACGCGGGCGCGTCCGGCCAGCACTCCCAGCACGCCCAGGTGCACCGCCTGGGTGCCGCTGCCGGTGAAGCTCACCTCGTCGGCCCGGGCCCCGCCGCCCACCAGGGCGGCGACCACCTCGCGGGCGTTGTCGAGCAGCAGTCGAGCACGGCGAGCGTCGCGGTAGAGGCGTGTCGGGTCGGCCCAGCCCGAGTCGAGCGCGGCCAGCAACGTCTCGCGAGCGGCGGGGTGCAGCGGCTCGGTGGAGGCCGCGTCGAGGTACCCGGCGACGTGAGCCTCGTCATACCGACGGGCGCCATGCTCGGCATACCCCGGGGGGTGAGGCGGCTCGCTCCCCTGCTGCCCGAGATCTCGGGCAGGTCCCGACGCGGCCCCCGACGGAGCAGAGCGAGGCATGAGCAAGCACAACGATCTCCCCACCGACCCCGCCAGCAGGCGTGGCCGTGGCTGGGCCAGGCCGTTGCGCCTGGCCGGGCTAGCCGGCGGCGCGGCCCTGCTGGCCGGGTGCGGCATCGAGCAAGAGCAGGCGTTCGAGCTGCTGGGGCTCCCCGAGCCCGCCAGCGAGCAGGCGTTCCTCACCGGCGACCTGTGGGTCGGCACGTGGATCGCGGCCTTGGTGGTCGGTGCCCTCGTGTGGGGCCTCATCGCCTGGACGTCCATCGTCTACCGCCGCAAGCGCCACCACGACCACATGCCTGAGCAGACCCGGTACAACATCCCGATCGAGACCCTGTACACGGTCGTGCCGCTGTTCATCATCGGTGTGCTGTTCTTCTGGACGTTCCAGAACGGCGACCAGGTGCTGGCCAAGGAGCCCAACCCCGATGTGCGCATCGGCGTCATCGGGCAGCAGTGGTCGTGGACGTTCAACTACATCGACGAGGACGTCTACGACGTGGGCACGGCCGCGACCATCCCGCAGCTGTACCTGCCGGTCGACCAGCGGGTCGAGTTCCAGCTCAACAGCCCGGACGTCATCCACTCGTTCTGGATCCCGAGCTTCTACTTCAAGATGGACCTCATCCCCGGGCGCACGAACAGCTTCCAGGTCACGCCCAACCGTGAGGGCACCTACGCCGGACGCTGCTCCGAGCTGTGCGGCACCTACCACTCGCGGATGCTGTTCGAAGTGGTCGTGGTCTCGCAGCAGGAGTACGACGCACATATGGCCGAGCTCGAGGCCAAGGGCCAGACTGGTCTGGTCGAGGTGCCCGGGCGGGCCACGTTCGACCCCGAGCGCGTCACCACGGCGCCCGTCTCAGGCAGCGGAGGAGAAGAGTGACCACCTACGCCGAGCCCCCGGTTCTCACCCCCGGCTCCCCGTCCGGTGGCACCACGCCGCCCCCGAAACCGCTGGGCAAGCGGGTCGTCGGATGGATGACCACCACCGATCACAAGGTGATCGGCAACATGTACATGGTCACCTCGTTCGGGTTCTTCCTCATCGGTGGCCTGCTGGCCATGGTGATCCGGGCCGAGCTGTTCAACCCCGGCCTGCAGTTCGTCAGCGACACGCTCTACAACCAGATGTT
>JALOLF010000071.1 GCA_025456085.1 Acidimicrobiales bacterium
CGCACGCCGAGCCACCCCCGGTGACCGACGTAGGGCGGCACGAAGAACCGCTCCGGCTCGGTGTCCACCATCAGCGCCTGCACCCCCTGCGGGGCCGGGCACCAGATGGCCAGCCGGCCGTCACCGTGATGGTCCTCGTGGTACCTGGCCAGCGTCTTGCGACCCTGCACGAAGAAGGAGGGCGCGCCGTGGCTGAGACGTTCGCTGACCTCGGGGAAGGCCAGGCAGAGGCCCCGCACCCGCTCGAGGGGCTCGAGGGCGCGTCGGTGAGCCATCTGCCCGGCGTCCCGTCCGTGGACCGGGCCTCAGCCCTCGCTCAGGAACACGCCGCCCCACCACGGCTTGCCGTCCTGGCGGGCGAAGCCGATCTCCGCCGCCGGACCGAGGCCACCCACCGAGTCGGCGGTGATGATGGCCCACGTCTGGTGGTAGAGCCAGAGATAGGGGATCTCCTGGTTCAGCCCGGTCTGCACCGTCTCGTAGGCGGCGGCGAGCTCGTCCTCGTCCTGGGTGGCCCGCCCTGCGTCGAGCGCGGCGTCGACCTCGGGGATCTGGGTCTGGGTGAAGTTGATGCTCAGCGTGCCGACACCGTTGGCGTTGCTCGAGTGCCAGAAGATGTAGTTCGAGTCGGGGAACACGTACGCGAAGTTGCGGAACATGGCGGCCTGGAAGTTGCTGACCGCCGCCTGCCCGATGAACGACGCCTGCTCCACCGGCACGATCTCGGCGTCGATGCCGTAGGCCTGCCACAGGCCCTGCAACCCCTCGGCCACCCGCTGCTGCTCCCCGGACGGAGCCTTGAGCTGGAACGAGAGCGTCTCCTGGCCCGTCTCCGCCGTGTAGGCCGCGAGGGCCTCCTCGACCTTGTCGGGGTCGAAGCCCTCGTAGGCCTCCGCCGCCGACTCGGAGTACCAGCGCTCGCCCTCCGAGTAGGGGCTGGCGGCCGGCAGGAACAGGTCGGTGCCACCCAGCAGGTCGATGATGGCCTCCTGGTCGGTGGCGTACATGAGGGCCTTGCGGGCGTTGGCGTTGTCGAACGGGGGCTGGCCCTCGTTCAGCATCACGAAGTTCTCCTCGTTGGCGACGTCGGTCGCCACCTTGAAGCCGTCCTCCTCCTGGAGCGCCGTGATGGTCTCGGCGTTGGCGGTGAGGATCCCCTGCACGTCTCCGGCTTCGAGAGCGGTGCGTCGGGCCGCAGGGTCGACGATCACCTTGAAGGTGATGCCAGAGAGGTACGGCAGCTGGTCGCCGTTGTCGGCGGTCTTCCAGTAGTCCTCGTTGCGGGTCACGACGACCTCGTCACCCGTGGTCCAGGACTCGAACACGAACGGACCGGTGCCGACCGGGTTCTGGGGGCCGTCGGCGTCCTCGAGCGTCGAGGGCGCCGCGACGTAGCCGCCCTGAGCGGCCAGGGTGTAGTCCCACCCGAACCACGGGGTGCTCATCGTCACCTCGACGGTGGTGTCGTCCACCGCGGTCGCCGTCTCGAGGGGAGCGAGGGCCTGGCCCGAGAGCGGGGAGGCCTTGCGCTTGGTGATGTTCAGGGCCACGGCCTCGGCGTCGAGCGGCGTGCCGTCGTGGAACGAGATGTCCCCGGGGATGGTGATCGTGTAGGTCAACCCGTCGTCGCTCACCTCGACCGACTCGGCCAGGTTGGGGATCAGGTTCCCGTCGCCGTCGAAGGTCATGAGCGTGTCGTAGATGGACGAGGCGACGGTGTTCTGGTCCAACGCGAAGTTCGACCGGGCGGGGTCCCACCCGTTGCCGTCGGCGCCCACCGCGAAGCGCAGCTCGCCGCCGTAGGTGGCCTGCTCGACGTCGGTGGGGACCTGCACCTCGGGGGCGGTCCCCTGGCTGGCGGACTGCCCCTCGCCGTCGTCGGCCTCCTCGTCGCCGCTGCCGCACGCAGCCCCGACCAGCGACAGGGCCAGGACCACCGCGATCAGCGCAGGCAGGACACGACGGTGTGGCGGACGGCTCGGCATGGTTCCCCCCAGAGTGCCGGATGTCACACCAACAGTACCGCGACCACGCCGCCGCAGGACGGCTTCGGCACCTACCGCCTCGGCCCCACGTCGACCGGACGTGACACGTCGGCGAAGAAGTCGTTGCCCTTGTCGTCGACCACGATGAAGGCCGGGAAGTCCTCCACCTCGATCTTCCACACCGCCTCCATGCCCAGCTCCGGGTACTCGAGCACCTCGACGTGGCGGATGCAGTCCTGGGCCAGCCGGGCCGCCGGACCGCCGATGGAGCCCAGGTAGAAGCCCCCGTGGCGCAGGCAGGCATCGGTGACCTGTTGGGACCGGTTGCCCTTGGCCAGCATCACGAAGCTGCCCCCCGCGGCCTGGAAGTCGTGCACGTAGGCGTCCATCCGACCGGCGGTCGTGGGCCCGAACGAGCCCGACGCGAACCCTTCGGGCGTCTTGGCCGGGCCGGCGTAGTACACGGCGTGGTCGCGCAGGTAGTCGGGCATGCCCTCGCCCCGGTCGAGGCGCTCCTTGAGCTTGGCGTGGGCGATGTCGCGTGCCACGACCAGCGGCCCGGAGAGCGACAGGCGGGTCTTGACCGGGTAGCGGCTCAGCTCGGCCCGCACCTCGTCCATGGGTCGGTTCAGGTCGATGTGCACCACGTCGCCGGACAGCGCCGCCTCGTCGACCTCCGGCAGGTGACGGGCGGGGTCGGTCTCGAGCTGCTCGAGGAACACTCCCTCCTCGGTGATCTTGCCCAGCGCCTGGCGGTCGGCCGAGCACGACACGGCGATGCCGATGGGGCACGACGCGCCGTGCCGGGGCAACCGCACGACCCGCACGTCGTGGCAGAAGTACTTGCCCCCGAACTGGGCGCCGATGCCGAAGGCCTGGGTGAGAGCCAGGATCTCGGCCTCGAGCTCGGGGTCGCGGATGGCGTGGCCGGCCTCGGTGCCCGTCGTGGGCAGGGAGTCCAGGTAGCGGGCGCTGGCCAGCTTGGCCACCTCCAGGGTGGTCTCCGCCGACGTGCCGCCGATCACCACCGCGAGGTGGTAGGGCGGGCAGGCCGCGGTGCCGAGGGTGCGCAGCTTCTCGTCGAGCCAGCGCAGGAGCGTGGCCGGGTTGAGCAGCGCCTTGGTCTCCTGGAACAGCATGCTCTTGTTGGCCGAGCCGCCGCCCTTGGCCATGAACAGGAACTTGTAGGCGGACCCGTCGACGGCGCTGATCTTGATCTCGGCCGGCAGGTTGGTCTTCGTGTTGACCTCGTCCCACACCGACAACGGCGCCATCTGCGAGTAGCGCAGGTTGTCGCGGCGGTAGGTCTCGAAGATGCCCCGGGACAGCGCCGCCTCATCGCCGCCGCCGGTGAGCACGAACTGACCCTTCTTGGCCTTCACGATGGCCGTACCCGTGTCCTGGCACATGGGCAGCACCCCACCGGCGGAGACGTTGGCGTTCTTGAGCAGATCCAGGGCCACGAATTTGTCGTTGGCGGACGCCTCCGGGTCCTGCAGGATGCGCGCCAGCTGGTCGAGGTGTCCGGGGCGCAGGAAGTGGGCGATGTCGTGCATGGCCTGCGCCGTGAGCAGGGTGAGGACCTCGGGGTCGACCCGCAGGAACCGGTGACCCGCCACCTCGACCGTGGACACACCGTCGGTCGTGAGCAGGCGGTACGGCGTCTCGTCGGCGCCGAGGGGGAGCAGGTCCGTGTACGCGAACTCGGTCATGCCCCCCGCGTAGTCCTCCGCCGTCACACCCGGCAAGTCCGATCGTCGTCGGCCGCCTACGATCGCCGCCATGCGTCGGAGCCTGCTGGCCTGGTCCGTGGCGTTCGCGCTCTCGAGCGCATCGACCGGGGCCGCCTGCTCGGAGGACCCCGGCGGGGCCCCCGACGCGGGCGACGCCGCCACCGCCCCGGGGACGGTCGGCACCGGACCCACCGAATCCACGCCGCAACCCGCGGAGTCGGCGGAGCCGGCGGCCTACGCCGGCTACACGAGCCAGACCTACGGCGACGAGGCCGCCTGGCTGTGCCGGCCCGCGATGACCGACTCCCCCTGTCTCACCGAGCTGGATCTGAGCGTCGTGGCCCCGGACGGCACGGTGCGGGTGGAGCCGTTCGAGCCCGCCGAGGACCCGCCCATCGACTGCTTCTACGTGTACCCCACGGTCAGCCAGGATCCGGGCGGCAACGCCGACCGGTCCCCCGGTCCCGAGGAGACCGGCGTCGCCAACGTCCAGGCCGGCCGCTTCTCGGGGGTGTGCGACGTGTACGCACCGGTGTACCGGCAGGTGACGGTGGGTGTGATCCTGGGCGGTGCGACCGGCGTACCCGACCGCGAGCTGGCCTACGGCGACGTGCTCGACGCCTGGAAGCACTACATCGTCGAGGACAACGACGGCCGCGGCGTGGTGCTCATCGGGCACTCACAGGGCTCGAGCCACCTGACCCGGCTCATCCGCGAGGAGATCGACCCGAATCCCGAGCTGCGCGACCTGCTGGTGTCGGCCCTGCTGCTCGGCAGCGCCGTACGGGTGCCCGCAGGCCAGGATGTGGGCGGCGACTTCGCCGAGGTCCCCGCCTGCCGGGCAGCGGATCAGGTGGGCTGCGTGGTGTCCTACGCCAGCTTCCGGTCGACCGCGCCCCCACCGCCCGACAGCCTGTTCGGCCGGCCCCGCGAGGGCGACGGCACGGCGCTGTGCGTGAACCCGGCCAACCCGACCGGCGGTGCCACCGACCTGCAGGCCGAGCTCCCGGTGCGCGCCGAGGGCCAGGGCTTCGCCGATCCCACCGCCGCGCCTGCGCTGGACACGGGCTTCGTCGCCCTGCCCGGACTCCTGCGGGGCGAGTGCGTCGCCAGGAACGGGTTCAGCTATCTGGAGGTGACGGTGCAGGCCGACCGCACCG
Source organism: Acidimicrobiales bacterium (assembly GCA_025456085.1). Lineage (GTDB taxonomy): Bacteria > Actinomycetota > Acidimicrobiia > Acidimicrobiales > Acidimicrobilacustridaceae > JALOLF01. The sequence goes on from JALOLF010000071.1 coordinate 4,879, forward strand.
ACCCGCGTGCCGACGACATCGCGGGCGACCTCACCCCGCCGTGGGGGCTGCACCTCGTCGACGTGAGCCTGGCCCTCGGCGACCTCGTCGAGCTCGTCGCCGGCCAGGCCGAGGCCTACACCACGAGCTGACGCCACACCGCAGCCCGCTCCATCGAGGTGACCTCAGCCTCTGGCGCCGGGGCGACCTGAGCCGGACCATGGAGGCAGCGACGGGGAGGTCGTGATGACCTTCATCGGCCTGGTCGGCAAGAACCTGCTGCGCCAACGGGTGCGGTCCGTGCTCACGCTGGTGGGCATCGCCATCGCCATCACCACCGTGGTGGCGCTGGGGGTGGTGACCACCGGCATGAAGTCGACCGCGGACGACTTCGTGACCTCGGGCGGCGCAGACTTCCTGGTGGCCCAGGAAGGTGCGGCCGACCTGAGCTTCTCCACCCTGCCCGAGGACATCGTGACCGAGATCGCCGCCCAACCCGACGTGGCCTCGGTGCGGGGCGCGCTGCTGCACGTCACGACCGCGGGCTCCAACCCGTTCTTCTTCCTGAGCGGCGTCGAGCACGAGGCGCTGGCCTCCCAGGAGCTCGACCTCGTGGCGGGCCGACTCCTCGAGGACGACGACGAGCGGGGCGTCCTGCTGGGCGAGAAGGCCGCCGACGACCTCAGCGCCACGGTCGGTTCAACGGTCGAGATCGGCGACGCCTCGTGGATCGTGATCGGGGTCTACCGGTCCGAGGGCCTGTGGGAGGCGAGCGGGGGGATCGCCGGGCTCGCCGACCTGCAGGAGGTGGCACAGAAGCCCGACACCGTCACCATCGCCTTCGTGACCGTCACGCCGGGAGCCTCCCCCACGGTGGTGGCCGACCGGATCGAGCAGGCGGTCCCCGCCGTCGTGACCATCGCCGACGCCGACGAGTACAGCAAGGTGGATCAGGGGTTCGTGCTCGTCGACGCCGCCAACGTGGCCATCTCCCTGCTGGCCGTGGTGATCGGCGGCATCGGGGTGATGAACACGATGATCATGTCGGTGTTCGAGCGCACCCGCGAGATCGGCATCCTGCGGGCCGTGGGCTGGACGGGTCGGCGGGTGATGCGGATGGTGCTGCTCGAGTCGCTGCTGCTGTGCATCGCGGCAGCCGTCGTGGGCGCCCTGGTGGGCGTGGCGGTCACCCGCCTGGTGCTGCTCGCCCCGGCCGTGCAGGGCTTCCTCGACCTGGCCTACACACCCGACATCTTCGTGCGCGCCGTCGTCGTGGCCCTGATCGTGGGGTTGGTGGGCGCCAGCTATCCGGCGTGGCGGGCGACGCGCCTGTCCCCCATGGAGGCGCTGCGCTATGAGTGAGCTGGCGATCGCCCCGCCCCGCTCGGTACGAGCACCCGACTTCGAGGGCCCCATGATCCGCTGCGACGGGGTGACCAAGACCTTCGAGGAGGGCCGCCTGCGCGCCCTCGACGGCGTGGACCTGATCGTCGAGCCGGGCGAGTTCGTCGCCGTCGTCGGCCCGTCCGGCTGCGGCAAGTCGACGCTGCTCAACCTGATGGCGGCGCTCGACCAGCCCGACGACGGCACCATCCGGGTGGCCGGCCACGACCTCGGTCACCCTCCGGATCTCGACCACTTCCGGGCTGTCGACGTGGGGCTCGTCTTCCAGCTCGACAACCTGCTGCCGTCGCTCACGGCGGTGGAGAACGTCGAGGTACCCCTGTTCACCACCGAGCGGTCCCGGCGCAGGCGTCGCCGGCGTGCGCTCGACCTGCTGGACTTCGTGGGCATCGCGGACCGCGCCGACGCCCGGCCACCGCAGCTCAGCGGCGGCGAACGCCAGCGGGTGGCGATCGCCCGGGCACTGGCCAACGAGCCGCCCCTGCTGCTGGCCGACGAGCCGACCGGTCGGCTGGACTCGGCCACCAGCGCACGGGTGCTCGACCTGCTCGAGTCCCTGCAGCGCGAGCGGGACGTCACCCTCGTGGTCGTCACCCACGATCCCGACGTGGCCGAGCGCGCCCGTCGGGTGCTGCACATGCTCGACGGACGCATCGAGCGCGACGTGCGCGACCCGTGAGCGCCGCCATGCCGCGGTCGCACGGGTGGGCGGCGTAGCCTGAGCGCCGATCGTCATGGGCCAGACCTCCTCCGATGCCGCCGCCGCCCTCGCCGGGCTGGGCCTTCCCGAGCTGGTGGACGTGGCGCGCCACGTCGGTCTGCAGCGCATCCACGTGCTGGCCTGGCGCGACCTGGCCGATCCGGAGGCCGGCGGCTCCGAGACGCACCTGCACGAGATCATGGCCCGCTGGGCCGGGGCCGGCCTCGAGGTGCTCGAACGCACCTCCTACGCCGCCGGTCACCCCTCCTTCGAGGAACGAGCCGGCTATCGGATCGTGCGCAAGCGGGGCCGCTACGTGGTGTTCCCGGCGGCCGTCTACTCCGAGCTGCGCCACCGCTACGGGCCCCGTGACGGCCTGGTGGAGGTGTGGAACGGGGTGCCGTTCCTGTCGCCGGTGTGGGCCCGCGGGCCACGCGTCGTGCTGCTGCACCACGTGCACCGCGACATGTGGGGACCCGCGCTGGGTGACCCCCGGCTCGCCGCCGCTGGTCGTCTGCTCGAGACCCGCCTCGCTCCCCCGTTCTACCGACGCACGCCCGTCGTCACGCTGTCGAGCTCGTCGAAGCGACAGATCGTCGAGTGGCTGGGCATCCCGGAGCACCAGGTGCGGGTGGTCCCCCCGGGCATCGACGCCCGCTTCAGCGTCGGTGGCGCCAAGTCCAGCCGGCCGTTGCTGCTGCACGTCGGCCGGCTCATGCCCTCCAAGCGGGTGGACGGACTGCTGCGAGCCGTGCACGCCGTGCACCGGGCCGAGCCCGACGTCCAGCTCGTCGTGATCGGCGAGGGCACCGAGCGGCCGGCCCTCGAGCAGATGGCGACCGAGCTCGGCGACGGCGACTGGGTGCGCTTCCTGGGCCGGGTGGGCGACGACGAGCTGGTCCCCTGGTACCGCACGGCCTGGCTGGTCGTGAACGCCTCCTCGGCCGAGGGCTGGGGCATGACCCTCACGGAGGCCGCCGCCTGCGGGACCCCGGCCGTGGCGACCGACATCGCGGGCCACGCCGACGCCGTCATCGACGGCGAGTCGGGCCTGTTGGTGCCCGAGCCCGCCGACCTCACCGATGCCGTGCTGCGCGTGCTGCGCGACGGTGAGCTGCGCACACGCCTGTCCGAGGGCGCGCTCAAGCGTGCCGTGTCGCTGCGCTGGGACGAGACGGCGGCCGGGGTGCTGCGACCCCTGGTGGCCCAGGCGGTGCAGCGCGCCGGCGTGCGCATCGACCCCGCCGGCTGACGGCCCTCGTCGCCTCCCCTCGACCCTCCCTCGCTGGGATTCCCTGTGACACACGCCGCAGATCCGGCGGCCTCCGTGCCGAGGACCGGGTGCAGGGCGCTAGCGTGCCCCGACACGCCCGAGCCGCCGGGCACCACGGGCGCCGCGATCACGAGGGGGAAGGCGATGGCCGACGCCGCCGCGCTGCTGAGAGAGCACCTGGACGCCGAGCGCCTGCTGGTCGGCGAGGCCGTCGGTGACGACTACACCCACGACGAGTGCCTCACCGTGGCCCCGGTCCGCCCCGCGGTCGTGGTGCGCCCGACCTGCACGGCCGAGGTGGCGACGGTGCTGCGCGTGGCCGACGAGCACCGCATCCCGGTCGTGGCCCGTGGCAGCGGCACCGGCCTGTCGGGCGCCGGCACACCGGTGGAAGGCGCGATCGTCGTGTCCTTCGAGCGGATGGACGCCATCGTCGAGATCGACGAGGCCAACCACGTGGCCGTCGTGCAGCCGGGTGTGACCCTGGAGCACCTCGATGCCGAGCTGGCTGCCCGGGGTCTCGTCTACCCCGTGTTCCCCGGGGAGTACAGCGCCAGCCTGGGTGGCAACGTCAACACCAACGCCGGGGGCATGCGGGCGGTGCGCTACGGCGTGACCCGCCACCACGTCATCGGACTCGAGGCCGTGCTGGCATCGGGCGAGGTCATCCGCACCGGCGGCAAGCTGGTGAAGACCTCCACCGGCTACGACCTCACCCAGCTCGTCATCGGCTCGGAGGGCACGCTGGCCCTGGTCACCGAGGCCACGCTGAGGGTGTATCCCCGGGCCGCGCACCAGGCGACGATCCTCGCCCCCTTCGCCACGCTGGACCAGGTGATGGACGCGGTGCCCCGCGTCGTGGCCAGCGGAGTCGGTCCCCTCATCCTCGAGTACATCGACCTGCTCACCATGGCCGCCACCAGCGCCCACCTGGGCCTGGAGCTGGGCATCCCCCAGGAGGTGAAGGACACGGCGCTCGCCTACCTCGTGGTGATGATGGAGAGCACGCACGCCGACCGCCTCGACGAGGACGTCCACGCCGTGTCGCAGCTCCTGCACGAGCTCGGCGCCGTCGACGCCTACGTGCTGCCCGCCCAGGCTGCCACCGACCTCGTGAGCGCCCGGGAGAAGGCGTTCTGGGTGGCCAAGGCCAACAACGCCGACGACGTGATCGACACCGTCGTGCCCCGGGCCGCCATGGCCGAGTTCATGCGCCGCGTCGGCGAGCTCGCCGGCGAGCACCAGGCGTGGATCGCGGGATGCGGCCACGCCGGCGACGGCAACGTCCACCTGGGGATCTTCCAGTCCGATCCCGTCGAGCGCAGCCGACTGCTCCACGCGCTGTTCGCCGCGGCGCAGGATCTCGGCGGGGCCATCTCCGGCGAGCACGGCATCGGGGTGGCCAAGAAGGAGTACTTCCTCGAGCTCGAGGACCCGGTGAAGCTGCGACTCATGCGAGCCATCAAGGCCTCGTTCGACCCCAACGGCATCCTCAACCCCGGCACCCTCCTCGACTGAAAGCGAGCACCATGAACGGCGCCCAGGCCCTCATCCGCACCCTCGTCGACGCAGGCGTCGACACCGCCTTCACCAACCCCGGCACCTCCGAGATGCACTTCGTCGCCGCCCTCGACGACGTGCCCGAGATGCGGGGCATCCTGTGCCTGTTCGAAGGGGTCGCCACCGGCGCCGCGGACGGCTACGGCCGCATGGCGGGAAAGCCGGCTGCGACGCTGCTGCACCTGGGTCCGGGCCTCGGCAACGGGCTGGCCAACCTGCACAACGCCCGCCGGGCCCACACCCCGCTGGTCAACATCGTGGGCGACCACGCCACGTACCACAAGCAGTACGACGCCCCGCTGGAGAGCGACATCGACAGCATCGCGTCGGCCGTGTCGGGTTGGATGCGCCGCTCCACCCGACCCGAGGACGTGGCCGCCGACGCCGCCGACGCGGTGGCCGCGGCCATGGGTCCGCCGGGACAGGTGGCGACCCTGATGCTGCCGGCCGACGTGTGCTGGCTGCCGGCATCGGGCCCCGCGTCGTCGGCCCCGCACCGGACCCGAACGCAGGTCGGCGACGACGCCGTCGGATCCTTGGCCGACGTGTTGCGCTCGGGTGAGCCCGCCGCCCTGCTCCTGGGGGACAGCGCCATGCTGGAACCCGGCCTGCGGGCCGCGGGCCGCGTGGCCGCCGCCTGTGGGGCCAAGCTGCTGGCCGAGACCTTCCCGCCCCGCCAGGAGCGCGGCGCCGGCCTGCCCGCCCCCGAGCGCCTGGGCTACCTGGCCGAGTTCGCCCAGGCCCAGCTGGCGGGGGTGCGCCATCTGGTGCTCGTCGACGCCCGGGCGCCCGTGTCGTTCTTCGCCTACCCCGACAAGGCCAGCTACCTCGTGCCGGACGGGGTGGAGGTGTACACCCTGGCCAGCAAGGACGACGACGCCGTGGCGGCGCTCGAGGCGCTCGCCGAGGCGTTGGGCGCGCCGGCCGAGTCGCCGACCCAGGCCGCCTTCCGCCCGGACCGACCCACCGGCGCTCTGAACGCCGAGACCCTCGCCGCCGCGCTGGGCGCGCTGCTGCCCGAGGGCGCCATCGTGGCCGACGAGGGCAACACGTCGGGCCTGTTCTGCTCGATGATGACGGCCGGCTGCCCCCGCCACGACTGGCTGACCCTCACCGGCGGCTCCATCGGCATCGGCATGCCGCTGGCCACCGGCGCGGCCGTGGCCTGTCCCGATCGCAAGGTGGTGAACCTGGAGGCCGACGGCAGCGCCATGTACACCCTGCAGGCGCTGTGGACCCAGGTGCGCGAGGGCCTCGACGTCACCACCATCCTGCTCAACAACCGCTCCTACGCCGTGTTGAACATGGAGCTGAACCGGGTCGGGGCGAACCCGGGTCCCGCCGCGCTCGGCATGCTCGACCTCACCCGCCCCGACCTCGACTTCTGCTCGCTGGCCGCCGGCATGGGCGTGCAGGCGTCCCGGGCCACGACCGCCGAGGAGCTCACCGCCCAGCTCGAACGGGCCCTCGCCGAACCGGGCCCGTCCCTCGTGGAGGCCATGCTCCCCCCGACCCTGTGACCCCAGCTCTCGAAGACTCCGGAAGCGAGGTGGACGAAGATGTCCGGGTGAAGCACCTGCTGGTCGTGTACCACTCGCGATCCGGCGGTACCCGGGCCATGGCAGAGGCCGTGCTGGCCGGAGCCACCGACCCCGCCGTCGAGGGCGTGGAGGTGCGGGCGCGCTCCCCGTTCGAGGCCGACGTGGCCGACGTGGCGTGGGCCGACGGGGTGATCCTCGGCACCCCGGCGCACTTCGGCTACATGAGCGGCGCGCTCAAGGACTTCTTCGAGCGGGTCTACGAGTCGCTGCTGGACCGGACCCGTGGGCTGCCCTGGGCGCTGTTCGTCAAGGGCCGCAGCGACGTGGACGGCGCCGTGTCGTCGGTGCAGCGCATCGTCACGGGCCTCGCCTGGCGTGAGGTGCAGCCACCCGTGACGGTGGTGGGCGAGGTGACCGACGCCGACCTGGACCGCTGCGTGGAGCTCGGCGGCGCGATGGCCGCCGGCCTGGCGCTGGACGTGTTCTGAATCCCCCGAGCGGCTCCCCCGGCCACGGAGTACGGTGGCGCGCTCCAACGGCATCCGAGTCGGAGGTGTTGCCCATGGGCGCGACACGACCCTTCCGCCGCTCCACCCGATCGCTCGGAGGTCTCGCCGTCGGCGCGCTGGCCCTGGTGGCGGGGCTGACGGCCCCGGCGTGCTCCGAGGACGACGAACCGACCGACGACGTCCCTGCGACGGAGTCCTCCGCACCGCCGGGCGCCGACAACGGCGACGACACGGGTGACGCGGGCTCGGCCGCACCGGCGCTGGTCGACATCGAGGACTGCACCAACGACGGAGGCGAAGGCACGGCGGCGGGCACGATCGAGAACACCGGCGACGAGACGGCGTCCTGGGAGCTCACCATCGACGTGCTCGATGCCGCGACCGAGGAGGAGCTGGCCTCCGCCACCACGGAGGTCACCGAGGTGGCGCCGGGCGACACCGGCGACTGGTCGGTGACCGTGAGCGGTCTCGGCGATGCCGACGTCACCTGCGAGACCAGCTCGATCAGCGCACCCTGACGTCGCCCCGGACCGGCGCCTCAGACGGGCGCGACCTCGACGGGGATGCCGTTGACGACGGCGGTGTTCGACAGCGGGTCGTACAGGTCCCCCGGGGTGAGCTCGTTGTAGTTCACCCCGGCGTGCTCGCGCGCCACCGCCAATCGTGTGCCCTCCTTGTCGTGGCCCCACCCGTGGGGCAGGCACACCACACCCGGTGCCATCTCGTCGCTCACCTCGACCGGCACCACGATGGAGCCGGCGGTGGAGCTGACCCGCGCCGCTGCGCCGTCGACCACGCCGGCGGCAGCGGCGTCGTCGGGGTGGATGAGCAGCGTGCAGCGGTCCCTGCCCTTCACCAGCACCGCCATGTTGTGCAGCCACGAGTTGTTGGAGCGCAGGTGTCGCCGGGACACGAGCACGAGCCCGTCGCCGTCGCGGTCGAGCCGGGCCTCCAGGCGGGCCAGGTCGGCGGCGATGTACGGCGGGGCCAGCGCCAGTCGCCCTCCCACCACGGCCAGCAGCTCGCGCAGCTGGGGCTGCATGGGCCCGAGGTCCAGGCCGTCGGTCGCCGCCCGGAGCTTCTCGAGCGTCAACCCGTCGGGTCGCTCGCCGTAGCGGTCGCCGAAGGGGCCGCAGCGGATCTGCACGTCGAAGAGGCGCTCGGGTCCCTTGCCGGGTGAGCCCGACGACGCCACCGCCGGGTCCACCCCCCACAGCTCGGCCAGCGCCGCCACGTAGCCGTCGTCGATGCCCTGCACGTCGAGCCCCTCGCTCGGCAGGCCCGCCAGCATGGCGCCCAGGCGCACCAGGATCTCCCACTCCTCGGGCCGGCCGTCGTCGCGGGGGAACACCGGAGCGGAGTAGCGGGCCCACGACCGAACGGTCCACAACAGGATGAGGTCGTCGAGGTGGGGCTGCTCCAGTGCCGAGAGCCCCGGCAGCACCACGTGGGCGTGGCGGGTGGTCTCGTTCAGGTAGTTGTCGACGCTGATCATCGCCTCGAGCCCGCCGAGCGCCGCGTCGAGGCGCGCCGCCTCTGGTCCGCTCAGCGCCGGGTTGCCGGCCACGGTCACCAGCGCCCGCAGCTGCCCCTCACCCGGCGTGTCCATCTCCTCGGCCAGGCACGACAGCGGGTACTGGCCCAGCACCTCGGGGATGCCCCGCACCCGACTGCGGGACCGGTCGACGAAGCCCTGCTCGAGGTCGGGCGGGGGGATGGCGGTCACCGACTCCACCAGCGGGGTGGCGAACATCATGCCGCCGGGCCGGTCGAGGTTGCCGGTGAGCACGTTCACCACGTCGAGCAGCCACGACGCCAGGGTGCCGAACTCCTGCGTGCACGTGCCGATGCGCCCGTAGACCGCGGCGCTCGGCGCGGCCGCCACCTCCCGGGCCATGCGGCGGATGGTGTCGGCGGGGATGCCACAGGTCGCCGCCACCCGCTCGGGGGTGAAGGCGGCGGTCAGGGTCCGGACCTCGTCCACGCCGTCGACGACGTCGGCCAGCGCCCCGAGGTCCGTCAGGTCCTCGGCGAACAGGGTCTGGACCATGGCCGCCAGCAGCGCGGCGTCGGTGCCCGGCCGGATGGGCACCCACTCGTCGGCCCGGTCCGCGGTGCCGGTGCGACGGGGATCGACCACGACCACCTTGCCGCCCCGCGCACGGATGGCGTCGATCTGGCCCAGCACGTCGGCGCAGGCCAGCAGGCTGCCCTGCGAGGCCTGGGGGTTGCCGCCCAACAGCAGCCAGTGCTGGGTGCGATGCAGGTCCGGTGTGGGGATGCGCCACATGTTCCCGTACAGCAGCAACGACACGACGTTGCGCGGCCACTGGTCCATCGGCCCGGGTGAGTAGATGTTGGCCACCTGCGACAGGCCGATGAACAGGCCGGTGTAGCGACCCAACGAGGCGTTGTGAGCCAACGGGTTGCCGAGGTAGACGGCGATGGCGTCACGGCCGTGGCGTTCCAGCACGCCCGCGATCAGCTCCTCGCAGCGGGCGAAGGCCTCGTGCCAGGTGACCTCGCGCCAGGTGTCGCCCTCGCGCACCAGGGGTTCCCGCAAGCGGTCGGGGTCGTGGTGCAACGCACCGATGGTGGTGCCCTTGGGACACAGGTAGCCCTTGGACCACACGTCGTCTCGGTCACCCCGGATCAGCACCACCTGTCCGTCGTCGACGTGGACCTCGAGTCCGCACATGGCCTCGCACAGCGGGCAGGTACGGCGATGCATCGTGCGTTCCCCCATGCAGGTGATCATGCCACCGGTACGCTGCCGCCATGGCTGTGACCGAGGACGCCCCGCCCGCCGACGACCCCGACCTGAGCGCCGCCGATGTCGCATGGGACATCGATCCGCTGCTGCAGGACCGCTCCATCGACGACCTGCTCGACGAGTCCGACGCCATCGCTGCGGAGCTCGCGGGGGTACGGGGCACGGTTGCCGACCTCGACGCCGAGCGCCTGGCCGGGTTCATGCACCGCTTCGCGGCGCTGCAGGAGCTGCTCGGGCGGGCCGGCAGCTGGTCCTCGCTGCGCTTCGCGGTCGACACCCTCGACGAGGCCAACGGCGCGCTGCTCCAGAAGCTGCAGGAGCGGGCCACGGAGATCTCCAACCAGCTCATCTTCTTCGAGCTGGAGTGGGCCGAGGTGCCCGACGAGCGCGTCGAGGAGCTGCTCGCCGACGAACGACTCGGGTTCTGCGACCACTGGCTCCACTCCGCGCGCCGCTACCGCCCCCACCTGCTCACCGAACCCGAGGAGAAGGTCCTGTCCGACAAGCGGGTCACCGGCGCCTCGGCCTGGTCCCGTCTGTTCAGCGAGCTCAGCTCGGCCATCACCGTCGAGCTGCCCGACGGCGACGGGGCCACGACCACCGTCGCGCTCGAGCAGGGCCTGTCCCGGCTCTCGCACCCCGACCGCGAGGTACGGCGACGCGCCGCGGAAGCCGTCACCGCCGGGCTCGCGCCGGGGCTGCGCACCCGGGCGTTCGTCTTCAACACCCTGTTGGCCGACAAGGCCACCGACGACCGCCTGCGCCGCTACGACAGCTGGATCTCGTCTCGCAACCTCTCCAACGAGGCCAGCGACGCCTCGGTGCAGGCGCTGGTCGAGGCCGTGGTGTCGCGCTACGAGACGGCCCGCCGCTGGTACCGGCTGAAGGCCCGCATCCTGGGCATCGATCGACTGGCCGACTACGACCGCATGGCGTCGGTGGCGGAGTCCGAGAAGACCATCGCCTGGAGCCACGCCCGCGAGCTGGTCCTCGACGCCTACGCCTCGTTCTCCCCCACGCTGGCCGGCGTCGCCGGCCGCTTCTTCGACGAGGGCTGGATCGACGCCCCGGTTCGGCCCGGTAAGCGGCCCGGCGCCTTCTGCGCGTACACGGTGCCGTCACACCACCCGTACCTGTTCCTGAACTGGACGGCCAAGCAGCACGACGCCCTCACCCTGGCCCACGAGCTGGGCCACGGCCTGCACGCGTACCTGGCCCGCGAGCAGGGCGTGTTCCACCAGACCACCCCGCTCACCCTGGCCGAGACGGCTTCGGTGTTCGGCGAGACGGTCACCTTCGGCCGGCTCCTGGCCGAGACCGATGATGCCGACGACCGCCTGTCGCTGCTGGCCCAGTCGGTCGAGGGGGCCATCGCCACGGTGTTCCGACAGGTGGCCATGAACCGCTTCGAGCACGCCGTGCACACCGAGCGACGCGAGGTGGGCGAGCTGAGCGTGGAGCGATTCGGCGAGCTGTGGGCCGCCACCCAGACCGACCTGCTGGGCGACGCCGTGGAGGTGACCGAGGGCTATCGAACCTGGTGGTCCTACATCCCCCACTTCATCGGCACCCCGGGCTACGTGTACGCCTACGCCTACGGCCAGCTGCTGGCCATGTCGGTGTACCGACGCTACGAGGAGCGCGGTGCCGAGTTCGTCGAGCAGTACCTGGGTCTGCTGGCGGCGGGCGGCTCTCGACCACCCGAGGAGCTCACCCGCCTCGTCGACTGCGACCTGGAGGACCCGTCGTTCTGGGACGCGGGCCTCGACCTGGTCGACGAGCGGGTCGAGCAGGCCGAGGCCGCGGCCGTGGCCGCCGGGCGTGTGCCCGACTGATCAGCCGACGCGGGTGCCGGTGCGACCGGCGAGGCGGCCCCAGGCCGCGACCCGCAGCAGGTGCGCAGCGCTCAGCACGCCCACGATCGACCCGTCGCGGACGACCGCCAGGGGGCGCCCGTCCCAGCGGCCGAGCACCGCGGCGACCGACTCGGAGGCCTCCACCCGCTCCAGCACGGCAACCGGCACGGCGACGCCGCCCAGCACGGTCGTGTCCCACGTGGCGGCCGGCAGCCGGGCCAGGTCGGCACCGGTGACGATCCCGCTGGGACGACCGCCGTCGTCGTGCACCAGCACCGCGTCACGAACCAGGCCGCCCTCCTCGACGAAGCGGCGCACGCTCCACCACGCCGGCACCGACGCGGCGTCGGCGCCGACGACGTCGCCCACCCGGACGTCGCGCAGTCCCCGGGACGCCTCGGCCGCCCGGGCCTCGGCCCGGGCCTGGAGGAACACGAAGACACCGACCACCACGGTGAGCAGGCCGCCCAGCAGTCCGGTGATCCCGGCCAGCACGAGGATCCCACCGAGGACCTGACCGGCCCGGGCGGCGCCGATGGTGGCCCGCTCCCGGTCACCGGTGCGCCACCACAGCACGCCCCGCACGATGCGCCCACCGTCGAGCGGCGCGCCGGGCAGGAGGTTGAACACGGCCAGCACCGCGTTGGCCAGACCCAGCCAGGCGAGCACGGCGACGGGCAGGTCGCCGGCGCCCAGCATCGAGACCAGACCGGCGCCGCCGAGGAAGGCCACCGCCAGGCCGGCGCTCGCCGCCGGGCCGGCGCCGGCGATCACGACCTCGGCCCGGGGGGTGGGGGCCTCGCGGTCGAGGCGGGCGACGCCGCCCAACCCCCACAGCGTGATGCCGTCGGTACCCACGCCGTGGCGACGGGCGGCGACGGCGTGACCCACCTCGTGGGCCAGGAGAGACAGGCCGAACAGCACCGTGGCTCCGAGCGCCACGTACCAGTAGGACAGCGCGTCGCCGCCGGGAGCGACCTCGGGCAGCAGGCCCGTCGCCAGCACCCACGAGAAGAGGCCGGCGACGGCGAGTGCAGACCAGTGGATGGCGATGGGGATGCCGGCGATGCGACCGGCGGGGAACCCGGACATGGAAGGACCTCCGTAGCTCGTTGGGCTGCGAAAGGTCTCTCCCCGCTGCGCACAGCGCCGTCGGACCGGGCCGTGGAGGCCGTGCTGACGATCCGGCGGTTCGGGATACTCCCCGTTCGTCCACCAGACTACAGAAGCTCAGTTCGTATGACAACACCCACGTCGGCCGTTCTCGGGGCGGCCGTTCAGGTGGGGGGCGTACCTGCTTCCAGGCGGGCGATGAGCGCGTCCAGCTCCCCTCGCAACCGCACGAGCTCCGCCTGCACGTCCCCGGGCGACGCCGCGGTCGCCACCGACGCGACCGAGCCTGCCTCGGCGGGGACGCCCTCGTCCGGTCCGGTCTCGGCATCCGGCGGCTCGTCGAGTCGGAAGAAGGCGGCCAGCGAGCCGGCCAGCGTGCCCAGCAGACCGAGGCCCGCGATCATGAGCACCACGGCGGTGATGCGACCGAGCGCCGTCTGCGGGACCAGGTCCCCGTAGCCGACGGTGGTGATGGTGACCGCGGACCACCACAGGGCGTCGCCGTAGGTCGAGAACCCGCTCGACGCGGGCTCCACGAGGTACACGATCAGCGCGCAGCCCGCCGACAGGATGGCGGCATACAGCAGCGCCTTGCCCAGCCGGGCGACGAGCTGGCGGACCTGGCTCACCGATCGGGCCGCCACGTACCCGATGCGCACGACCCTGGCGAGCCGGGCCAGCATGAGGATCCCCGACGGGTCCGATTCCGGGAAGACGACGTTCCACGGGAAGGTGAGCACCACGATGCCCAGGTCGACGCGGCCGTTGGTGCTCGACAGGTACCGGTCCTCCAGTCGGACGTGCACACCGAGGTCGACGACGAACACCGCCCAGCACACGAAGGCCATCAGCGCCCCGAACGTCGTCGAGGCCACGTCGCGGTCCGCACCCAGGATGGGGAGCAGCGCGGCGAGGATCAGCGGCACGGTGACCCGACGCTGCCAGGCGGCCAGCCTCGCCGCACGCAGGTTCGGCGCCGCCGAAGCGCTGCCGGACCCGCCGACGTCCTCGGATCGAGCTGCCGGGCCGTTCACACGGGTGATGCTGCCACCTGCCCCGGCGCCGACCGAGGATGGTCGCCCGCAACGGCGTCGTGCGACCGGAGAGGACCACCGACGGCGTAGCCGTGGGCGATGGCGACCAGTGCGGCGCTGTCCACGGCCACGAGCGGGTGCGGCAGCGCCGGCAGCACCAGGCTGCCGAGGGCGAGGACGGCACCGGCACCGCCACCGGCCAGGGTGCACCAGGCCGAGACCTGTTCGACCTGTCGGGCCACCCGGCACGCCGACACCACCGCGTGCGCAGCGCCGAGGCCGTCGTCGCCGAGCACGTGGGCGTCCCACGGGACGGTCCGGCCGGGACGCAGCATGCCGACGAAGCAGTCGGCCTCGGCCAGCCCGGCCGCGGCGCCGCCCACGGCGAGCACCACGTGGCTCTCCCCCTGCAGGCGCCGGATGGTGGCAGCCGCGTCCGCGTCGGGCGCCACCCGATCGGCGAGCGCCTCCAGCGCGTCGCCGGCCGGACCCACGCCCACCACCTGCAGGCCCGCCTCGCGGGCGTGGCCGACCAGGGCCGGCAGCGCCTCCCCGTCGGTGTCGAGCAGGGCGCCGTCGACGAGCAGGCAGTCGACCCGGCCCAGCAGCCGCAGTCGCTCGGGCCGCGCCACTACGGCGCCGTCGTCGGCCAGTCGTGCCGTGACCCGGCCGGCGAAGGCCTCCCGGCCCAGTCGGGCCGCCTTGGGCAGACCCACGGAGAGCGCGCCCAGCGACGAGCCCAGCCCACCGGTCAGGGGCAGCGCCGCCACGAGCACCCCGACCGACGTCACCAGGGTGGTGTCCGCCGCCCGATCGGCGACGTTGGGGGGCAACGGCGCCGGCCGCTGCCGCATGGGCAGCTCCACGACGTCGGGCAGCTCTGCCGGCTCCCGATGGAGCTCCTCCTCGCGGTCCAGCCACGCCGCCTGCCGTGCCCGCAGCTCGCCCAGTCGCAGCGTGTGGTACACGGCGCCGACCACCGGCGTCAGCGGGTTGCGGGCCAGGCCCTGGGCCACCGACGAGCCGACGGCGAGCACCACCTCGGAGCGGGCCGGACCGAGCGTGCGGTCCGCGAAGCGCCGCAGCGGCGGCGCGTTCTGCAGCTCGCCGAGCACGGCGGCGAAGTCGACGGCGAGCACCCCGGAGGGGACGGGGAGCGCGCTCGCAGCGAGCGCCACACCGAAGCCGACGACGTCGGCGGCGATCTCGAGGACCGCCCGGGTGAGCGGCTCGGAGTCGGCGGGATGCCCGGACGCCTCGCGGTCCAGCGGCGCCTCGACACCGGCGTCGCGCTCGGCGGCCTCCAGCGCGGCCACCACCTCCTCGAGCCGCGGTGCGGTGCCGTCCCAGCCGACCACGAGGCGCCCGGTGTACGGGTTCCACTCCGCCCGGTCGACCCCGGCCACGTCGGTCAGGCGGGCCGAGACCGCTCGGCGCAGGTCGTCCACCTGGTCGTTGCGCACGGGCCGGACCTCGACGTGCAGACGCCCGCCGACCTGTCGTACCTGACGTCGGTGTCCACGGACCAGCAACCCGATGGGCTCGAGCACGGCGGAGGTCCACCCCATGGACCGATGGTAGGTCCTGCGGGTCGCGCGCTCACGTCCGCGCGAAGCTGCCCGGATGGCGATCACGGACCCGGGGCCACGGCACGCCCCGAGCGCACCATCGCGTCGGCTCCGGCTGCTCAACCGGGTGCTGCGCAGTCAGGTCAAGCCGAACGGGTACGGCAGCCTGGACCCGGCCGAGGCCCTCGCCGGCCGCCAGCGCTTCGAGCGCCAGACCGGCATGACCCGCACCCCCGCCACGGAGGTACGACCGGTGACGGTGGCCGGGGTCCCGGCCGTGTGGTTCCGTCGGCCCGACAGCCGCACCGACGCCGCCATCCTGTACTTCCACGGCGGCGACCGCCTCGCGCCCGAGCACCGGTTCCCCGCCTGGCTCGACGACGCGCTCGCCACCTACGAGGTGACCGCCGCCCACCTGGGCGCCGAGCGGGTCGTGGTCGCCGGTGACTCCGCCGGTGGCGGCCTCGCCCTGGCGCTGCTGCTCGCGGCCCGCGACGCCGGGCTGCCCCAACCGGCGGGCGTCGTGACCCTGTCACCGTGGACCGACCTGTGCGGCCTGGGGGACTCGTGGCGCACCAACGCCGCGGCCGACCCCATGATCGACGCCGGGTGGCTGGGCGACATCGGCCGGGGGTTGACCGCCGACGTGGGTGAGCGCCACCCGCTGCTGAGTCCCGCCTTCGGCGACTTCGCCGGCTGCGCCCCGGTGCACATCCAGGTCGGATCGACCGAGGTGCTGCTCGACGACGCCCGCGCCGTGCGCGACGCCTACGAGCGCGCCGGCGTC
This sequence comes from Acidimicrobiales bacterium, assembly GCA_025456085.1. GTDB lineage: Bacteria > Actinomycetota > Acidimicrobiia > Acidimicrobiales > Acidimicrobilacustridaceae > JALOLF01. The sequence goes on from JALOLF010000071.1 coordinate 20,976, forward strand.
CCCGTCGACCACCACGAGTGGCCAGAGGCGCCCCACGTGCTGGCGTCCTTCGCCCGTTGGCTGCCCGAGGCCCGGGTGGCGGTGGAGCGGATCGGGGCCTTCGTGCACCACCGGATCCCCTGACCAGCCGCCACCCACGGGTCGGCCACCGCGGCGTCGATCAGCTCTTCCAGAGGCCGGCCACCCACACCTGGCCCCAGGTCACCGGCTTCGTCGGGCTCCCGTCCGGAAGGGTGAAGGAGCCGACGCCCTCGACGTTGGAGCGGTAGGCGATCGCCCACCGGTTGTGGATCAGCCACAGGTAGGGCACGTCCGCCCCGAAGCGCTCCCAGACCTCGGCGTAGGCCGCCGCACGCTCCTGCGGGTCGGCACTCTGCCGGCCGATCTCCAGCGCCTCGTCGAGCTCGGCGTCGCCGTAGCGGGCGAAGTTGAGCCCGATCGTGCCCGGCTCGGCGATGTTCGAGGAGTGCCACCAGTGGTAGAAGGCGTCCGGGTCGGCTCCGTCGAAGAAGGGGATGATGCCGGCCTGCGCACCCCCGGTCACCAGCAGTTGGGTGCCGGCGGCGTTCTCCACCGACTGCACGTCGACGGTGAACCCGACGTCCTTCCAGGCCTGCTGCACGTACTGGGCCAGGTTCAAGAAGTCGGTGGAGGCCAACACGGTGAGCGCCACCCGGGGTTGGTTGCCACCGTTGTCGTCGCGCCACTCGGCGATGAGTTGCTGGGCCTCGTCGGGGTCGTAGCCGGGCATGTTCGGCACCGTGCCCCACGGCGATGCCGCGCTGAACGGACCGTCGGCGACCTCGTAGTAGCCGTCGTACAAGGCGTCGACCATGGCCTGGCGGTCCAGGGCGTGCGCTGCGGCCAGGCGGAGCCGAGGATCGGCGAACGGTCCGGTCTGGGTGTTGAACAGCACCAGGTACTCGGTGCCCTCCGAGTCGTCGATGAGGTACCGGACCTCCCCCTCGTCGCCGGCCTCGACGCTCTGCGCGAAGCGCAGGACCTGATCGGCGCTGTCGGTGTGCATCAGGTCGATGTCACCGGCCATGAGGGCGTTCTCGCGCGTCGTGGGATCGAGCAGGAAGCGGAACTCCACCTCGCCCAGATACGGCAACCGGACGCCGTTGGCGTCCTCCCGCCAGTAGTTGACGTTGCGGATCCCGCTGAAGTGGTCGCCGGCCACGTAGTCCTTCGGGAAGAAGGGCCCGGTGCCCCAGTACTCCTTGGCCAGGTTCTCCTGGATCATCTGCGGCGCCACCACGAAGCCGGTCTGGCCTGCGAGCACGATCGGGAACTGCGCCCAGGGGGTCTTCATGACGGCGCGCAGCGTCAGGTCGTCCACGATCTCCAGGCGGTCGAGCGGGCGCCAGGCCCCCGAGGTGAGGATGCCCGTCGTCGCCTGCTCCAGGT
>JALOLF010000187.1 GCA_025456085.1 Acidimicrobiales bacterium
AGCGACACCGTTGACCAGGAGCGTCAGATTGGCCAGCACGATCACCGAGTCGTGAGACAAGCCGTCGAGGAGATCAGCGCGGCTCCGTCCGCCTCCCCCCGACGCAGACGAACCTCCTTCGACTCCTTCCATCGGGGCGACCCTCGGAGGGCTTCGTCGGGCACACGGTTGGCAACGTCGATCGACAGGTTGCAGACGCTCCGAACGGCGACGTGGGGTGACTCGAGCGATGATGCCATCAGTGCCACCGTACGGCCGGAGGATGCTCGCCCTGCTACGGATTCCTCGACGGTGAGTCGGGACCGTCCGTTCCAGTCGGCCGCTGCTTGAGCTTCGCCTCGATCAGGCCGTTGAGCGCATCGGCGATCTCGTGGTCTCGGTCCTGGGTGGCGTGCTGGTAGATCAGCGCCGCCCGTGACGTCGACTGGCCGAACCGCGCCATCAGCTCCTTGGTGCTCGCGCCGGTCATCGCCGCCAGGTGTTGCCGGTGTGGCGGAGTTCGTGGGGCTTCATGCCTTCGATCCCGAGCTCGGTCATCGTCTTGTTCCATGCCGAGTACCACGTCGCCCGGCGCAGCGGCTTCCCGTTCGGCCCTCAGAACACGAGGCCCTTCTTGCCCGGCGCGGCGTAGGTGGCGAGGTGCGCTTCCAGCTCGGGCTTGAGCATCGCCGGGATGGCGACGGTACGGATGCCGGCGTCGGACTTCGGCGGACCGAGGATGTGCGTGCCGTCCTTGAGCTCCTGGTACTGCTCGACCACCTTGATCCGCCCGTGCAGCAGGTCGATCCGCTCACGGGTGAGCGCCAGCATTTCGCCGAGGCGCAGTCCGACGAACGCGCCGACGAGCACCATGGTCTGAAACCGGGGCTCGATCGTGTCGGCGATCTCGAACACCTGGGGGATCGAGGCGATCGGTCGCTCGGGTGCCTTCTCCTGGCCGGCGCCCTTGATCACGCACGGGTTTCGCACGAGTAGCTCGTCGGCGACGGCCGTGTTCAGGATGGCGTGCAGCAGCCGGTAGCACTTCGCCACCGTGGTGTTGCCAGGCTTGTCGGCCTTGAGCAGCGCCGAGTGCCAGTCGCGCACCTTGGTCGGTGTGAGCTTCGCCAGCTCGAGGTCGCCGAGCACCGGGAGGATGTGGAGCCGCAGCTCGCCCTCGTAGAGCTCGACGGTCCGGGGCCGAAGATCGGGCCGTTGCTCCAGCCACGTCGTCGAGTACTCGCGCAGCGTCACCTTGCCGGCAATCGGGTTCACCCACGTCCCGCGCTCCATGTCGGCTCGCACCGTCGACAGGTACGCCTCGGCGTCGCGCTTGGTCCGGAAGGTCGTCGGCGCGGCGGCCATCTTCCCGTCCACCCGGTAGCGCGCCTGGTAGCGACCCGACGGGAACTTGCGCACGCTGCCCCACGACGCCTTGGCCTTCGTCATGCGCCCGATCGTGGCACGGCCGGAACCGGTGTGGCACGCATGTGGCACATGACCACCGGAGGCGACGAAACCCGCAGGCCCGAGCCCTCCGAAAAGCGCCTCTGACCTGCGGGTTTCATGGGGGAGCGGGTGACGGGAATCGAACCCGCGTTCTCAGCTTGGGAAGGTGAGAACTATGGGTTCCGTGACCTGGGTGTTCGCGCGAACGGGCTGGTCAGGCTGTACTTCGAGTACCGCCCAGTACCCGCCAGTCACCCCCATTGCCGTTCCGTAAGGTCACGCTAGGGTCACGCCGGCCATCGGCCGGGTACTCAGCTTCGTGGCTGCTCAGCTCCGCAGCTCGTCGACGAAGCTCTCGATGATGGTGACGACATCGTCAACGTCGATCGGCGTCGGTGACGCCGAGGCCATCTTGTTGGCGGCGGCCGCAGGGTTGGCGAGGACCTCGTCGCGGGCGACGTCGGCGATGATCCGGCCGATCCCGCCCGGCGCTCCGCGCAGCTCGTCGCTGAGCTCACCCTCGCGGTTGTAGAGGTCGACGAGTCGGAAGAGGTCGAGCAGGTCGGACGCCGCCTTGGTCGCGCGTCGACGCGACGTCGGGTATCCGATTGCGTGTGACTTGGTGGCGACGAGGCCGGCGGGAGTCGCCACCTCGACGGTGACCGGGTCAGCCCCGAGGACGGTCATCCGTGAGGGTTCGGCTCCTTCAAAGGCCCAGCGGTGGCCGGCGACGAAGAGGCGATGCTTGTCCTCGAGCCCGTCGAGATCGTCGTCGGTCAGGGCGCTCGTGGCGATCAGGTCGACCTTGATCTCGTCGATGACGAGTGGTTGACGCTCCGCGTCGTGCGCGTCGGCCAGAACCTCGACGGCCTCGGGCTCGGACTCGACCGTGACGAGGTCGATGTCGACGGTGGCCCGGTGGCCAGCGCCCACAGCGCTGACCCGCATCGTCACGGCGAGACCGCCGATGAGCGCCACCTCTGGCAGCCCCGGCGTCGCGAGCACGGTCCTGGTCACTTCGAGCAACGCGCTGCTGTGTCCAGGCAGCACGATCAGCGGAGGGTCACCAGACACGGTGGACCTCCGAATCACCGGGGTTCCACTGGTCGAGGATCTCGCGACCCCGTGCGGGGTCCTGGGCGAGCTCGAGCGCGAGGAACAGCGGGTGGGTCGTGGGGAGGAACCTCGGCTCGACAACCGACGGCGGCATTAGGCGGTGCCGACAGACGAGCAGCGTCGGCGGCACGGCGACGACCGCTGCGTAGTCATCCCATGACGCCGAGGTGAGCACCCGTTCGGCGCGCCGCGCATCGGCCTCCGCCGGCACCCAGATCCAGGGTCGGCCTCCGACGGCGAAGATCGGTGCGCCCCAGGCCCCGGCAGCCTCGTCACCACCCAATGCCCATCCCGGTTGCTCAAGATCGTCGACGCGGGCCTGCCAACGCTTGGCCTGATCGAGCATCGGAACGGCTGCGACGGGCGTGATGCGGGTCGGTCCCCAGACTGCTGCCAGCGTCCAGAACAGGTCGGGCGTCTCCGGCTCACCGGTTGAGCGGATGAGGCCTGCCTCGCGGAGGAGCTTCGCGGCGTCACCCACCGCACCGTGCGACATGTCCACGGCGGCGGCCACCTCACGGATCGATGGCCGCCTCGTCGGGTCGAGAAGGAGCGCCGCGGCGTAGCCGATCCCGGCGCGACCACGGATCGGTCCATCAGATGCGGGGGCCGCCAGCCTCCACCCGCCGGGCAGTGGCGGGCGGTGCGCGAGTCCACCCTGGTCGAACCGGTAGATGCCGGTCGCCGATGGGTGGTTCAGCTGTAGCTCTCCGCGACGATCGAGCCAGCTCCACTCGAAGTTTTGGCTCGTCTCGTTGCGCCGGGCGAACTCGTCCTTCGCATCTGCCGAGAGAGAGTTGGCGACCACGATCTTCGAGCTGAGCGCCTCGGTCGCGCCGAGCTGCTGGGCTACGCCTTGTGAGACTGCATCGCGTGCGATGACCCTCGCGGGCCAGCTCTCGGCCCCGACGGTGACAGTCACCCAGTCGCCGTGATCGCGGTCGATGTCGAGCCCCCGGAGGTTAGAGGCGAGCGTGACCAGCTCCTCGATGGCGGTGTCGACCTGGTCGTTGGGCGAAGTGCGAAGCCTGGGCACAGCGCCAGGCTATCGCGTCCGGTGTCCGGTAGCTACCGGACACCGGACACCACCAGACCAGTTGGCGCTGCGTAGGCGAGATGCGGGGCGCTACGTCGCCTCTGCTTCCCGCCGGGCAACACTTGCCCGGACTTCGTTGAGCGCCCTGCGAAATGCCTTCCTCTCGACAACCACGTGCTGTGCGTCCGTAGCGTCACCAAGGAGCTCTGTAAGCAGGTGGACGCGAACAACCCATCGCAGCACTTGGCCGTACCAGTACCGGTCGGTTGGATTCAGCACCTTCGCGGCTCCGCCGTGCGAGACGCCAGCGCGGGCGGCGGCGCTGCTGCCGCCGATGCCGGGATCGGCGTCGAGGATCGCCTCACCGACCGGCCCTGTCGCCGCGATGAGGTCTTCGATTCTGCGGGCAAGAGGCTTGTCGTTTCGCGAGGTGAGCACCCTCGACGCCCACTCGACGGCTGCCGGGTCGATGTCGCCCGCCTCCAGCACACGCACAATCTCGTTCACACGATGCTTGTGCTCGGGTTTCGAGACGTCACGCGTTGTGAGCACGTCGTCGTGGAGCAGTTCGGCACTCTGGAAGGTCGACGCGAACCCGTGTTCACCGAACATGAACGGTGCGTAGAGCGGCGCAAGGAGAAGCGTCAGGACGTCTCGCCGGGTCGTCCAGAGGTCGAACCATCTGGGAATGAGCGCCTCAAGCCCCAGGCTGCTGGTGCGCATCGACAGGATCGTTGGCGATGAATAGTTGTCGACGTCCGAGAATGTTCGGTTCGGGCTCGCGGGCGGCTGGACGGCGGCGAAGAACGCCTCGCAGCTTCCGATCCGGGGATCATCCAGATCGGCGGGCAGCAGTCGCAGCGAGGTCAGTCGCACCGAGCGTCCGAGGCTGAAGACGAGCAGGTCCTGCAGCGGCCGGACGAACTCGGCGATCAGAGCTTGTGCACCGGCTGACGATGCCGGCCGGACAGCAAACGAGGTCCATCGGGAAAGGTGAACGTGATCGTCGCCGGCGCTGCCCTCGACCCCCGACACAAGCCTGACCCTGGCACCAGGCACGGCTGCCTCTGCGAGATCGACCGGCTTGACGCGCACCTGGACACCCTCGACCTGGTCATCAACCGACCGTACCGACGGCGGGTTCGACCATGCACCGGAGTTCCGCAGCTGGAGGGCGTTTCTGGGTAGACGCGGGTGTGAAAGTGCTGGTCGCGGGGTTGGGGGGTGGATTGGAGTCCGGGAGCGCCTAGATACACGCTTGTGGGTCATATACTCGATCTGGCTGGGCGTATCGGCTAGTGTGCTGAGTACATGTATCTGCGGACGACGAAACGGCGGCGCAAGGACGGGTCCGAGGTCCGGTACCTGCAGTTGGCCCACAACGACTGGGATGCCGCTGCGGGCCAGTCGCGGGTGCAGGTGATCTACAACTTCGGCCGCGAGGACCAGCTGGACCGTGACGCCATCGCCCGGCTGATCTCGTCGCTGTCGCGGGCCCTGCCCGCCGGTCAGGCGCTGGCCGCTGGTGTCGGCGGGGACCTCGAGTTCGTGGAGTCCCGCCCGATGGGCGCCGCCTACGTGCTCGACGGGTTGTGGCGTCGCCTGGGGATCGACAAGACGCTGCGCACGCTGGTGAAGGGCACCAAGCGGGCTTCGGAGGTGGAGCGGGTGCTGTTCGCCCTGGTCGCCAACCGGGCCATCGACCCGTCCTCGAAGCTGGCCGCCACCAGCTGGGTCGCGGACCGGGTCGCCATCGACGGGCTCGGCACCCTGGACGCCGATGCGTGCTACCGGGCCATGGACTGGCTGTTGGAGGTCGAGGACGACCTGGCCGAAGCGGTCTACTGGGCGACCGCGGACCTGTTGAACCTCGAGGTGGACCTGTTGTTCTTCGACACCACCTCCACCTACTTCGAGATCGAACAGGCCGACGACCCCGCCGAGGGGGAAACGGTCGGGTTCCGCACCCACGGCCACTCCAAGGACCACCGGGCGGACCTGCCCCAGATCATCGTGGGGATGGCCGTCACCCGCGACGGGATCCCCATCCGGGTGTGGTCCTGGCCCGGCAACACCAACGACTCGGCGTTGATCCGCCAGGTCAAAGACGACCTGCGGTCCTGGCGGCTGGGTCGGGTGGTGTGGGTCGCGGACCGCGGGTTCGCCTCGGCGGAGAACCGCCGCTACCTGCAGCGGGCCGGCGGGCACTACATCCTGGGCGAGAAGCTGCGAGCAGGCACGGCCGAAGCCGACGCCGCGCTGGCCCGCCAAGGCCGCTACCACCGCATCGCCGGCAACCTCGAGGTCAAAGAGGTCGTCATCGACGACGGCGCCATGCGGGACCGGTTCGTGATCTGCCGCAACCCCGACGCCGCCCAACGCGACCGCGTCGTGCGCGACCAGCTCCTCGCCCAACTCGCCGACGCCATCGACGACACCGACAAGCTGTCGGCCACCGAGCGGGCCGAACTCACCGGCAGCCTCCCCGCCGCCCTGCGCCGATTCCTGCGCACCACCCCCTCGGGGCTGCTGCGCATCGACCGCGCCGCGGTCGCCGCCGAAGAACACCTCGACGGCAAGTTCCTGCTCCGCACCGCAGACCCCACCCTGACCGTCGAAGACATCGCCCTGGGCTACAAGCAACTCCTCCAGGTCGAACGCGGCTGGCGCGACATGAAATCCACCCTCGAACTGCGACCCGTCTACCACCGCCTCGAGAACCGCATCCGCGCCCACGTCGTGTTGTGCTGGCTCGCCCTGCTGCTCATCCGCATCGCCGAGACCGCCACCGGCGACACCTGGCGCAACCTGCGCCACCACCTCGACCAGATGCACCTCGGCGAGTTCGCCAGTCCCGCCGGCTCCTTCAAACGCCGCACCGCCACCACCCAGACCCAAGCCCGCATCCTCGCTGCCCTCGACATGCCCGAGCCCCGCGAGTTCAGCGAACTCCGCCCCGCCACCACACCCGCCGCCTGACCAGCACCAGCGCGCCATAGATACACGGCACGTCCACGCCTTCACGCGCGTTCATCCAGGTCACAGCCTGTTTTCTGTGCCCAGACCGTCAACGCAGCTGCGGAACTCCGGATG
>JALOLF010000188.1 GCA_025456085.1 Acidimicrobiales bacterium
CCCCGGTGCAGACCACGATCATCACCACGCCGCCGCCCACGACCCCCCCGCCGCCGGCGGTGTCGGTGAGCCCGGGCAACTTCAACACGGTGTGCGTGCAGCCCAACGGGTCGTTCACGATCACGATGTCCAACTCGGGTGGCCCCGGCACGTTCGTGCTCTTCAACCCGAACGGCCTGTTGACGATGTCGCCCAACAGCGGCACGATCGCCCCCTTCGGTGTCACGAACGTCACCGTGACCGCCAAGGACGTCGGCACCAGCACCTCGCTCGGCGGTGACATCTCGAGCGTCGGGTCCTACAACCTCAGCGTCATCATCGATACGACCTGCTGAACCGTGGCCGACGGCACCGCGCCCCACCCGCTCCGGGTACCCGAACCCGCAGCGCGGCGGCGGCTGGGTGCCTTCGACACCCCCGCCGACGTCGCGGAGCGGCTGGCCGGGCTGGCGCTGCGTCCACTGCTCGACGGCGGAGTCGATCCCCGTGACCTGCGCGTGTGCGACCCGGCGGTGGGCGGAGGCGCCTTCCTGCTCGCAGCGGCGGACCTGCTCGCCGGGGCCGGGGTCGCGCCGGCACACGTGGTGCGGCACTGCTTGTGGGGCGCCGATCTCGATGCCGAGGCGGTCGAGCTCTGCCGGGCGAACCTGCGTGACTGGGCGCGCGCACGCGGGGTGTCCGATCCCCCCGATCCCGGGCACCTCGAGGTGGGCGACGGGTTGGGGCGCCGACCGGACGTGTGGCCCGACCCGCCCGCTGAGGGTTTCGACGCCGTCATCGGCAACCCGCCGTTCCTCGGCCAGTTGCAGGAGATGACCGCCCGCTCACCCGCCCAGGCCTCGCGCGTCCGGTCGGAGTTCGGGGAGGCCGCGTTCCGCTACGCCGACACCGCAGGCCTGTTCCTGCTCGGTGCCTGTCATCTGAGTCGACCCGGCGGTCGTGTGGCGCTGATCCTGCCGCAGTCCTTCCTGGCCTCGACGGACCTCGATGCCGTGCGGCGCGAGGTGTTGGGGCGCGCCTCCCTCGAGCAGCTGTGGCTCGCCGGCGAGGCGGTGTTCCCCGACGCGGCCGTCCACGTCTGCGCCCCGGTGCTCGTGGTGGGCGGATCGCCCCGTCGGTACGTGGTCCGCACGACGGGACGGTCGTTCGCCCCCGCCCCGGCAGCACCGGCCGAGCTGCTGGCCGGGAGCGGTTCCTGGGCTCCGCTGCTCGCCGACCTGCTCGGTGCCCCGGTCGTCGATCTGCGCGGCGCTGGGGTGGTGGGCGACCTGGCGTCGGCGACCGCGGGGTTCCGGGACCAGTACTACGGGCTCGCCCCCTACGTGCGGGAGGCCGCCGAGGTCGGCGACACACACGCTCGACTGGTCACGTCCGGGTTGATCGACCCCGCCCGGTGTCACTGGGGTCAGCGGGCGACCCGGTTCGGCGGCCGGCGCTGGGATGCACCGGTCGTGGATCTGCCCCGCCTGCAGCAGGCGCCGCAACGACCGGAGGACGGCGTGCTCGCCCGGTGGACCGAAGCCCGCCTGCAGCCCAAGGTGGTGGTCGCGACGCAGACCCGGGTCGTCGAGGCAGCCGTCGACCGCGAGGGCAACTGGTACCCGTCGGTGCCCACGATCGCGGTGACCCCGCACACGGAGGCGGGGGATCTGTGGCGGACGGCGGCGGTCCTGTTGGCGCCGCCGATCAGCGCGTGGGCGCTCGGACGCGCCGCAGGTACCGCCCTTTCGGCGGACGGCTTCCGGCTCTCGGCGCGCCAGGTCCTCCACATCCCCCTCCCCGTCCACGAGCAGTCCTGGGAGCGGGGCGCGGAGCTGGCCCACGAGGCCTCCTCGGCCTCCGGGATGCACGCCTGGCGCGAGGCGCTCGTGCACCTCGGTTCGGTCATGTGTCGGGCCTATGGTGTCGGTCAGGACGTGCTCGAGTGGTGGGTCGGCCGGCTCCCCCGGGCCCGCTGAACCGGGGGAGGCAGCCCATGGACGGCGACCATCTGCGACGGCGGCTGCACGCCGGGAGCCCGGTGCTGATGCCGGGCGTGTGGGACGCGCTGTCGGCTCGCCTCTGCGCGCAGGCCGGCTTCGACACCGTGTTCGTGTCGGGCTATGCCGTGGCCGGGACGCTGCTCGGCGTGCCCGACCTCGGCTACGTGTCCCAGACAGAGATGGCCGACGTCGCCAGGCGGGTGGTGGCGGCGGCGCCGACCACGATGGTCGTGCTCGACGGTGACACCGGCTACGGCAACCCGCTCAACGTGATCCGCACCGTGGAGCTGGCCGAGGCGGCCGGCGTCGTCGGGCTCTTCCTCGAGGACCAGGTCTGGCCCAAGCGCTGCGGACACCTGGCCGGCAAGGAGGTCGTCGACCGGGAGACGTGGCTCGCCAAGCTGCGGGCCGCCCTCGACGTCCGGACCCGGCTGTTCGTGACCGCCCGGACCGATGCCCGGGCGCCGTGGGGGCTGGACGAGGCGATCGAGCGGGGTCGGATGGCGGCGGACCTGGGTGTCGACGCCGTGTTCGTCGAAGCCCCCGAGTCGATCGCCGAGCTCGAGACCATCGCCGCTGCTCTTCCCGGGGTGGTGCTCGTGGCCAACATGGTCGAGACCGGGCGGACGCCGCTGTTGTCGACCGAGGAGCTCGACGAACTGGGGTTCTCGCTGATCGTGTCGCCGCTGACCGCGCTGTTCGCGGCCACGCGGGCCGTGCGCGGCGCGCTCGAGGTGCTGGCACGCCGGGGCTCGCTGCGAGACGAACCCGACCGTCTGGTCACCTTCGAGGAGTTCACGGAGGTCGTCGGGCTGCCCGGTCACCTCGACCGCCAGGACCGCTACGGAGGTGGGTGAGGCGGCGTCGTCGGCAGGTTCGGGTCCCGGATTCGCTTGACGACACCGGTCCCGACGTAGTTGCCTACGGGTCGACATCACGAGCGGCCCGGGTGACCGGGTCCGGCAACCTGGGACGGACACCCAAGGTGCCATCCCGCCCGCTCGGTGGGGATGTGGTCCGCAATCGGCAGTGCCGGACGTGGGCAACGAAGTGTCCGAGACGCACCGGCCCCGCCGTGGCGGCTCGACCGGCCCGGCGCACAGGGTGTCCCTCCTCCGCAGAGAAGGAGCGAGGTGAACGAGAGCAGCGGTCGAGCGCCCACCGGCAACGTGCCACCACCGGCATCGGGTGCCTGGGTCCCCGGCGACCCGCCGGGCAACCGGCGCTTCTTCCACCTGCCCGACGGGCATCCCTTCAGCCTCGAAGGCGGCGGCTCGTTGCGCGACCTCACCGTCGCCTACGAGACCTGGGGCCGCCTCGACGCCCGGGCCGGCAATGCGGTGCTGATCTGCCACGCGCTCACCGGCGATTCCCACGTCGCGGGCCGCAGCGGGCACGGCCACCCCTCTCCGGGGTGGTGGGACGACCTCGTCGGGCCGGGCCGCGCCATCGACACCGATCGCTACTTCGTCGTGTGCGCCAACGTCCTCGGCGGGTGCCAGGGCAGCACCGGTCCGTCCTCGACCGACCCGACGACCGGGCGGCCGTACGGCTCGTCCTTCCCGGTGGTGTCGATCCGGGACATGGTCCGCGCCCAGGCCCTCCTGGCCGACCACCTCGGCGTCGGTCGCTGGCTCTGTGTGGTGGGTGGGTCGATGGGTGGGATGCAGGTGCTCGAGTGGGCCGTCGTGTGGCCCGACCGGGTGCGCGCCGTGGTCCCCATCGCCACGTGTCTGGCCGCCACCGCCCAACAGATCGGCTTCAGCTACGTGCAGCGCAGCGTGATCGCCCTCGATCCGGGCTGGCGCGGGGGCGACTACTACGACGCCGCGCCGGGCGAGGGGCCCCATCGGGGTCTGGCCGCCGCTCGCGCCCTCGCCCAGATCACCTATCGCAGCGACGCGGTGTTCAACGAGAAGTTCGGGCGAGCCGAGCTCGACGACCTCTACCCCTTCCGGATGTGGCAGCGCTTCGAGGTCGAGGGCTACCTCGACTACCACGGGGCCAAGCTGGTGCGACGCTTCGACGCCAACAGCTACCTGACCATCAGCAAGGCCATGGACCTGCACGACGTGGGCCGAGGCCGCAGCGGCATCGACGCCGCCGTCGGTCGTGTCCACGCGCCGGCGTTGGTGATGAGCGTCAACAGCGACACGCTGTACCGGCCCGATCAGCAGGAAGCCATCCGTGACGCCTGGCGCCGCCACGGCCTGCCGTGCGAGTACGTGGTGATCGACAGCCCCCACGGCCACGACGCCTTCCTGCTCGAACCCGCCCAGGTGGGCGAACCCCTCGCCGCCTTCCTCGCCGACGTGGAGAAGTCCGATGTCTGAACCCGATCCGACCTCGTCCTGCGGTGACGAGGTGCTCGCGCCCGTCGCCGGCGCGCCGCATCCCGACACGGTCGCCATCCGGGCCGGTCGGGCCGACAACGACACGGCGCTGGCGCCGATCCTGTGGGCGACGAGCACCTTCATCACACCCGACGTCGACCAGAGCCGGGCCATGGCCACCGGGGTGGGAGCCACACGCTTCTACACCCGCTACGGCAACCCCACGGTGCGCGGCTTCGAGGATGCGATCGCCGAGCTCGAGGGAGCGGAGACGGCGCGGGCCTTCGCCTCCGGCATGGGCGCGTTGAGCGCCGTGATCCTGGGCATCTGCTCGCGGGGCGATCACATCGTGGCGCAGCGTCAGATCTACGCCGGCACCCAGCTGCTGCTGCAGTCGGTGTGTCCCCGCTTCGGGATCGACGTGACGTTCGTGGACGGCACCGAGCCCGGTGCCTTCGCCGCCGCGGTGCGGCCGGGCAAGACCGTGCTCGTCGTGGCCGAGACCCCGGCCAACCCTCGCCTGGACCTGGTCGATCTCGCCGAGCTCGGCGCCCTCGCAGGGCCCATCACGGTCGTCGACTCCACCTTCGCCACCCCGCTGGTCCAGCGTCCGCTGGACCACGGCGTCGATCTCGTCGTCCACTCGGCGACGAAGGCCATCGCCGGCCACAACGACGCCACGCTCGGTGTCGTGGCAGGCAGCGAGGAGCTGATCTCCTGGCTGTGGTCCTTCGCCGTGCTGCAGGGTGCCAGCGCCTCGCCCTTCGACGCCTGGAACGGCCTCCGCGGCCTGCGCACCCTGCCCGTGCGTCTGGAGCGCCAGAGCAGCACCGCCCAGCGCCTGGCCGAGTTCCTCGAAGCCCATCCCGCCGTGCGCGAGGTCCGCTTCCCGGGTCTCGCCTCCCACCCGCAACGGGAGCTGGCACGTCGCCAGATGGCACTGCCGGGCGGCCTGCTGACCATCGAGCTGGCCGGTGGCTTCGATGCCGGGCAGCGCTTCGTGGAATCCACCCGGGTGGCTCAGCTGGCCTCGTCGTTGGGCGGGCCCGAGACGCTCGTGACCCACCCCGCCTCCACGACCCACGTCAGCCTCAGCCCCGAGGAGCTCGAGGCGAGCGGCATCACGCGGGGCACGGTGCGGATCTCGGTCGGCCTGGAGCACGTCGACGATCTCGTCGCCGATCTGGACGGGGCGCTCGCCCCGTAGTCGACGAGGTCGTCGTCAGGCCCCCGGGAGGGGTCCGGTGGTGACGTCGTCCACCAGACCGTTCAGCCCGGACTGGAGCCCGGAGGCGTCCCCGCTGCCATCGCGGCGCCGACCAGCACCTCGAACGCGGCCTCTTCCCGCTCCCGCGCGGCGCGTACCGCGTCGGCCCGCCCGGCCACCAGGAGCTGCTTGGTCGCCATCAACGACGACAGCGGGAAGGCGGCGATCGTGGCGGCGAGCGCCTGGGTCTCGGCGACGACCGTGCCGGCAGGAACCAGCCGCAGGGCGAGCCCCAGCCGGACCGCCTCGGCCGCGTCCACCCACGGCTCGGTGAAGAGCAGGTGGGCGGCCTCCTGCCAGCCCGCCGCCATCGGCAGCAACAGGCTCGCGGATGCCTCCGTGGTCACGCCCAGACTGGCGAAGGGCGCCTTGAGCCGGGCCTGCTCGTCGATGAGGACGAGGTCGCAGTGCAGCAGCACCGTCAGCCCGAAGCCGACGCCCACGCCGTTGACCGCGGCCAGCAGCGGCTTGGGGAAGGCCTCGAGCTCGGGCATCAGCGCTCGGTAGCCGGGTTCGCGGTCCTCGAAGACCGACGGGTCGGCCATCTCGGCGAGGTCCTGGCCGGCACAGAACGCCTTGCCGCTGCCGGTCAGCACGACGCACGACACCGTCTCGTCACGCGCCGCCTCGACGATCCCGTCGCGCAGGGCGTACCAGAGCTCCTGGTCGAGGGCGTTGCGACGGTCGGGTCGGTGGAGGGTGAGGGTTCGCACGCGGTCGCGGTCCTCGACGAGCAGCACGGGTTCGGCCATGGCGCTCGTTCTAGTCGAACCGACGCCTCGACCGGGTCCGAGGCTGGGTCGGGCGACCCATGCCATGGGTCGATGGTCCCAGATCCGCGCTTCAGGGATCGGACGGCGGTGCCGATACCTCACAGCGAGCGGGGACCGTGGCGGTCGGCGGTGCCCCGGTGTCGGCGACGGTCGAGGAGTGCCCATGACCTGCAAGAGCTGTGCAGCGAAGCTGGAGCGCAACGACCGCTTCTGCGCCGCATGTGGCACCCCCAACATGGACCATCCGCTGCATCCCAAGCTGGCGCCGAGCTGTCGCGCCTCGGTGGAGCTCGCCGGGATCGAGGCCGCTG
>JALOLF010000072.1 GCA_025456085.1 Acidimicrobiales bacterium
ACCACCAACGGCATGGCCACCATCGCCGAGTTCGCCTCCGGCTTCCCCGGCATCTCGACGCGCATCCCCTTCGAGAGCGGGTTCATCTCCGAGGTGCTGGCCGAGCACGGGTACAACACGTACTGCGTCGGCAAGTGGCACCTGACCCCGGGTGAGGAGTGCAACCTGGCCGCCTTCAAGGGCCGCTGGCCGGTCGGGCGCGGCTTCGAGCGGTTCTACGGCTGGCTCGGGGGCGAGACGAACTCGTACTACCCGGACCTGGTCCACGACAACCATCCGATCGAGCCACCGGGACGGCCGGAGGACGGCTACCACCTCGCCGACGACATCGCCGACAAGGCGGTGGAGTTCATCCGTGACGCGAAGGTCATCGATCCCGACAAGCCGTTCTTCCTGTACTTCGCGCCCCAGGCGGGCCACGCGCCCCACCTCGTGCCCCTCGAGTGGGCCGACCGGTACAAGGGGGTGTTCGACGAGGGCTACGAGGCCATCCGCGCCGGCATCCTGGCCCGCCAGATCGAGATCGGTCTGCTCCCCGAGGGCACCGAGCTGTCGCCCATCAACCCCCACGGCGAGCCGGGTCGCACCGGACCCGACGGCCAGCCCTGGCCCCAGCTCGACACCGTGCGTCCCTGGGACTCGCTGAACGACGACGAGAAGCGGCTCTTCACCCGCATGGCCGAGGTGTTCGCCGGCTACATCTCCTACTACGACGACCGCATGGGGCGCATCCTCGACCACCTCGAGGAGTCCGGTCAGCTCGACAACACGATCATCGTCGTGGTGTCCGACAACGGCGCCAGCGGTGAGGGCGGTCCGAACGGCAGCTTCAACGAGTGGCGCTTCTTCAACGGCGTGCCCGACACGGTCGAGACGACCCTGCCGCACTTCGACGAGCTCGGTACCCCCGCGTCGAACAACCACTACAACACCGGCTGGGCCTGGGCTCTCGACACCCCGTTCCCGTACTGGAAGCGCTGGGCCGGCGCCGAGGGCGGCACCGCCGACATGTGCATCGTGTCGTGGCCGGCGACGATCCCGGCCAGCACGGAGATCCGCCACCAGTACGTCCACGCGGTCGACGTCGTGCCGACGATCTACGACCTGCTGGGCATCGAGCCGCCCGAGGTGCTCAAGGGTTACCCGCAGCACCCCATCGAGGGCGAGAGCTTCGCCGCGGCGCTCACCGACGCCGGCGCCCCCGGCAAGACCACCCAGTTCTACACGATGCTCGGTCAACGGGCGATCTACCACGACGGCTGGCTGGCCTCGACGGTGCACCCGCCCCTGTCGGGTTGGGGCGACTTCGGCGCCGACGAGTGGGAGCTGTTCCACCTGGCCGAGGACCGCTCGCAGTCGACGAACGTCGCCGCGGCGCATCCCCATCGCCTCGAGGCGATGAAGGGTCTGTGGTTCTACCACGCAGGCATCTACAACGGTCTGCCGGTGGACGACCGCTCCGCGCTCGAGCAGGTGCTCGCGGAACGTCCGCGTGCGGCTGCGCCCCGCAACCAGTACGTCTTCTACCCGGACTGCGCCGACGTGCCCGAGTCGGCGGGGCCGGCCGTCAACGGCCGCTCCTACTCCATCGCGGCCGGCCTGCAGATCGACTCGGCCGACGTCGAGGGCGTGATCTGGGCCGCCGGTGGCGTGCCCGGCGGTCACAGCCTCTACGTGCAGGACGGCAGGCTCCGGTACACCTTCAACTGGATCGGCACGCACCTCCAGGACGTGATCGCCGACGAGCACCTCTCCGTGGGCGCGCACGTCTGCGTCGCCGAGTTCGTGGCCAGCGGCCCGAGCGCCGATCCCGCCATGCCCGGTACGGCGGGGACGCTCACGCTCTACGTCGACGACCGAGCGGTCGGGTCGAGCCGGATCGTGACCCAGCCGGGCTACTTCTGCCTGACCGGTGACGGCATCTGCGTGGGACGCGACAGCTCGTCGGCCGTCACGCCTGCGTACCGGGCCCCGTTCGCGTTCACGGGCGGCACGATCGACAAGGTCGTCGTGGACGTCTCCGGAGAGCGGTACGTCGACCACGAGGCCCAGGTGCGCACCTGGTTCGGGATCGACTGACCCGACCCGGTCAGGAGCCGGCGTCAGGAGCCGGCTGCGTCCTGCTCGATGGCCTCGTTGTCCGCCTGGAGCTCCTTGGCCTGGACCTTCTCGGCCTTGGCCATGGCGTGCTCGATCTTGGCCTGCATGTCGGCCACGCCGACCACGACGAGGCCGGCGGTGCCTTCGTCGAGCTGTTCGCCGGCTTCCTTGAGATCCTTGCGGCTCATGCCCGCGGCGGCGTGGCCGGCCACCGCGCCCAGCACCGCGCCGCCGGCGGTGGTGCCGGCCAGCAGTCCGCCGCCGATGGCGGCCGCGGGGAACAGGGCGACGACCAGACCGGTCGCCAAGCCGATCCCACCGCCGAGCACGCCGCCCACCCGGGTGGGGGTCTCGTGCTTGGCCACGATCTTGACCTTGCCGTTCTCCTTGCGCTCCACGACCGCGGCGTCGTAGGCGTCGATGAGACCGGCCTGGGTGTGCAGGGCCTTGACGGCGTCGTAGTCGTCCTTGGCGTCGGCGACGTCGGCGTAGGTGCCCACGAAGGCGAAGAAGGTGTCGATGGCCATGGCTGTGCTCCTGATGGGTCGGGGTTGCTAGGGCGTGATCTGGTCGGGCCAGTTCCCTCGAGCGGACCATGCCGCGCCCGCCTGTTGAAGGCGGGTCTGCAGGTCCTCGAGGCACCTGCCCGACAGGAAGGCCTCGATCGAGCAGTTCTGGCCCGCGGGCGCGGTGAGTCCCATGCCGTTGAACTGGGTGACCTGGGCGTCGGTCGGATCCTGCGGCAGCGGCAGCGACGGGTTCGCCGACTGGGGGCAGGGCGCCCCCTGGGTGACCTCGTTGGCGCTCAAGGCGTTGGCCCACTGCTGGTTCTGGCCCTTCTCGCGGATCACCAGGAGGTTGGGCGCGATGGCGGTCTGGGTGCCGCTGCGCAGCACGTTCCAGCCGTTGGCCTGCGCCACCGCGGCGATCTGGTCGACCTGGTCCGGGGTGGCCGAGCGCGGGTAGAGGACCACGGTGGCGCTGCCGTCGTCGTTCTCGGCGATCTGGCGATTGCCGATCTGGGAGTTCTCGAGCGTCCCGTAGGCGTCGAGCTGCTTGTCGGCGCCGTAGACGACGACGCTGTAGAACTGCACGTCGTACTGGTCCGACGCGTTGGGGGTGTCGGCCGTGGCGCCCCGGTAGTCGGGGTAGCTCGGCACCTGCGGGATGTGCACCAGCGAGACGACGTCGTTGGGCAGGTTCGCCATCACGTAGCCGCCGCACGCATCCGGCGGATCCCCTTCGGGCGGGGCGGACTGCACGTCGGCGTACGGTGAGCTCGACGCCACGTTGCGGTAGAACTGCACCTCCTCGGGCACCGGTGAGGGCGGGAACTCCTTGCCCAGCGTGCCGCTGGCCGAGCCGGTCTGCACCAACCACTTGGGCAGGTTCGCCAGCTCGCTGTCGGCCGGTGGCGTGGCGTTCTCGAAGGTCACCACCGGCGTGCCGGTGTCGGCGTCGTACCAGATCGCCTTCGGCAGTTGGCTCTGCGCGCCGCAGTCCGGCACCGGCGTGTCGGTGAGCGCGCCGGTGGACGGGTCGGTCTCGAAGGCTTCGATGGTGGGCAAGGGGGTGTCGGTGGGGCCGCCGTAGCCGAAGCGGTCGTAGTCGCCGAGCCCGTCGTTGCCGAAGGACCAGTAGCTGCGCGACACGAGGGTCACGCCCGGCGTGTCGCCCGGCGTCGGGAGCAGCGCCACGTTCTGTCCCGACGCCTGCATGTCGGAGACGACGTCTTCGGGCGTGGTGGCCGGCATGAAGGTGATCGTGTAGCTGCGGGGCTCGGCGAGCACGGGGTTGCCGACCACGAAGGGGTTGGTCGAGCCGGCGTCGGGCTCGATGGCGCTGTCGGAGAACTTGTAGACCGGGTTGCCGTCGGTGTCGTAGAGATACCAGGCCATCCAGTTCGAGTACGCGAAGTCCCCGTCGATCAAGTCAGCGCCGCCTCGTCGGAGCCGCACGCGACGACGAGCGTCGCGAGCGCCACCACGGCGAGCAGCACCGGAAGACGTCGTGTCGTCGCTGCCATGGCGTCGTGTCTCCTGTCCCGTGTGGGTCCGCTCGCGGTGGTCATCGTCGCCCGCCCGTGCGACCGGCCATGCGAGCGTGGTCGGCGACCAGCTCCGCCACCGCCGGCGCCTGGTCCTCGTGGAGGAAGTGGCGCGCCGGCAGGGCTGTGAGGTGCTTCAGGCCGGTGGCATGCAGCGCGGCCCAGCCGAAGCTGCGCAGCCGCAGGATCGGATCCTCGGCGCCCCAGATGAGCTGCACCGGGTAGGGGACGCTCGCCGCGTCGAGCACGGTCCGGTAGTCGCCCAGCCCGCCCGGTGCGGTGTGCAGGCCCCGCATGATGCGCAGGTAGGCGGCTCCGGCGTCGGTGCCCATGGCCAGCTTCCGGTAGGCGTCGACCTCGGCGACGGGGACCGCCGTCCGGTCGAGGATCCCGACCCGGTACAGCATGGTCCGCCACAGCCCGGGCGAATCGAGCCAGCTCGGGACCCGCCGGGTGAGGCGCGCCAGGATCTCCCCCGGGAACGGACCGCCACGCAGTTGCACCACCGTGTTGGTGACGGTGAGCGACAGGATCCGCTCGCGGTGGCGCGTCGCCAGCTCGAAGCCCACCGGTCCGCCTGCGTCGTGCACGACGAGGTGGAACCGCTCGAGGTCGAGCGCGTCGACGGCCGCCGCGGCGAAGGCGCCGAGCCCCCTGATCCGGTAGTCGAAGCCCTCGGGGCGATCGGCGAAGCCGAGGCCCGGGAGGTCGAAGGCGAGCGCCCGGAAGCCTCGTGCTGCGAGCTCGGGGATGACCTTGCGGTACAGGAACGACGAGGCCGGCAGCCCGTGCAGCAGCACGACCGGTTCACCCGCTCCGGCCGAGCGGACGAAGCTGCGCACGCCGGCGGCCTCGAACCACGCTCCGGCGGCTCGGTGGGAGGCGATCACGGCCTCGACGCGGTCGTCCACGGCCACCTCCTTCGCTCCGGCCGGCACCAGCATCCTGTGCCCTGTCGGCCGCCGGGTCGTCATCCGTTGTGGGTGACCGCCGGCTCCGGAGGTGTGAGGCGCACCGACGCGACGTAGGCCACCACCACCGACACGATGACCAGCGGCATGAGCGTGACGCCGTCGGCCTGCAGGAACAGGGTCGTGAGCAGCACCGAGGTGAGCGGCAGGCGCAGCATGGTGACGGCCATGGCGCCGATGCCCATGGCCACCCCGGCGATGGGGGGCAGGCCGGGCAGGTGCGACAGGGCGATGCCGCCGGCGGCGCCGATGAACATGGCGGGGAAGGTGGGGCCTCCCCGCAGGCTGCTCAGCGAGAGGGCGTACGCCACGCTCTTGCAGGCCACCAGCGCCACGAGCGCACCCACCGTCCACGTGTCGGCCTGCTGGATGAGCGGCGCCAGGGCGTTCTCGCCGTCGAAGAGCACCTGGTCGACACCCCGGTCGGTGAGCAGGTGGAACACCACCGCGCTGAGGGCGATGGCGATCCCCGCCAGCGGCGTCAGCAGCAGTCGTCGCCCGGCGACGAGGGGTTGCAGGGCGCTGGCACCCAGTCTGATGGCCGTGCCGAGGGCGGCGCCGAGCACGCCGATGGCGATCGCCCACAGGAACTGGTACCCGTCGATGCCGGTGAAGGCGGGGATGTCGGGGATGGCGAGCGAGAACGTGCCCCAGCCGGTGAGGTCGTCGAGGCCGATGAACACCAGCGAGCCGACACCGGCGGCGAGCAGGCCGGGCACGAGGACCACGCCGATCAGCGGGCCGGCCAGCCCGGCGACCTCCATGAGCAGGAACGCGCCGAGAAGAGGCGAGCCGAGCAGGGTGGCGATGGCGGCGAAGCTCCCGGCGGCGCCGATCACCACCGTCGCCTGGGCCGGGGCGTCCTTCTTGGCCAGATGCACGGCCAGCGCCGCCAGCCCGCCGCCGAGGGCGATGAGCGGCGCCTCGGGGCCCAGCACACCGCCGAAGGCCAGCGTGACGAAGGCCGCGAGGGCGATGCCGGGCAGGGCGTCGGGGGCGGGCGTGCCGGTCGCCGACAGCCCGGCGGTGGGTTCGTGGCCGGCGGTGCCGGGAAGGAGCTGGATGGCCGCGGCGACGAGCAGCCCGGCCAGGGCGAGCACCGGGATCGGCCACCAGGTCGGCACCGTGTCGAAGCCGAGGTCCGACGGCAACGTCTGGTAGAGCCAGGTCTGGGCCTCCTCCACGAGCTTCAGGAACCCGAAGGCGACGGCGGCGACCGGTATGCCGATGAGCGCCCCGAACACGAGCAGGACGAGGTAGCCGCGGCTGCGGAGCAGCTCGAGGGGGTCGGTGGGCGTCGTGGGGTCAGGGGCGGCGACGGGTTCGACCATGGATGCAGTCTGGCCGACCCGGTCCACTCGGCGCGTCACCCTCATCGGGCGATCGACGCGTCAGAGATCCTTGGGGAAGGCGAGCACGACGACGGCGCTCCCCACGAGCAGCGTGGCCCCGACGCCCAGCAGCAGCAGTCGCGCCCGCAGGGTGTCCATCTTCGAGCTGATCCCGGCGAAGAACAGCACGGCGGCCAGCACGATCGTGAGGAGCAGGTAGTTGTCGGAGCGCTCGTTGGCCCGGCGGGCTTCGACGTCGAGGAGGCGGGCCTCCTCGGTGAGGGCCACGGCGCGCGCCTCGGCCGCGAGCTGGTAGTCCGGCATGGCGAACGGGGTGGGCGCGGCGTCGGGGTTGGTCTGCGGCTCGGTCGCCAGCCAGGCGTCGACCGCCACCTTGAACTCGGGTCGGAACCGCTCGTAGAGGAAGCCCGAGAGCAGCGTCGGGTCGGGCTCGTAGGGCTGGCCCTCGGCGACGGGGGTGTCGAGGAGCCCTTCGCGCTCGCCGGCCGCCAGCCACTGGTTGAACGTGATCAGGTCGGCGATGGCCTGCTGGCCGGCCAGGGTCGACGCCTCGGACGCCTCGACGCGCCGGGCTGCGGCCTGGGTGTCGTCCTCGGCCTGGTCGCCGCTCCACTTGGCCGACTGGAACCCGGCCCACGCGGCCAGGATCGCGGCGATGGAGAGCAGCAGCGCCTCGAACAGCTCGAAGCGACGGTCGAGCCGTTCGCCGCTGGCGCGGCGCTCCTCGGCGAGCTCGAGGTCGCGCAGTCGCTCGTCGGAGGCCTCCTCGGGGTCGGGCACGGCCGGAATCTACCGAACGGGGCGCCGGTGTCGGGCGAGGTGGGGTGGGCGGATCATCCCGTCCGGGTGATGACAGCTTCCGTACAGGTGCCTACCGTCGACGTGGGGGAGTGCCGATCACGAAGGGAGCACGGAGATGGCAGAGACGAGAGAACCGAGTGGTTGGGCGGTTGGTTGGGCGTTCTTCGCGGCCGTGATGCTCATGATCTCCGGCTTCTTCCAGATCATCGCCGGTATCGCGGCCATCGCCGAGGACGAGGTCTTCGTGAAGGGCGCGAAGTGGGTGTTCCAGTTCGACGTCACGACGTGGGGCTGGATCCATCTGGTGCTCGGGATCCTGTTGGTGCTCGTGGGCGCCGGCATCCTCACCGGGAACCTGGCGGCACGCATCGTCGGCGTCATCCTCGCCGGTCTCAGCGCGGTGGCGACGTTCGCCTACCTGCCCTGGTACCCGGTGTGGGCGATCGTGGTCATCGCGGTCGACGTCGCCATCATCTGGGCGCTGACGGCGCACGGCCGCGACGTCGAAGCCGTCTCGTAGGCGGGCTTCCCCAGCCGGGCGCCACCGGCATGGGATGCTGTGCCGGTGGAGTTGATCGACAGCCGTGCCGGTCAGGTCGGTGCCTTCCAGGTGCGGCGCGCCCTTCCGGCCCGGGCCCGGCGGACGGTCGGGCCGTGGTGCTTCCTGGACCACTTCGGCCCCGCCGACGTCGACGAGGACGGCGGTCTCGGGGTGGCACCCCATCCGCACACCGGGTTGCAGACGGTGACGTGGCTGCTCGAGGGGGAGGTGCTGCACCGCGACAGCCTGGGTACCGAACAGGTCATCCGACCGGGACAGCTCAACCTCATGACCGCCGGCTGCGGCGTGTCGCACGCCGAGGAGGGCACCGGTCGCTACCGGGGCCCCCTCCACGGCGTGCAGCTGTGGGTGGCCCTGCCCGACGCCACTCGTGACGCCGCCCCCGCCTTCGAGCACCACGGAGACCTTCCCGTGGTCGACCTGCCCGGCGTGACGGTCACCGTCCTCGTGGGCGCGTTGGCCTCGGCGCGGTCGCCGGCCCGCCGCGACACCGATCACGTCGGGGCGCAGCTGGAGGTGCGGGGGCCTGCGGTGCTGCCGCTCGATCCGGCCCGTGAGCACGCCGTGGTGGCCCTCGATGGCGGGATCGAGGTCGACGGACGCTCGGTGCGGCCCGGCCAGCACGCCTACCTCGGGGTCGGCTCGTCCGAGGTGCGGGTGGACGGCGCCGGCGGCGTGCGCGCCCTGCTGGTCGGCGGGGAGCCGTTCGAGTCACCCGTCGTCATGTGGTGGAACTACGTGGCGCGCACCCGCGACGAGATCACCGAGGCGCACCGCGCCTGGACCGAACGCAGCGACCGCTTCGGTCGCGTGGCGTCGCTCTTGCCGCCGACCGACGTCCCGCCTCCACCGTGGAGCTCGTCGGCACCCTGAGCGTGGGGCGGCTCGCGTGGCGCTGCTCAGCGCGCCGGCTGCGACGCGAAGAGATCGAGCCCCAGCCGCCGGGACAGCTCCCGGGCCACGAGCTGGCCTCGCACGCTGTTGCCGGCCCGGTCGAGCGGTGGGGAGAAGGTGCCCAGGCCGCCCTTGCCGGGGGAGACCGTCACGATCCCGCCGCCGATGCCGCTCTTGCCCGGCAGTCCGACGTCGTAGAGCCACTCGCCGCTCGTCTCGTACAGGCCCGCCGTGGCCATCACCGCCAGCGTGTGTCGGCAGGTGTCGGGTCGCACGACCTGTTCGCCGGTCAGCGGGTTGACGCCGCCGTCGGCCAGCGTCGCGCCCATGACCGCGAGGTCCCGGGCCGTGACGGCGAGGCAGCTCTGCCGGTTGTACACGTCGAGAGTGCCAACCGGGTCGTCGGCCAGGACGCCGACGGCGTCGAGGAGCTGCACGATGGCCCGGTTGCGCTGGTTGGTCGCGATGGCACAGGCGTAGAGCTCCTCGTCGAGCGGGAGGCGACGACCCGCGAACCGGGACAGCCCGTCGTGCACGACGCCCCACCGGTCAGCGGCGTCGCGCCCCGGCACGAGGCTCACCGTGGCGATGGCCCCGGGGTTGACCATGGGGTTGGTGCGCCCACCCGGCTGGCGCTCGACGGGCTCGACGGCGTTGAAGGGCAGGCCGGTGGCGTTCACCCCGATCTGATCGCGGGCGGCCTGCGCGCCGATGGCTTCGCACACCAGCGCGAACGTGAACGGCTTGGCCACGCTCATCAGCGGGAAGGCGACCTCGTGGTCGCCGGCCCCGTGCACGGCCCCGCCCACCGTGGCGACGCAGATCCCGAACCGGTCGGGGTCGGCGTGCTCGAGCGAGGGGTACACGCTGGCGTTGGCGCCGGCGTCGACGCCCCGGAACCGCTCGAACGCCTCCTCCACGAGGCGTTGCACGTCCGGGGACGACGGCAGGTTGCCGGTGGAGACGAGCCCGTCGGGGAGGTTCGCGGCCATGCGGGTGCGAGGGTACCGCCACCGACCTAGGCTCCCGCCATGACGGCCGGCACCCCGCAGCCCGAGATCCACGACGCGCAGGGCCAGGAGCGACCCGTCCACCGTCGCAGCACCCCCTACGGCACGCCGGCCGCCGAGGAGCTGCGGGCACTGGGGCTGGGGGCGCCGTGAGCCCCCGGTTCGTGCTGCCCACCCTGCCGGGGGTCCCGACCCTCCCGGGCTTCCTGGCCGCGTCGTGGCCCGCGGGCGCGGTCGGCACCCACGTGGCGCGGGTGGTCCGCGTCCCCGGGGACGTGGACGACTTGGTCACCCGCGGCGCCGAGACCACGACCGACGTGGACGTGGAGCGGCTGTGGTCTCGCGTGCTGGACCTGTACCGCTCGGGTGTGCACCCCGGCATCCAGCTCTGTGTGCGCCACCGCGGCGACGTGGTGCTCGACCGTGCGGTGGGGCACGCCCGCGGGGTGCGCCCGGGTCGGCGCCTCGACCACCCGGACGCCGTGCCCATGGGGATCGACACGCCCGTCAACCTGTTCTCGGCTGGCAAGGCCGTGACCGCGATGGTCATGCACAAGCTCGAGGAGCAGGGGGCCCTGACCCTCGACGACCCCGTGGTGGCGCACCTCCCGGCGTTCGGCCGCCATGGCAAGCACGAGATCACCCTGCGTCAGGTGCTGACCCACCGGGCCGGCATCCCTGTGCTGCCGCCCGAGGCCTTCGACCTCGACCTGCTGGCCGACCACGACCGCATCGAGGCCCTGGTGTGCGATCTGGTGCCCGCGGCCCCTCCCGGAGGCCCGCCGGCCTACCACGCGGTGTCGGGTGGCCTGGTGCTGGAAGCGGTCACCCGTCGGGTCACCGGGCGCAGCCTGCGCGACGTGCTGCGCGACGAGGTGAAGGAACCGCTCGGTCTGGAGTGGTTCGACTACGGGGTCGGTCCCGACGACACGCACCGCGTGGCCCACAACATCATCACCGGACTGCCCAACCTGCCGCCCCTGGGGTGGGCCATCGAGCGTGCGCTCGGCGTGGGCTGGGACCGGGCCGTGCGGCTGTCCAACGACCCCCGCTTCGCCCAGGCCGTGATCCCGTCGGCGAACGTGGTGGTGACGGCGCGCGACACCGCAGCGTTCTACGAGTGCCTCCTGCGGGGCGGGGAGCTCGACGGGGTCCGGGTCTTCGACGCCGACACCGTGGCGCGTGCCCTGGTGGCCGAGGCGGAGGGCCTGATCCCCGACCGCATGCTGGGCATGCCGCTGCGCTACAGCGCCGGCTTCATGCTCGGCACGAGCTCGATCAGCCTGTACGGCTGGAACCATCCCCGCGCCTTCGGGCACCTCGGGCTGGCCAACTCCTTCACCTGGGCCGATCCCGACAGCGAGCTGGTCGTGGCGCTGCTCACCACCGGCAAGGCCATCCTGGGCTCCCATGCCGTGGCGCTGGTGCTGCTGCTGGGTGAGATCTACCGGGTGTTCCCTGCGGTCACCCCCGGGGCCGGAGTCGACCCCGCGGGGAGATGACCGGCAGGTCGGCGTAGGTCCGGATGCCGGGCGGGGCGGCGCACACCGCCGGGATGGCGTTCACGGCCGGTAGTGCCGTGATGCGCATGCCGAGGGCGTGGAAGTCCTCCGGGGTCAGTGCAGCGAGGTCGTCCTGGTGGGGCCAGATCTCGAAGCGGGTCGCGATCCTCGGCTCGCCGTCGACCTCCACCGTGTAGGCCGAATCCACCGGCAGCGGAGGGTCCAGGGCACTGCCCATGGCCCACACCTGGCGCAGCTCGAACACCGGTCGGCCCTCGACGACACCTTCCCAACGCAGGTCGATCCCCGCCACCGTCCCGGCGGCGACGGGTCGGCCGGGCAGGTCGAGGTCCACCGTGGCGTGCGAGAACCGCACCGTGCAACGCCGCTCCTCCAGGGTCACGTCGAACAGGGCGGCGAGGACGTCGAGCGCATCGGCGAAGACCACGGTGGCGGCGCGCAGCGCCTCGGGATGGCCCGGATCGTCGGACGGGCGGCCCCAGCCCAGCTCGTCCATGTTGCCGTCGACGGCGAACAGGGACACGTCGAACGACTCGGTGATGCGCACGTGGTGCACCAGGGTGCACACGCCCGCCACGACGCCGCCGAGCAGCTGGGCGAATCCGGGGTTCATCCCCGTGCCGAAGAGGGTGGCGCCCCCGAGCTGCGCGGCCTGCTCGAGCCGACGGCGCTCGTCGTCGCCCAGTCCGGTGCCGGAGAGGAACTCCGAGGTGGTCACGACGTTCACGCCCGCGCCCAGCAGCCGGGCCACCTCCTCCACCGAGAAGTGCAGCGGGGTGTACACCACGCAGTCCGGGTCCAGGGCCAGCAGCCCGTCCACGTCGTCGGTGGCGGTGACCCCGACGGGATCGAACCCGCACAGGGTGCCGACGTCACGGCCCACCTTGTCGGCGCTGTGGGCGAACGCTCCCACCAGGTCGAGGCCCGGGTGCACCAGCACCGCCCGCACCGCCTGGCGGGCGACGTTGCCGGTGGTCCACTGCACGACCCGCAGCGCACGCCGGGGGCTCGCCGCCGCGTTCACAGCAGGTCCGTGATCGTCTTCAGGCCGGCGTCGTAGAGCACGCCGGGCAGCATGCCGCCGTCGATCTCGATGGTGGTGCCGTTGATGTAGTCGGCTTCACCGGAGCACAGGAACACGCAGGTGCGGCCCACCTCGTCGGGGTCGCCGGCCCGACCCAGGGGCACGTTGGCGAAGTAGGCGCGCCCCTCGGGGTCCTGCTCGCCCAGCACGAAGGCCCGGAAGTTCTCGGTCATGGTGGGCCCGAGGGCGAGGCAGTTCACCCGGGCCTTGGGCCCCCACTCCTCGGCCAGCGACCGCGTGAGGTGGTTGAGCCCGCTCTTGGCGGCGCCGTAGGACACGAGGGACGGGGAGCCCGCCGGGTGGCCGGCGCCGCTGGAGATGTTGACGATGCTGCCCGTGCCGTCCTGGGTGCGCATCTGGCGGTACACGCGGATGGCGAACCACAGAGGGCTGATCAGGTTCATCTGCACCGCGTAGGCGTGGAACGCCACGGTGCGCTCGAAGTCGTCGTCGCTGGCCGGGGAGCTCTGGATCTGTTGGACCAGCTCGGGCACGTCCTCCGCGTGCGGGGTGGGCACGGTGCCGCCGGCGTTGTTCACGAGGATGTCCACCCGGCCGTAGGTGTCGACGACCCGCTGCACGAAGGCGTCGATGGCCCGGTGGTCGCCCTGGTCGCACACCCACTGCTCGGCGCGTCCCTCGACCCCTCCCAGGCCCTCCGCAGCGGGTAGGCCCGGCAACGGCCGGCGCGAGCAGCCCACCACCGTGGCGCCGGCCAGCAGCAACTGGCGCGAGACGCCCACCCCGACACCCCGGCTGGTGCCGGTGACGATGGCGATCTTGCCGTCCAGCGCGCCCATGTACGGCCCCCTCTGGCCGCGGTGCAGCCTCGGCGGCGCAGCGTAGTGGGTCAGCTCCCGGAGTCGGGCTGTGGTCCTCGGGGCGCGGGCCCGAGCGCGGCCAGGGACTGCTCCTCGTCGTCGGTGAACAGCCTCGAGCGGATCACGAAGCGCACCCCCTCCGGTGCCTCGAGCGAGAACCCGCTGCCCCGGCCGGCCACGACGTCGACGGTGAGGTGGGTGTGCGCCCAGTACCCGTACTGGGCGCCGCCGATGTAGAAGGGCGTGGCCGACGCCCCGACGTGGCCCAGGAAGACGTCGCCGTCGCCGATGCGGAACTCGTGGCGCAGGTAGCACATGGGAGCGCTGCCATCGCAGCAGCCACCGGACTGGTGGAACAGCAGCGGGCCGTGCTCGGCGGCCAGGCGATCGAGCAGCTCGCCGGCCTCGTTGGTCGTGTCGACTCGACGGACCATGGTGGGACCTCCGGGGCTCACGGGGTCGGGACTCCCCCGAACGGGGAGCCCCGACCCGGACGGGGGATCAGAAGAAGCCGAGCCGCTGCCCGCTGTAGCTCACCAGCAGGTTCTTGGTCTGCTGGTAGTGCTCCAGCATCATGAGATGGGTCTCGCGCCCGATGCCCGAGCCCTTGTAGCCGCCGAAGGCGGCGTGGGCGGGGTAGGCGTGGTAGCAGTTCGTCCACACCCGACCGGCCTCGATGGCCCGACCCAGTCGGTAGGCGGCGTTGCCGTTGCGGGTCCACACGCCGGCGCCGAGGCCGTAGAGCGTGTCGTTGGCGATGCGCACCGCCTCGGCCTCGTGGTCGAAGGTGGTGACGGCCACGACCGGCCCGAAGATCTCCTCCTGGAAGATCCGCATGCTGTTGTCGCCGCGGAACACCGTGGGCTCGACGTAGTAGCCGTCGGGGTGCTCGGGCACCGAGCGTCGACGCCCGCCGGCGAGCACCTCGGCGCCCTCGGCCGTACCGATGTCGATGTAGGAGAGGATCTTCTCCAGCTGGTCGTTCGAGGCCTGCGCCCCGATCATGGTGGCCGGGTCGAGCGGGCTGCCGCTGGTGATCTGGGCCACCCGGTCCAGGCACCGCTGCATGAACGGCTCGTAGATCGACGAGGCGACGAGCGCCCGTGACGGGCAGGTGCAGACCTCGCCCTGGTTCAGGGCGAACATCACGAACCCCTCGACGGCCTTGTCGAGGAACTCGTCGTCGGCGTCCATGACGTCGGCGAGGAAGATGTTGGGGCTCTTGCCGCCGAGCTCCAGGGTCACCGGGATGAGGTTCTCGGAGGCGTACTGCATGATCAGCCGACCGGTCGTGGTCTCGCCAGTGAAGGCCACCTTGGCCACCCGGGGGCTCGAGGCGAGGGGCTTGCCGGCCTCGACGCCGAAGCCGTTGACGACGTTGAGCACCCCGTCGGGCAGCAGGTCGGCGACGAGCTTCACCACCTCCAGGATCGACACCGGCGTCTGCTCGGCGGGTTTGAGCACGACGCAGTTGGCGGCGGCCAGCGCGGGTGCCAGCTTCCAGGCCGCCATGAGGATGGGGAAGTTCCACGGGATGATCTGGGCGACCACGCCGAGCGGTTCGTGGAAGTGGTAGGCGACGGTGTCGGCGTCGATCTGGGAGATGCTGCCCTCCTGGGCCCGCAGCACGCCGGCGAAGTAGCGGAAGTGGTCGACGGCCAGGGGGAGGTCTGCGGCGAGCGTCTCGCGCACCGGCTTGCCGTTCTCCCACGTCTCGATGACGGCGAGGCGCTCGAGGTTCTCCTCCATGCGGTCCGCGATGCGCAACAGGATGTTCGAGCGCTCCGCGGCGCTGGTCGCCGCCCACCCCTCACGGGCGGCGTGGGCGGCGTCGAGGGCCAGCTCGATGTCGGCGGCGTCGGAGCGGGCCACCTCGCAGAAGGCGTGGCCCGACACCGGCGACGGGTTCTCGAAGTAGCGCCCGTTGACCGGGGGCATCCACTTGCCGCCGATGAAGTTGTCGTAGCGGGCCTCGAACTGGATCGGGCTGTCGCTCGACCCGGGTACCGGGAAGGTCATGGTCGTCCCCCTTGTCGTGGCGGTCCCCCCTGTTCGGCACCGCCGTCGACGGTGACTGTGGACCCCGCAGGGTTGGGAAAAGGTTGGTACCGTCCGCGCCCGGGGGAAGCCGCCACGTGGACGTCGAACTGCTGGACCGTCGTCGCTCCCTGGAGCAGGTGCGAAGCGGGTTCCGGCGCGATCCGGCGGCCGCTCCGGTGCGCGAGGAGCTCCGCCGCTCGTGGAGCCGGTGCGTGTCCTCGCTGCCCGTCGCGCTCTCGGCCGCCCCCGTCGACGAGGTCGCCGTGGAGGAGCGGTGGGACTCCTCGCCCATCCGGCGCGCGCTGCCCGACCTGGTCGAGCAGCTCCGCCAGGTCGCCGAGGAGGGCGACTTCGTCGCCGCGGTCACCGACGAGACGGGTCGGATCCTGTGGAGCACGGGCGGCCGCACCATGCTGCGCAAGGCGGAGTCGGTGAACTTCGTGGCCGGCGGGCGGTGGGACGAGGGCTCCGCCGGCACGAACGCCCCGGGGCTGGCCCTCATCAACCGGGCGCCGGCGACGGTGTTCTCGGTGGAGCACTGGTGCGAGGCCGTGCACGACTGGGTCTGCTACGCCGCCCCGGTGCGCACCGCCGACGGCGTCCCGGTCGGTGCCATCGACCTCAGCACGGTGTGGGAGCGCCACACCCCGCTCGGACTCGCCACCGTGACGGCCCTGGCCCGTCTGGTGGAGGCGCAGCTCCCGGCGACGGCGCCGTCACGAGCCGCGGACCGCCTCGAGCTCCGCCTGCTCGGCTCGCCCAGCGTCGTGCACCGCGGCGTGCCGCTGCTGCTGCCGCTACGCCAGCTCGAGATCCTCACCGTGCTGGCGGTGGCCGGGAACGCGGACCTCGACACGCTGCACGCCCACCTGTACGGCGATCGCCGGGTGGGATCGAGCACCCTCAAGGCCGAGATCTCGCACCTGCGGCGGGCCCTCGACGGCGCCATCGCCTCGCGGCCCTACCGGCTCGCCCTCGACTGCGACGTCGACGTGCTCCACCTCCTGGCGGACCTGCGTCGCGGCGCCCTCGGTCGGGCTGCGGAGCTGTACGGGGGCCAGCTCCTGTCGGCCAGCGATGCGCCCTTCGTCGTCGAGCAGCGCCATCACCTCGACGTGGCCCTGCGCACCGCGCTGCTGCGAGACGGGTCGCCGCCGGAGCTCCTGCGCTTCGCCGAGGTGCACCCGTGGGACACCGAGGTCCTGGAGCGGGCGCTGGCCGTCGCCTCGCCGGGCGACCCGCTGGTACCGCTCCTCACGGCCCGTCTCGATGCCGCCGCGCTCGAGCCTTGACGGTGTCCGGGCACGTACCATGCGCCATGCCCACAGCTCCCGAGGCGCCGCCACAGCCGCAGCTCTCGTGCATGGTGTTCACGTTCAGCGCCGAGGATCCCGGTGGTTGGGACGCCCTGTTCGCCCAGGCACGCCTGCTCGACGAGGCCGGCGTCGACCGGCTGGTGGTGTCCGACCACGTCGTGTTCGGCGAGCGGCTCGAGGAGTACGGCCGACCCGAGATCGGCGGCACGGCCGGCGGGCGCCAGCCGACCGGTCCCGACGGCCACTGGCTCGAACCGCTCACCGCGCTGTCGTTCCTGGCGGCCCGCACCGATGGCATCCGTCTTGGCACGAACATCCTCGTCGCCGCCCTGCGCCGCCCGGTCGTGCTGGCCAAGACGACCGCCACCCTGGACGTGCTGTCGGGTGGTCGGCTCGACCTCGGGGTCGGGGTCGGCTGGCAGCGCGAGGAGTACGAGGCGGCGGGGCTGTCGTTCGACGAGCGCGGCCGCCTGCTCGACCACACGCTCGAGGTGTGCCAGACGCTGTGGCGTGAGCCGCGGGCCGCCCACGAGTCCGACGAGCTGCGCTTCGAGGCCATCCACATGATGCCCAAGCCCGCACAGGCCGGCGGCGTGCCCATCTGGGTGAGCGGCACGGTCAACCCGCGGGTGGTGCGGCGACTGGCCCGGTTCGGGGCGGGATGGATCCCCTGGGGTCCCGCCGCGGCCGACCCGGCGACGGGGATCGCCCAGATGCGCGACGCGCTGGCCGCCCACGGCCGCGACAGCGCCGACCTGCAGGTCGTGGGCACCCTGCCCGTGGTGCGGACCGACGACGGCGCGCTCGACGTGGACCGCACCATGGCCGCCGTGCCCGACCTGGTGGCGGCCGGCGTCACCGACCTGCGGGCCCGGTTCCCGCTGCCGTCGGACCCGTCGGCGGCGCTCGACGCCCTGCGCGGGATCGTCGCTGCGTTCCGCGTCGCCGTGGGACGGACCGATACCGTCTGAGCATGTCGAGCCCCGCCACCACCTGGCCCGTCCTCCCCGCCGCCGAGTGGGAGGAGACCCGTTCGACGTTGCACCTGTGGTGCCAGATCGTGGGCAAGATCCGCATGGCGTGCGGGCCGTGGGTGAACCACTCGTGGGGGGTCACGCTCGCCGTCACGTCCCGTGGCTTCGGGACGTCGCTGGTGCCCTACCGCGATCGTGCCTTCGAGCTCGACCTCGACGTGGTCGACAGCCGGCTGCACGTCACCGTGACCGACGGCGGCACCGCTGCGGTGCCCCTCGACGGCCGGTCGGTGGCGGCGTTCCACGCCGACGTGCTCGCCGCCATGGCCGACCTCGGGCTCGATGTCGCGATCAACCCCCTGCCGAGCGAGATCCCGGGCGCCGTTCCCTTCTCCGGCGACGACCGGCCCCGTGGCTACGACCCCGATCACGCCCGGTCCCTGTGGTTGGCGATGGTGCAGGCCCACCGGGTGCTGGGCGACTTCCGGGCCGGCTTCCTGGGCAAGGCCAGTCCCGTGCACCTGTTCTGGGGCAGCTTCGACCTGGCCACGACCCGGTTCTCGGGGCGCAGCGCGCCGCCTCACCCCGGCGGGCTGCCCCACTTCCCGCTCGAGGTCGCCCGCGAGGCGTACTCCCACGAGGTCACGAGCTGCGGCTTCTGGCCGGGGAACGCCGACGCACCCACCCCGGTGTTCTACGCCTACGCCTACCCGACCCCGGCCGGGTTTGCCGATGTGCCCGTGGAGCCTCCGGCGGCCACCTGGGTGGACGAGCTGGGCGAGTTCGTGTTGCCCTACGACGCCGTGCGGGAAGCCGACGATCCGGACGCCACCCTGCTGGCCTTCCTCGAGCGCACCCACGCCGCCGCGGCCGACCTGGCCGGCTGGGACCGGTCGGCGCTCGAGTGCCGGAGCCCGCACGGTCCGGACTGGTGGCGCACCCGCCCCCACGGCTGACGTCACCCGGCGCCCCGCGACCCGGGCGCGTCGACGGGGACGCCGAGGCGTCCCCGTCGGGCGGCGTGCGATGCAGGGTCAGCTCACAGCAGGGCGCACTGGTCCTCCTTGAGGCCGGTCACGATGTTGCCGCCACCGGTCGGGGCGGGGAGGTTGTCCTTGCACTGCAGGTTGCCCCGCACCCGGTTGGTCTCGACGACGACCCCGCCGGAGTTCTCGAAGGCCTGCATGTCGCCGGCCACCCGGTTGCTGCGGAACGTGACGAGGCCGGTCTGCTTGTCGGCCTGCACGGCGCCGCCCACGGTCGAGCCGTTGATGCGGGCGGCGCGTCCCTCGGTGACCTGGAAGGACCCGGCGACGGTGGAGCGGGCCACGATCACCGAGGTGGCGCCGGTGCCTTCGACGTTGCCGCGCACGTTGACGGCCGTGGCCGAGAGGCGGGCGCGGGGCTCCACGTGGATGGAGCCGAGCACCTGGGTGCCCGACAGCGTGCACGAGGCGCCCTCGGGCACCTCGACGTTGTCGACGGCCACGGCCCCGATCGTGCCCCGGCAGGTCACGTTCTGGGGGCTGGTGGTCTGGGCCGAGGCGGCCGCGGGGAGGATGCCCAGCGCCGACAGGCCGAGGGCGGTGGGCAGCAGGACGGTACGGGACAGACGCATCGGTGAGCTCCTTGTTCGGTGCGGCCGGGGCGCTTCCCCGACCGTGCGCTCAGGATCCGATGGGGGGATGAGAGCCCGAGGAGAAGGAGATGAGAGTTCCCCAATGTCAGTGCAGCGGGTTCTCGGTCGGGAGCCAGAGGGAGAGGCGGGCGCCGCCGAGCGGGCTGCGAGCGAGGTCGACGCCGCCGCCGTGCGCCGCTGCCACCGACGCGACGATCGCCAGACCCAGACCGGCGCCACCCCGGTCAGCCGTGCGGGCCTCGTCGAGGCGGGTGAGGCGGCGGAACATCTCGTCGCGCAGCGCCGGGTCGGCCCCGGGTCCGTCGTCGTCGACGTGCAACCACACCCTGCCGTCGGCGAGCGCGACCGTCGCTACCACCTGCTGCTGGGCATGCCGCTTGGCGTTGACCAGCAGGTTGCGCACGGCCCGCGCCACGAGCTCGTGATCGAGCGCAGCCTCCGACTCCGCTCCGGTGACGGTCGCGTCCGGCGCGACGACGGCGGCCTCCTCGCGCACGATCGTCAGCAGGTCGGCGGGGGCGAGGGCGAGCGGGCGCGCCTCGTCGAGGGTGGACAGCAGCACGAGGTCGTCGATCCGGTCGCCCAGCCGGCGGCACAACGTGTCGAGCCGGTCCAGCAGCGCATCGTCGACCGGCGCGTTCTGCGTGCTCACCAGCTCCAGCTCGCCCTGCAGTGCCATCAGCGGGGTACGCAGCTCGTGCGCCGCGTCGGAGGTGAACTGGCGCTGCGCGGCGCGGCCTTCCTCGATGCGGTCGAGCATCTCGTTGACCGTGGTGGCCAGCCGCTCGATCTCGTCGCCGGTGTCGGGCACCGGCACCCGGGCACCGTTCATCGAGGTGCCGATCGTGCCGGCGAGGTCGGTGATCGCCCCGACGGGCCGCAGCGCGCGCCGGGTGGCGAGGCCTGCCATCAGCGCGCTCACCACCGCGGCCAGCGGGATCGCGATCCACAGCCCGCGGTACAGCGAACGCAGGCTGTCGGTCAGCCGGGCCTGCGAGCTCGTGCCGACGAGCGTGAGGGTCGCTCCCTGCACCTCGATCGTGCGCAGCACCCGCAGCTCGTCGCTCTGCGCCGGCGGGACCGAGTCCGGCCCGGCCACGGCCGTCGCGTTCACTCCGTCCGCGGTGCTGAGGTTCACCGTGCCGCTGCCGGAGCGGATGCCGGTCTCGAGGTCGTCGAGCACCTCCTCGATGCGCTCGTGGATCGTGTCGCGGCCGCTGTTGGCGATCTGCACGAACCCGATCGTGCCGAGCGCCGAGTAGAGCACGGCGGTGACGGCGAGCACGGTGAACGTCACCCGCCCGCGGATGCCGACGAGCGGGCTCCTCATCGCGCACCGATGCGATAGCCGAGGCCGCGCACGTTCTCCACCATCACCGGGGCGAGCTTCTCCCGCAGCCGGCGCAGGTAGATGTCGAGGTTGCTGGCATCGACGCCGGAGTCCGGTCCCCACACGTCGTCGAGCAGCTCCTGACGGCTCACGCACGCGCCGTTGGCCAGCAGCAGGCGCCGCAGCAGCTGGTCCTCGCGGCTGGTGAGCGTGACCGGGGCGCTGCCGACGGCGCACTCCCGCCTGCCGAGGTCGTAGTGCAGGTCGCCGCGCAGGATCACGTTGGACGCCATCGCCGAGCTGCGCCGCATCAGCACCCGCAGCCGGGCGGCGATGACGGCGATGCTGGCCGGCTTGGTGAGGAAGTCGTCGGCGCCGGAGTCGAGCAGGTCGATCTGGTCGAACTCGCCCGACTTCGCGGTGAGCACGAGGATCGGCGTGGTGTCGCCCTCCTCGCGCAGCCGGGTGCACACCGAGTAGCCGTTCAGCCCGGGCAGCAGCAGGTCGAGAACGATCGCCGCGTAGCCACCCTCGAGTGCCTTCCACAGGCCGGCCGACCCATCGGCGCAGGTGTCGACGTCGAACCCCTCGGCCCGCAAGCCACGCTCCACGACGCTGCGGATCGCATCGTCGTCCTCGATCACCAGCACCCGCACGTCACCCAGGGTAATGAGGGCGGCGGCACCGTCTCGATGGTGCCGTTCAGCTTCGTTTCAGCTCGATACGTGGTTCCATTCAGTGGCGCGAGCAGATCATGCGGACATCGGCCCCGATCGGCGAGGTCGACAGAGAGGAAGTGTGATGAAGCGCAACACGATGTTCGGAGGCCTGGCCCTGCTGGCCGCGGGAGCGGCGATCGGTGTCGGCGCGATGGTCAGCTCGAACGCGATGGCCGCCACCGGCGAGCCGGCCCCCACCGACCAGCTGACGATGGTCAGCGCCGGTTCCGATGGCGACGCCTTCCGGTGCACGTTCGAAGGTGCCGACGTGGAGGGTCTGCTCCCCGAACTGCCCGCGGGGGCACCGGTTGACGTGCCGATGGTCGGCGACGTGTTCGTCGGGTCCGGTGAGATCATGTCGACCGACGGCAGCCTGCCCGAGGGCGCGCTCGAGAGCGAGCTCACGGTCGTGGCCGGTGAGGTGCCCGTCGGTGCGGACGGTCAGCCGGTCACCCCCGTGCCGGGCGGCGCGCCGGTGCAGATCTTCGGCGTCGACGACGTCCGGGAGGGAACCGACGCGGAGTGCGCCGCGCTGCACGACCAGGGCGTGGCGATGGCGTCGCAGGTCATCGGCGGTACCGGCACCGCCGTCGAGCCCTGATCCGCCCTTGCCGGCGCGCGTCCTCAGTCGGCACGCAGCCGGTAGCCCATGCCCCGTTCGGTCTCGATGACGTCGGCGCCCAGCTTGCGGCGTAGGTAGCGCACGTAGACGTCGACGACGTTCGAGTCGGGGGCGAAGTCGTAGCCCCAGACGTGGCTGAGCAGCTGCTCCCGGCTCAGCACCTGGCCCGGGTGGCGGGCGAAGACCTCGGCCAGGGCGAACTCGCGACTGGTGAGGTTCACCGAACGGTCACCGATCTGGGCCCGCCGGGTGCGCAGGTCCAGGGTGACCGGGCCGGCGCGCAGCACGGTGCTCTCGTGGGTGTCGGCGGGCCGCAGCCGCACCCGCACCCGGGCCAGCAGCTCGGCGAACCGGAAGGGCTTGGTGACGTAGTCGTCGGCGCCACCCTCGAGACCCCGGACGGTGTCGTCGACGCCGTCACGGGCCGTGAGGATGATCACGGGCAGCCGTTCGCCGCGACTGCGTAGCCGGCGAAGCACCTCGTGGCCGTCGAGATCGGGCAGGCCGAGATCCAACACGACGAGGTCGAACACGTCGTCACGGGCCATGGCCACGGCATCGCCGCC
This sequence comes from Acidimicrobiales bacterium, assembly GCA_025456085.1. Taxonomy (GTDB): domain Bacteria; phylum Actinomycetota; class Acidimicrobiia; order Acidimicrobiales; family Acidimicrobilacustridaceae; genus JALOLF01. Next base: position 22,372 of record JALOLF010000072.1, read on the forward strand.
GGTGCCCACGCACACGCACGTGAACCCCGCCGCCTGCAGGCCGCGCTCCAGGAACCGGGTGATGCGCTCCTCGTCCTCCACGATCAGGATGCGGCTCACGGCGTGACCTCCTGCGCCGCGGCCAGGTCGGCGAGCTCCGTGTCGAGCACCAGCGCCGTGTCCGCCGGCACCACGACGGTGAACCGGGTACCGACGCCGGGTTCGCTGGCCACCTCGACGCGACCCCCGTGGGCGTGGGCGATGGCCTCCACGATGGCCAGCCCCAGGCCGATCCCGTCCCGGCGGGTCTCGGCGCCCTCACCGCGCTGGAAGCGGGCGAACAGCCGGTCCTGCTGGTCGGCGGGGATCCCCGGTCCGGTGTCGGACACCCACAGCAGCACGCCGTCGGGGCCGACCGAGGATCCGATGCGGATCTCGTCGCCGGGTCGGGTGTGCTGGGCGGCGTTGGTGACCAGGTTGACCATGGCCTGGGTCAGGCGGTCCGGGTCGGCGTCGACGACGACCGGCGCGACGCGTTCGATCCGCCACCGCCGATCCGGGGCCAGCGCCCGGGCCCGTTGCTCGATACCGTCGGTCAGCTCGGCGACGTCGACGGGTCGCCGTTCCAGGAAGTCGGGCTGCTCCGACTTGGCGAGGGTGACGAGATCGCTCACGATGCGGGCCATCCGGTCGAGCTCGTCGAGGCACAGGTCGAGGGACTCGGCGCGTCCGGCGGGGTCGTCGGGGAGCAGCTCGAGCTCGCCCCGAACGATCGTGAGCGGGGTCCGCAGCTCGTGGCCGGCGTCGTCGAGGAACTGCCGCTGGGTCCGGAAGACGGCTTCCAGGCGGTCCAGCATGGCGTTGAAGGTGGCGGTGAGCTGGGCCACCTCGTCGTCGCCGCGCACCGGGAGCCGTGTGGTGAGATCGGTGTCGGAGATCGAGGCCGCAGCGTCGATGAGGTCGTGCACCGGTGCCAGCAGCCGTCGTGCCGTGAACCACCCGAGCACCGTGGCGACGGCCAGCACGGCGACGGACACGGCGGCCATGGTGCGCACGACGGCGTCGATCTCGGCCCGGTCGGGCCCCACCACGTTGGCCACCACGAACACGGCGGCGGTACCGCCTGCGTCGATGGGGACCGCCAGCCAGCGGAGCTCCTCGGCGCCCGAACCGGTGGTTCCCCAGCGGGGCGTGTCGGTCGCCGACCAGGTCGACAGCAGCGAGTCGACCACCTCGCCGTCGGGTGTCGGTGCCGGGCTCGCGCCCACGACCGCTCCGTCCACGATCCCGAGCAGCACCTCGTCGTCATCGGGCACGTTGCGTTCGAGGAACGAACCCAGCAGCGCTTCGGGGTCGAGGCCGGCGGGGAGGCCCGTGTCGGGGTCGGTGCTGCCCGCCAGGAGGCGCAGCTCCTCGACCTCCTGCGCCAGCGCCTGGTCGACGGTGTCGTGGTGACGCACCATCAGCAGCTGGCGCATCGCCGGGATGCCGACGACGAGCAGGAGGGCGTACAACGCCAGGAACCACAGCACCACGCGACCCCGCAGCCCGATGGCGGGCCGTCGACGTGGAGCCGGATCAGTCATCGTCGTCGTCGGGATCGCCGACGTCGTCGTCGGGAGGTGGTGCGGTCGGCGCGGTCGGCGGCGCCGTGGCGGGGGGAGGCGTGGTGGGCGGTGGTGGCGCCGGCTCCGTCGGCGGGACCATGACCGGCGCCGGCGCGGTCGTCGCCGTGGTCGTGGAGGTCGTGCTGGTCGGGGAGCTCGAGGTGGTGTCGACCGCCTCGTCGTCGGAG
>JALOLF010000073.1 GCA_025456085.1 Acidimicrobiales bacterium
CCGAGCTGCGGGGCCGGCCCGCCACCACGCCACGCTCCCCCGCCCCTCCCACGATGACGGGCCGGCCCCGCAGCTCGGGACGGTCGAGCAGCTCGACCGAGACGAAGAACGCGTCCATGTCGACGTGCAGGATGCCGGGCGCAGCGCCCCCGTCGTCGCCACCGGCGTCGGCCGCCTCGCCGGCTCGGCCGGTCGCCGCGTCGTGCGCCGATCGCCCCCTCGACGCCGCTCGCCCGCTCTCAGGCACGGGTGATGGTCAGGGTGCGCAGGTCGGTGCCCTCGACGCGGTAGCGGAAGTGGCGGCTGCCCTCCCAGCGCTGCTCCAACCAGGCCAGCAGCGGCTCGGCGACCCACGGGTGCCCGCCGGCCAGTGCGGGGCCGCAGTCGCCGACGGCGACGTACCGGGCGTCCACCACGATGCCGTCCGGGTCTGCCGGCGCCAGCGCACCCGACACCTCGGCGGCCCGGTAGGCCTCGACCCGAAGCTGCCAGCCGAGGCCGGGCGCCGAGGCCGAGATCTCGTACAGCGGCCCCTCCCAGCGCGACACGACGAGCCCGGTCTCCTCGAGCACCTCCCGGCTCAGCCCGCCGAGCACCTCCTCGCCGGCGTCGATGACGCCGCCCGGCGGGGTCCAGTCGTGGTCACCGTTGCGTCGGCGGTTGCGCACGAGGAGGATCCCCGCCGGTCCCTCGATGACCGCCCCCGCAACCATCCACGCACGCACGTCCCCAGTGTGCCAAGTCCGGGGGACCCGGGCGACCCGCACCCGGTGCGGCGACCGACCGGCCGCGGGTCCTCTCAGCCGCCGGTGGTGGTGGTCGTGGAGGAGGCGTCGGGGTCGGCCACCTGGGGCGAACCGGAGCTGGTCGCGCCGTCGGGCAGGCGCTCGACGACCAACGGGTCGATGAGGCCCACCTCCCCGGGGGCCACGGCGTCGCCGGACAGCGTGTCGTCTCCCACGACGGTGGGCGGGGGCTGGACGTCCGAGACCTGACCCGGGGCGCCGTCCGCCTCGCGCTCCTGCACCACGGCGGGCCCGACGGAGGCGTCGGTGGGGATGTCACCGGGCTGCTCGGTCGAGGCCGGTGCCGTCGTGGTGGTCGGTTCGTCGTCGGCGGTGACGAGGATGATCGTGCCCACCGCGGTGACCGCGATCACGATGCCCGCCACGGGCAGCAGGAACCGCCTGCGCCACAGCCCGGTCCGGCTCGACACCTGCTGGTCGGGATCGGCCATGAGGTCCACGAGACGGGCCTCGACATCCGTTCCGGCCAGCTCCAGGGCCCGGCTCAGCACGTCGATGTCGGCGCTGCGCAACGGCACCGGGGTTCCCGGCACCGTGTTGCGCATCGTGTAGACGAGCGAGAGGTAGGTGGCCAGCACCTCGTCGGCGGTGGGTGCGGTGAGCGTCTCGCGGTGCCCCGACGCGCCGATCGTGCGCTGCTCCAGGTCGATGACGAGGCGGGCCCGCTCGGGGACCAGCTCGCCGGGGGTCAGTCCATACAGGAGGGTGAGCTGCTCGAGCTCCCGGTCGGACAGGTCACGGCCACCGGCCTCCACGTCGAGCAGGTCCGCCACCGCGAACTGCCCGCCGGAGGCCGCCGCCAGGTCCTCGACGGAGAGTCGCGTCCTGCTCCGGGCGTCGGTCAGGAGCGCACCGAGGCGCATCGGGGGTACGAGCGAGACAGGTTCCACACCACGAGTATCACGCACCAGCGGCGATCTGGACAGCCCCACCTGCGCCGGACGGGTCCCGGGACGGCCGTTCGGGACGACGCGCGTGACGCCGGCTCAGGTCCGCGTGCGACGCAGGACGCGGTCGCGCAGCCCCCACCACGTGACCAGGAGCAGGGCCTCCACGACGATGCGGCCCGACATCTTGGACTTGCCCCGGATGCGGTCGGTGAAGGCGATGGGCACCTCGACGATGCGCCCGCCCAGGCTCTTGACCTCGTAGGCCATCTCGATCTGGAACCCGTAGCCGTCCGCCTTGACCTCGGCGAGATCGATCTTGGCCAGGACGTCGGCGCTGTAGGCCCGGTAGCCCGCGGTGGCGTCGTGCACGTCGAGCCCCAGCACCCAGCCGGCGTAGCGGTTGCCCCAGCGGGACAGCATCTTGCGGTGCCAGCTCCAGTCCGGGATGCTGCCGCCCGGCACGTAGCGCGAGCCGATGCAGAGCGCGGCGCCGTCGCCGACCTCGTGGATGAGCGCGGGCAGGGCCGCGGGGTCGTGCGAGAGATCGGAGTCCATCTCGATGAGCACGTCGAACCCGTGGTCGAGCCCGACCGCGAACCCGGCGCGGTAGGCCGAGCCCAGCCCCGATTTGGCCGCACGACGCAGCACCGACACCCCGCCGTGCTCGACGCCCCACGCTTCGGCCAGATCTGCGGTGCCGTCGGGGCTGCCGTCGTCGACGACGAGCACCTCGGCCTCGGGCGCCGCCGCCCGGACCCTCCCGAGGACGTCGACGATGTTCTCTGCTTCGTTGTAGGTGGGAAGCACGACGAGAGGTCTCACGGATCCCCACTCTAGGTGCGGCCCGGCAGCCGGAATCGTCACCCGGGACCACCCCGACGTCCCTCCAGCGCCCCGCCCGGCTGTCGGCGCGAGCGCCCGCCCCCCTAACCTTGACCTCGCCATGAGCGATCACCCACCCGCCGACGGCGACGAGCCCGGATCGGCACGCACCGCCTCCCCGCCGCCCGCCGGTGCCGGACGGCGCGGCACGTCTTCCAACCTGGCTCCGACGGGGGCGCCGTCGACCCTCGCCCGGCTCCTCGGCGTCCTCGCCATCGTCGCCGCCGGGGCGGCGGGGGGGTTCATCGGCTACGCGGTGACCGACCTGCAGTGCGAGGGCGACTGCGCCACCAACGCCGCCATCGGGGGTCTGGTGGGGGCGGTGATCGGCGCCGTCGGCGTGGCCATCGTGGTGGTGCTGGCGTTGCGGGCCATGAGCGAGTGGAAGCAGATCCAGGCCGCCGGCGCAGGTCGTGACCGGCCCGAGCCCCCCGCTGCGAGCCGCACGACGGCTCGTGCCCGACCCCGGGTGCGCTGAGCGCCGTTCAGGGAGCCGTCCGCAGCGCCGCCACCGCCCGGGCCACACCGTCGTCGTCCACGTCGAGATGGGTCATGAGGCGCACGGTGCGGGCGGCGATGGTGCCGGCCAGCACCCCGTGACCGGCGAGGTGGTCGAGCAGCACCGCCGGGTCGGGGTGGTCGAACACCACGACGTTGGTCGTGACCCGGTCGGGGACGAGACCGGCATCGGGCCACCGCTGCGCCACCGCCTCGGCCAGCACACGGGCCCGGTGGTGGTCATCGGCCAGCCGGTCGATCATCGACGTCAACGCCACGAGGCCCGCCGCGGCGACGACGCCGGCCTGGCGCATGGCGCCACCCAGGCGCTTGCGCTCCACCCGGGCCGCGGCCACGAGGTCGGCGGAGGCGGCGAGCAGCGAGCCCACCGGTGCGCCCAGCCCCTTGGACAGACAGCACATGACCGTCGCCGTCGGCGCGGCGTAGGCCGCGGCGGACACCCCCGTGGCGACCTCGGCGTTGAAGAGGCGGGCGCCGTCGAGGTGGACGGGCAGGCCGCGGGCAGCGACCGCCTCCAGGGCGTCGAGGCGCCACGGCACGCCCCCGGCGGGCATGTGGGTGTTCTCGACGAAGACGGCGGCCGGCGTCGGGTGGTGGTGGCGGACGGCGTCGATCGCGGCGTCGACCGCCGACGGCGACACCGAACCGTCGTCGTCGGGTACCGGGTGGAACTGCGCCCACCCGTTCACCGCAGCCGCACCCAGCTCGTAGCACACGACGTGCTGGCGGGCCCCGACCACCGCCAGCCCGCCGGGCGGCACGAGGAGGCGCAGGGCGATCTGGTTGGCCATCGTCCCGGAGGGCACGAACACCGCCGCCTCCTTGCCGACCCGGGCGGCGAAGCGCTCCTCGAGCCGGTTGACGGTCGGGTCCTCGCCGTACCCGTCGTCACCGACCTCCGCCTCGGCCATCGCCCGGCGCATCGCCACGGTGGGGCGGGTGACGGTGTCGGAGCGCAGGTCGACGATCCCGGCGGACATCGCGGCAACCTATCGCTCCCCGCGACGACCGTCCCCACCGGGGCGGGTGGCGGGGCAGCGGCGATGGGCCATCATGGGCCGATGCCCACCGAGCCCGCCGCCGAGCCCGCCGCCGACCTCTCCGAGCTGCTGACCCTGGCCCGCGACCTCGCCGCCCGCGCCGCGGGCCTCGCCGTCGACCGGCTGGGGCACGAGCGCTCGTCGGTGCGCACCAAGTCCTCGGCCACCGACATGGTGACCGACGTCGACCGGGCCGCCGAAGCGCTCATCACGCACGGGATCCTCGCCGCACGCCCCGACGACGGGGTCATGGGCGAGGAGGGCACCGATCGGCCCGGCGACTCCGGCGTGCGCTGGATCGTCGATCCCCTCGACGGCACCACGAACTACCTCTACGGCCACGCCGGGTTCGCGGTCTCGATCGCGGCAGAGGTCGACGGAGCGGTCCAGGTCGGCGTCGTCCACGACCCGCTCCACGGCGACGAGTTCTGGGCCGTCCGGGGCCGGGGAGCCTTCCGCAACGGCCGCCCCGTCACCACCTCGGCGGCCGGCGAGCTCGATCGGGCCCTGGTGGCCACCGGGTTCTCCTACGACCCGCAGCGGCGGGGTCGCCAGGCCGCCGTGCTCACCCGGGTGCTCCCCCGCGTGCGCGACATCCGGCGGATGGGCGCTGCGGCGGTGGACCTGTGCTCGGTGGCCTGCGGCCGCGTGGACGCCTTCTACGAGCGGGGCCTCGCCCCCTGGGACCTGGCCGCCGGGGTGCTGATCGCCACCGAGGCGGGCGCGCTGGTGGGCGACCTGTCTGGCGGCGCGGCGTCACCGGAGTTCGCGTTGGCCACCGCGCCGGCGCTCTTCGGGCCCCTGCGGCAGCTGCTGCGGGTGGCAGGAGCCCAGGACGCCTGAGCCACACGACGAAAAAAGGCGCCGGGTATCAGCCGCGACGGCGACGCGATCGGGCACGATAGGAGCCGTGGGTACCCGCATCCTCACCGTCGAAGACGACGAACGCATCCGCACCGCCGTGCGCATGGCCCTCGAGGACGAGGGCTGGACCGTCGAAGAGGCGGAGAACGGTGAGGAGGCGCTGGAGACCTTCAACCGCCACCCCACCGACGTCGTGCTGATCGACATCATGCTGCCCGGGGTGGACGGCTTCGAGGTCTGCCGGTCCATCCGGCGCAACAGCGATGTGCCCATCGTCATGGTCACCGCCCGGGCCGACACCCACGACGTCGTGGCCGGTCTCGAAGCCGGGGCCGACGACTACCTGACGAAGCCCTTCGCCCCCAAGGAGCTGTCGGCGCGCATCCGCGCCCTGCTGCGCCGGGTGCGCACCACCGACCCCGGCATCAGTCACCTCAAGTTCGGCGAGCTCGAGATCGTGCCCGAGGAAGGGCTGGTCCTGCTCCACGGCGAGGAGGTGCACCTCACCAAGACCGAGTTCCGGCTCCTCGTGGAGCTGGCCTCCAGCCCGGGACGCGTGTTCAGCCGGGAGGTGCTGCTGGAGCGGGTGTGGGGCTACGGCTACTTCGGTGACGGCCGCCTCGTCGATGTCCACATCCGGCGTCTCCGGACCAAGATCGAGGCCGACGCCGCCAACCCGCGCCACGTCGTCACGGTGCGCGGTCTGGGGTACAAGCTGCAGACCTGATGGGCCCCCGCGGCACGCACGGGCCCGCCACGCGCTATTCCTGATCCCGTGACGGCCGTCGTCAGCCCGCCCGCCGATCTCGCCGAGCCCCGGGTCCGGCGCCGTGTGGCGCGCACGCTCATCCCCCTGCGCCGGGTGGGGTTGCGCGCCCGACTCACCATCAGCTTCGCCCTCGGTGGTGCGCTGCTGTCGCTGGTGCTCTCGCTCATCGCCTGGGGCCTCACCCGGGAGAACCTGCTCACCCAGAAGGAGGACGCGGCGGTGAGCCGGGTGGTCACCAACGCGGTGACGGTGCGCAACGGCCTGAGCCCCACCGCGGACATCGAGCAGCTCCTGGGCTCCCTGCCCACGCCGGCCGGTTCCCAGCCGGTGATCGAGTACAAGGGGGACTGGCACGCCAAGAACGCCGTGGCCTTCGGGGAGCAGGCGCTGCCGTCGGAGCTGCAGGCCACGGTCATCGGTGGCGACGCCGCGGTCTTCCGCTACGTCTACGACGGCGAGCCGTACCTCGCCGTGGGCGTCCCCATACCCAGCCAGGACGCCGCGTACTTCGAGGGCGTCTCGCTGATCGAGGTCCAGGACGCCCTCGACGGCCTGGTCATCTCGCTGCTCGGCGCGTCGGTGCTCACCACCTTCGCAGGCGGTCTGCTCGGCTTCTGGGCCAGCAGGCGGGTGCTGGAGCCGCTCACCGACGTCGGCCGGGCCGCCACGGCCATCGCGGGCGGCGAGCTGAACGTCCGCCTCGAGGAGGAGGGCGACGCCGACCTCGACCCCATCATCACGTCGTTCAACGAGATGGCCGAGACGCTCGAGCAGCGCCTGGAACGCGACGCCCGCTTCGCGTCCGAGGTGAGCCACGAGCTCCGCTCGCCGCTGATGACGCTGGCGGCGTCGGTCGAGGTGCTCGAGAACTCCCGCGACGAGCTGCCCGAGCGGGCCCAGACGGCGCTCGACCTGCTGAAGGCCGACGTGGACCGCTTCCAGACCCTCGTGGAGGATCTCCTGGAGATCTCCCGCATCGACGTGGGGGCGGTCAAGCTCTTCCCCGAGGAGGTCTTCCTCCCCGAGATCGTCATCCAGGCGGTGTCGGCCGCCGGGACCGGCCCCGTGCCCGTGATCTACGAGGACGACGCCAGCGAGGTGGTGGTCCGGGTCGACAAGCGCCGCTTCGGGCGCATCGTGGCGAACCTGCTCGACAACGCCCGCAAGTACGCCGGGGGCGCCACGGCGGTGCGCATCGAGGTCGTCCCGGCCGACGACGAGGGACCCGAGCGCGCCCACGTGGTGGTCGAGGACGAAGGTGCCGGCGTACCGGTCGACGAGCGCCAGCTCGTCTTCGGCCGGTTCTCACGCGGCAGCGAGAGCGGCAACCGGGCCTCCGACACCGGCGTGGGGCTGGGCCTGGCCCTCGTCGACGAGCACGTGAAGCTCCACGGCGGACGGGTCTGGGTCGAGGACCGCGCCGACGGGCGTGCCGGCGCCCGGTTCGTGGTCGAGCTACCGGTGGTGCCGGAGTGACCCGGCGCCCGGCCCGGGTGGCCGCCCGCGCCCGTCGCATCGCACCCCTGGCCGCGCTCGCCGCAGCGGTGCTGACCGGAGGCGCCTGCGGACTCCCCCAGGACGACGAGCCCCAGATCATCGCCCGCGACGACCTCCCCGCCGAGCTGTTCGAGCAGCCGACGACCTCCGAGCAGCCCTCGCCCGAGGAAGGCACGTCGCAGGTCGTGTTCCTCCTCCAGACCATCGACGAGCAGACCTCGCTCATCCCCGTCGAGGTGACCGTGCCCGCCGACGCCGACGCCGACACCGAAGCCCGGTCGGTGATCACCACGCTGGTGGAGGATCCCCCCATCGGCGAGGGCGACTCGTTGACGTCGGCCATCCCCGCCAACCTCGAGGTGCTCGGGGTGCGCCGCGACGGCGACGTGCTGGTGATCGACCTGGCCGGGTTGGCCGAGGCCGAGAGCACCGGTCTGCGCCTCGCCGTCGCCCAGCTGGTGTTCACCGCCACCGCGCTGGAGGACATCTCGGCGGTGCAGTTCCTCGACGACGGCACCTTCACCGAGGTCCCCCTCGACGAGGGCTCGGCCGAACCGGGTGCCACCGTCATGCGCAGCGACTTCCCGACGCTGTTCGGCCAGACCGACGGCGCCACGCCCCAGGACGACCGTCCCGGCTGAGCACCGACGGCCGGGTGGGTGTGCGGGTCAGGAACCACCCAAGCCGAGGACCTGGGCGATGCGCCGGCGCTGCAGCTTGCCGGTGCTGGTGTGCGGCAGCTCCTCGACGACGAACACGTCCTTGGGGCACTTGTAGGCCGCGAGGCGCGTCCGGGCGAAGGAGCGCACCTCGTCGGGGTCGGCCGTGCCCACCACCGCCGCGCACACCCGCTGGCCCCAACGCTCGTCGTCGACGGCGAACACCGCCACCTCGCGCACGCCCGGCGCGTGCACCAGCTCGTGCTCCACCTCCACCGGGTAGACGTTGACGCCGCCGGTGATGATGAGGTCCTCGCGTCGACCGTCCAGGTACAGGTAGCCGTCGTCGTCGAGACGACCCAGGTCGCGCACCGTGAAGGCGTCGCCCCGCCAGGCGGCCTCGGTGCGGGCGGGGTCACGCCAGTACGAGAACCGGGCGTAGGGCGGCACGTGGCACCAGATGACCCCGTCCTCGTCCACCTCGAGACGCCGGTGGGGGCGGGCCCGCCCCACGGTGCCGGGACGGGTCAGCCACTCCTCGGCCGCACAGGCCGTGAACTGCCCCTCGGTGGAGCCGTAGAACTCCCACACCGAGCCGGCCGGGAAGGCGGCGATGGCGGCGTGCTTGAGCGGCGGTGGACAGGCGGCGCCGGCGTGGGCCAACAGCCGGAACGAGCCCAGGTCGGGCAGCGAGCCCAGGGCGAAGAGGCGCTGCAGGTGGGCCGGCACCATGAACGACGCCGTGGGCCGGTGCTCGTCGATGGCCGCAGCGGCCCGGGCGGCGTCGAAGCGACCCAGCACCAGCACGGTGCCGCCCCGCAGCAGCGTGCCACCACCGAAGCGGATCGGCGCCGAGTGGTGGAACGGCGAGCACACGAGATGACGGTCGTCGGCGGCGAAGCCCCACAGGTCGGCCTCCTCCTCGAACAGCGCGGCGGCTGCCGCGTCGTCGAGCACCCCCGACCACACGCCCTTGGGGCGACCGGTCGTACCGGACGTGTAGTGCATGGGTCGGGCCAGCGGCACCGGTGACAGCTCCGCCGGGGGTCCCTCCACCAGGCCGGCCAACGTGGCGTCGTCGACGACCAGGGCGGGCTGGGCGTCGTCGAGCAGGAGGCGCCGCTCGTGGTCGAGCAGGGCCGGGTTCAGCACCACGGGGACGATCCCGACCCGCAACGCCGCGAGGACCGCCGACAGCATGGTGCCGCTCGACGTGGTGCTCAGTGCGACACGGTCGCCGGCCACCAGACCGCGCCGCAGCAGCGCACCGGCCACGCGCCGCTGGACGACCTCCGACGCCGACGCGGTCAGGACCTCCACGGCGGGTTGCACGGCCACCAGGGTGGCCGCGCCGGGGCTCGGCGGGCGAATCGCCTCGCCGGGCGCCCGCCGCACCCCGGACCACGAGCCCGACCGGGCCGGCTACCCGCCGAAGAAGAACTCCGCCACGCCGTGGTAGAGGCTGGGGTCCACGAGCTTGAGCTCGCCGACGCCGGCCGACAGCGGCACCCGTTCGATGTCGCCGTTGCGCAGCGCCACCATCTTGCCGAAGTCGCCGTCGTGCACCGCGTCGATGGCGGCGATGCCGAACCGGGTGGCCAGCACCCGGTCGAAGGCGGTGGGAGTGCCACCCCGCTGGACGTGGCCGAGCACCACGGCACGGGTCTCGTAGCCCGTGCGGGCCTCGATCTCCTCGCTGAGGCGCTGACCGATGCCGCCCAGGCGGACGTGGCCGAACTGGTCGGTCTCGCCGGTGAGCAACGACATCGTGCCCTCCTTCGGCGTCGCACCCTCGGCGGCCACCACGATGGAGGCGTAGCTGCCCTTCTCGTGACGACGCCGAAGGGCGTCGCAGACCGCGTCGATGTCGAAGGGCTCCTCGGGGATGAGGATGACGGCCGCGCCGCCGGCGATGCCCGACCACAGGGCGATGTGCCCGGCGTGGCGGCCCATGACCTCCACCACCATGACCCGGTCGTGGCTCTCGGCGGTGGTGTGGAGCCGGTCGATGGCCTCGGTGACGATCTGCACCGCGGTGTCGAAGCCGAAGGTCATCTCGGTGGCCGACAGGTCGTTGTCGATGGTCTTGGGCACGCCGACGACCGCCACGCCCTGCTCCCACAGCTTGTTGGCGACGCCGAGGGTGTCCTCGCCCCCGATGGCGATCAACGCGTCGATGCCCAGACGCTCGAGGCTCGCCTTCACCTTGTCCGGTCCGCCGTCGATCTTGAACGGGTTCGTGCGCGACGAACGGATGACCGTGCCACCACGCGCCAGCGTGCCGCGCATGGTCTCCACCGACATGGGCACGGTGCGGCCCTCGATGGCGCCCTTCCAGCCATCGAGGAAGCCGAGGCACTCGTCCCCGAAGACCCGCTCGGCCTTGCGCACCACCGCGCGCATGACCGCGTTGAGACCCGGGGCGTCACCACCACCGGTGAGCATGGCCACCCGCATCCGCTCTTACCTCCGTCGTCGTGGTCGAGATCGCCGCCACCCTAGTGAACGAACCGGGAACCCGAGCCCGGACGGGGCTGCGGTAACGAAGAGTTCACGATCGGGCCACCCGACGACAGGCCCGGAGCCGGGACCCGACGTCGGCGCGGAAGGGGGCCGATCGGGTGGCTAGGGTGCGCAGCCATGGCAGTCGTCGTCGCCCTCGACGCCGGCACGACCGGGGTGCGGGCCATCGCGTTCGACCACGCCGGTCAGGTCGTGGCGTCCACCTACCGCGAGTTCACCCAGCACTTCCCCCGACCGGGTTGGGTCGAGCACGACGCGACCGAGATCTGGGACCGGCTGCAGGACGTGATGGGTGAGCTGCGCGACCTGCTCGACGAACCCGTCGCCGCCATCGGCATCACCGACCAGCGCGAGACCACGGTGGTGTGGGACCGGCGCACGGGCCAGCCGCTGCACCACGCCATCGTGTGGCAGGACCGGCGCACCGCGGCGCACTGCGACCGACTCCGCGACGCCGGTCACCTCCCGCTGGTCCGGGACCGCACCGGCCTGGTGCTCGACCCCTAATTCTCGGGCACCAAGCTGGCCTGGCTGTTCACCGAGGGAGGCGTGCAGCCCGGCCCCCACGTCGCCTTCGGCACCATCGACACCTGGCTGCTGTGGAAGCTCACCGGCGGCGCGGTGCACGCCACCGATCCCTCCAACGCCAGCCGCACGCTGCTGTTCGACATCCACGAGCGGGCCTGGTCCGACGAGCTGTGCCACCTGCTGGGCGTCCCGACCTCGGTGCTGCCGGAGGTGCGGGCGTCCTCGGGCCGGTTCGGCACCACCGTCGAGGAGGTCGCCCTCGGCGCCGGCATCCCGGTCAGCGGCGTGGCCGGCGATCAGCAGGCGGCGCTGTTCGGCCAGGCGTGCTTCACCCCCGGCATGACCAAGAACACCTACGGCACCGGCTCGTTCGTGCTGATGAACGTGGGCACGTCCTGCCCGGAACCCGTGGAGGGCCTGCTCACCACGGTGGCCTGGACGATCCCCCGCGACGGTGCCAGCGGCGAGCTCGTCACCACCTACGCCTACGAGGGCGCCATCTTCGTGACGGGCGCCGCCGTGCAGTGGCTGCGCGACGGGTTGGGCATCATCTCCTCGGCCGCCGACATCGGCCCGCTGGCGGCCTCGATCGACGACAGCGAGGGCGTCGTGCTGGTGCCTGCCTTCACCGGGCTGGGCAGCCCGTGGTGGGACCCCTACGCCCGGGGCACCCTCCTGGGGATCACCCGGGGCACCGGGCGCGCCCACCTGGCCCGGGCCGGGGTGGAGGCCATGGCCTTCCAGACCCGCGACGTGGTCGACGCCATGAGCAGCGCCTCCGGCCACCCCGTGCAGGGGCTGCGCGTCGACGGCGGGGCGTCGGTGATGGACCTGCTCCTCAGGCTGCAGGCCGATCAGGTCCAGGTCCCGGTGGCCCGGCCGTCGGTGCAGGAGACGACCGCCCTGGGGGCGGCCTATCTGGCCGGCCTGGCGGAGGGTTTCTGGTCTTCCCTCGACGACGTGACCGCCAACTGGGCGCTCGACGCGGAGGTGGCTCCGACCACGAGCCGGGAGGTGGCCGATCTGAGCCACCAGCGCTGGCGTCGGGCCGTGGAACGCGCCCGGGCCTGGTCCGCGCCCTGAGGCACGGACCAGGCGTCGGGACGCGGCGCCCGTGAGGTCGTCGGGGGAAACGACCCCACGAAGCACCGACGGGCCGTCGGGGGAAACGGCACCGCGAGGGGTGAGACCGGTGCGAAGGCGGCGACAGGGCCCGGTGAGGACCTCAGCCGGGGGCGCTGGGGTGCACCGCCCGGGCCGAGTGGCGTCGCAGCTCGCCGTAGCGCGTGTCCACGATGCGGGCCAGGGCCGACACCTGGTGGCGCTCCCGCGCCCGGAACGGTGTGCGGTCCCGCCCCAGCACCAGCGCCAGGCCGGCCCGGGGCAGCGGCGCCCACACGACGTCGTCGGGACCGTGCCCGCCGCCGGCCAGCCGCGCCGAGCTGCGGGAGCCCTCGACGAAAGCCAGGAGCCACGCCACGCCGGGCGGCGAGCCGTGGGCGCACAGGACGTCACCCTGCTCGAGGGCCACCACCGCACCCCACTCGGCGCCGACCGTCCGGCTGGCGTGGAAGCAGAGCTCCTCGACCGCCTCCGCCGGCGAGCTGGCACCCACCAGCATCGCCGCCGTCTCCAGGGCGTCGAGGCGGGGGTCGCGCAGCGACTCCGCCATGGGCAGGACGTCCTCCACGTCGACGCCGTCGACCTGGCCGACCTCGGCCAGCATGAGCTCGACGAGCGTGTCGTCGGGCAGCTCGACCACGAGCTCGTCGATGGCGCAGCCCGTCCCCCGCTCGAGGATCTCGATGCCCACCACGTCACCGCCGACGGAGCCGATGCGACTGGCCACGGCGCCGAGCGCGCCCGGCCGATCCGGCAGCCACAACCGAAGCACGAAGGTCCGCATGGCAGGCACCGTACGCACCCAGTGTGAACGGCCGGTTTCCTGTCGGGCACGAGCGTGCGAACGTTGACGGGGCCCAGTTCTTGACCGGTCGGTCAAGTCGCCCTACCGTGCGCCCGTGCAACGGCGACTCACCCCTCGGGGCCGTGAACGGCGGGACCAGCTCATGGCCTTCGCCACGGCGCGCTTCGCCGAGAACGGGTACCACCCCACGTCGGTGGCCGAGATCGTGCAGGGCATCGGGGTGGGAAAGGGCGTCTTCTACTGGTACTTCGAGAGCAAGGAGCAGCTCCTGCTCGAGATCCTCAAGGACGCCCAGAAGGACCTGCGCCGCGCCCAGCAGCGCGCCATCGCCGGGGAGGAAGATCCGGTCCGACGCCTCGAGAAAGGCATCCGGGCCACCATCACGTGGTCGGCGGAGCACCGCGACGTGTACCGCCTCACCCAGGTGGCGGCCATGGAGGAGCGGTTCGCGCCGGTGCTGCGCAAGGGCCAGGAGGTCGCCGTGCAGGACGCCATCCTCCACGTGCGCGACGGCATCCAACAGGGCCTGGTGCGCGACCTCGATCCCGCCTACATCGCCCACGGCATCCTGGGCGTGACCGCCCAGCTGGCCCGCACCTTCATCCACGAACGGGGCGAGCGACCCGAGGACGTGGCCGACGCGGCCGTGTCGCTGGTGCTCGAGGGCATCCTGGTGCCCGAGCCGACACCGGCTCGCTGAGCGGCCGGCGCCGACCGGTCAGGCGCGCAGCAACGGCAGCGCGCGGCGCAGGTTGCGGATGGCCTGGCCCACGCGCTGCTCGTTCTCGATGAGCGCGAAACGCACGAACCCCTCCCCGCCGGGGCCGAAGCCGACGCCCGGGGAGACCGCGACCTGGGCCTGCTTGACGAGCTCGGAGGCGAACGCCACCGAGCCCTGCTCCCGGTACGGCTCGGGGATCGGCGCCCACACGAACATCGTGCCCTGCGGCGGTTCGACCTCCCAGCCGATGCGGCTCAGGCCCCCGCACAGGGCGTCGCGTCGGGACTGGTAGATCTCGTTGACGAGCTTGGGGTAGTCGGGTGACTCGTTCATGGTGACCGTGGCTGCGATCTGCACAGGCTGGAAGCTGCCGTAGTCGAGGTAGCTCTTCAGCTTGGCCAGCGCCGCGATGACGTCGGCGCGGCCCAGCAGGAACGCGACCCGCCAACCGGCCATGGAGAAGGACTTGGTGAGCGAGTACAGCTCGACGGCGACCTCCTTGCCCCCCTCGGCCTGCAGGATCGAGGGCGGCCGGTAGCCGTCGAAGCCCAGGTCCGCGTAGGCGTTGTCGTGCACCACGACGACCTCGCGCTCCCGGGCGAAGTCCACCACCTTCTGCATGAAGGCCAGGTCGACACAGGTCGTGGTGGGGTTGTGGGGGAACGACATCACGATGACCCGGGGCTTGGGCCAGGAGTACTCCCAGGCCTCCTTGAGGCTCTCGAAGAAGTCCACGCCGGTCCCGAGGGGCACCTCGCGGATCTCGGCCCCGGCGAAGAGCGGACCGTAGATGTGGATGGGATACGACGGCGACGGCACGAGGGCCGCATCGCCGGGCTGCAGCAGCGTCCACATCAGGTGGGAGAAGCCCTCCTTGGCACCGATGGTGTTGATGACCTCGGTGTCAGGGTCGAGCTCCACCCCGAAGCGCCGCAGGTAGTACGTGGCCACCGCCTGGCGCAGCTTGGGGATGCCCCGGCTGGCCGAGTAGCGGTGGTTGCGGGGGTTGTGGGCCGCTTCCACCAGCTTCTCGACGGCGATCTCGGGCGAGGGCAGGTCCGGGTTGCCGAAGCCGAGGTCGATCACGTCCACCCCGGCTCGACGGGCCTCCACCTTCAACGAGTCGATGATGGTGAACACATAGGGAGGCAGGGAGGTGATGCGACGGAACTCCATCCGATCAACCTACAACGGGGGCGCTCGCTCGCCCCACACGGTTGACGGCGCTGCGCCCGACGGGCAGGCGTCCCGACCCGGCGCCCCGTGGGGCACGCGCCGCGCCGCCGGCGTTCAGCCCAGACCAGCGGCGTCGGCCCCCAGCAGCGCCGCACCGACCGACCCTGCGTCCGATCCGAGGGTGGCGAGCTCCACCCGGGTGGCGGGGCGCATCGACCCGCCGAGCACCAGCCGGTCGAAGGCGGACCGGGTGGGCTTCAGGAGCAGGTCGCCCAGATCGGCCAGTCCCCCGCCGATCACGGCCACCTCGGGATCGAGCACGTCGACCAGGGTGGCCAGGCCCAGCGCCACCCACCAGGCGAAGGTGTCGAGCACGGCCAACGCGCCGGGATCGCCGAGGCGTGCCGCCTCCCCCACGTGCTCGCCCCGCACGGCGTCGACGTCACCGGCGAGCGCCACGATCCCGTCGGCGCGGCCCGCCTCGGCGGCCTCGCGGGCGAGGCGACCCAGCCCGCTGCCCGAGGCGAAGCGCTCCCAGCAGCCCCGCTTGCCGCAGGGACACGGCGGGCCGTCGGGATCGACGACCATGTGACCGGGCTCGCCGGCGAAGCCGTGTCGGCCCCGGTGCAACCGCCCACCGATCACGAGACCGCCGCCGATGCCCGTCCCGAGCGTGACCAGTACGGCGTCGTCGACGCCCGCGGCCGCGCCGGCACGGTGCTCGCCCCGCATGGCGCAGCTGGCGTCGTTGTCGACCGCCACGACACACCGCAGGCGTTCGGCGAGGACGGCCCGTACCGGTAGATCGGCCACGCCGTGCAGGTTGGGTGAGGTCCGCAGCACCCCGTCCCGGTCGACGAGGCCGGCCACGCCCACCCCGACCGCCGCCACCTCGCCGTGCCCCGCTGTCACGGCCGCCTCGACGAGCGTCGAGGCGACGTCGGCCAGAGCGGCCAGCACCGCGTCGGGGCCCCGCGGCGTGGCCAGCCGGTGCTCGGCCAGGACGGCCACCGGATGCCGCGGGTCGGCCAGACGGCCCAGGATCTTGGTGCCGCCCAGGTCCAGCCCCACGACCAGGGGGGTCACCACCGCGTGTGCACCCGGCTCAGAACCGCAGGAGCGCGCCGATGCGGCCCAGCACGTCCAGGTCGGCGTTGTCGACGCAGATCTCCACCTTGCAGCCCCGGGCCAACGCCTCCTCGATGGCGTCCTCCACGACGTCGTCGACGTGGGCCATCTCCGCGCCGCATCCCGGGCAGGTGCGGCCCAGCGCGGCGAGCGCCCCGCAGCTCCCGCAGTGCCAGCCGGTCTCGCTGAAGCCGGCCGACACCAGCAGTCGCTCCACGCGCTGCTCACGAAGCGCCGTGAGCACCGCGTCCAGTCCGGCTGCGGCGCGTTGACCGGTGCCGACGGCGTCGCGCAGCCGACGCACGACCTCGGCCTCCCGGCGTCGCTCGATGTCACCCTCGACGGCCAGCACGGCGTCACGGACCTCGGCCGGGCTCGCCGAGGCGTTCACCGCGATGCGCCCCGCCAGGCGCTGCTTGAGGTACGGGTGCAGGCAGCTCTCCAGCTCCGCCGCCACGGGGTCGGGCGCGCCGAGCACCAGATGCTCGAAGGGCGTGTCCTGGAAGACCTGGAACGCCACCGACGCGGCATGGCGCAGGTGCTGCTGGGTGAGCTCCGAGACGTGGTGCTGCTCGCGGTCGTAGCCCTGGTCGGAGTGGCCGCGGCTGTCGTAGTCGCGGGGAAGCTCCTCGAGCAGCTCGGAACGGTCGGTCAGCTCGCCGAGGTCGACCACCAGCATGCGGGCCCGCTGCTTGTCGGCCAGCAGCACCCCGATGCGGGGGTGGTCCTGCAGGATGGCCTCCAACTGGCCCACGGCGGGCGCCGAGTTGATCACGACCCGGCTGTGCACCGGGACGGGCAGGGCGACGACCTCCCACAGGTCGTGGGCCTGGCACGCGAACACCACGATCCCCCGCGTGCGGGAGCGGTCGATGCCGTCGCGCACCAGGGCCTCGACGCGCTTGAGGTCGGCCAGCACCGATCCGTTGCCACCGGCACGGGCCCGGGCGTCACGCAGCAGGCGGTCGAGCTCCTGGTCGAGCTCCTGGGGGCGGGCCAGACGCCGACCGTCCACGTCCAGATAGCACGTGGTGACGGGAGCTTGCTGACCCCGGAACGCTGCGAGCTCGCGGATGGCTTCGTCGGTGATGGCAGCCACGGCACCTCCCGGGTCCGGTTCTCTGTCCTGATGGTAAACAACCCGGCCGAGCGGGACGAAAGGGAGCCGTCAGCTCGGTCGTCGGTCGGCGACGCACCGGTCAGGCGAAGCCCGCCGGAGCATGCACGACGGCGGCGCGGTTGAACCCCACCGACTCCGACAGGCGCTCGCTCCGTTGCAGCACCTGGCGCACGTCGGGCTCGGGCAGGTCGGCCAGCGCGTCGTCGATGACCAGGGGCACCGACCCGGCGTAGCTCGCGGCGCGCAGCGCGGCCAGCCGAGCCAGCAGGTAGAACTCGACGGACTCGGCTCCGGCGTCCACCCCGTCGGTGTCGTCGAACTCCGGGGCCGTCTCCGCCGGCAGGGCGGCCGTGTCCAGGCTCTGCTCGGCGAGGGCCCGGGCCTGCTCGTCGGCGAGTCGCGCCGCCAACAGCTCGAGGTGGCTGCGGGTCGACCGCTCGATGTCGCCCGCCACCTCCACCAACGCCTGGCGAGCCTCGAGCTGGTCGCCGTGGGCCTCCACGGCTTCGCCGACCTCCACGAGCTCCACCACCAGCGCCGAGCGCTCCGCCGGGGTCAGGGGCACGACCTCGTCGTCGGGATCGTCGCCGACCACCTCGAGGCCCGCGGCGTCGGACTCGGTGTGCTCGTCGGCGGCGGCGTCCTGCGCCTCGAGGTCGACCTGCGCCTCGAGGTCGGCCAGCGCGTCGAGGTCCGGCAACTCGTCGAGCTCCCGGGCCAGCGCCGCCAGGTCGGACTCCACGGCGGCACGCTCGCCCTCCAGCTCGTCGAGCCGCGCGCCGATGCCGCCCACCTCGGCCAGGAAGGCCTCGGCAGCGACCACGGTGCGATCGACCGAGGGCGACTCGCCGACCTGGAGTCCGATGAGCTCGAGCTGGTAGGCGAGCGCACCGGACAGCTCCTCGATGGACAGCTCCCGCTTCGGCACCCGCAGCGCGCGCAGGGCACCCTCGAGATCGTCCTGGGAGTCGTCACCGCCGAGCAGGTCGAAGGCTTCGAGGTAGACCGCCTCGAGCTCGTCGAGCAGCGCCCGGTGCACGGGATCGGCCTCGATCGCCGCCGCCACGTAGGCCCAGTGCTCCTCGGCCGCCTCCAGGTCGAGGCGTGCCCGCTGCAGGCGCTGCTCGGCGGCGGGGTCGATGGCGAGCAGGTTGGCGCCCATCACGTACGCGCTCCACGTCGGGAAGCCGATCCGATCGAGGATCTCCCGCTCCCGGGCGATCGCCTGGTCGAGCTGGCGCCGATAGCGCTTCCCGAAGGTTCCCGACACCCGCAGCTCGGCCGCCGAGACCGCCTCGTGGGCGGCCTCCAGCTCGGCGCGGTCCTCGTCGGACATCTCGGGCTTTCGCATGGCCCGTTCGGCGTCGGCCAGCTCGGTGCGGGCGGACTCCAACCGGGCCAGCGCGCTGGCGGTGCCCCGCCCTTCGCGCTCGAGGTCCTCTTCCAGCACGGCGACGTGGCGACGCAGCCGCACGAACTCCTCGGCGAGGTGCTGGGCCCGGTCCGACGGCACGTACTCCACCGCACCGGGGTTCCTGATGGCGTCGAGCAGGACCTGCACGGGCCGGGGGTCGATCGCCGAGAGCTCGGTCAGGCCCCGCTCGACCCGGTCCAGCTCGGCCTGCTGCTCGGCGATGCGCTCCTCGATCTCGCCTCGTCGTCGTCGCACCTGCTCGGGGTCGATCGACGGCGCCGGCGGTGGCGACGCCTCGGAGCCCACGAGGTGCAGGCGGGGACGGGGCTCGGCCGCACCCATCCGGGCCTGGATCTCCGCCCGCCGCTCCAGCGCCGCGTCGTACGAGACGCGCGCCGATTCGGCGGCCTCCCGCAACACCGTGCGGGCGGCCTGCGCGTCGCGGTGCGCCCGGCGGGCCTGATCGAGCTCGGGATGCACGCCCTCGGGTGTGCGCTCCAACAGCTGCTCGGGCGTCAGGCGCTCCACGGAGCGGGGCAGACCCACACCGGCACCGGCCACCGAAGCGGCTCCCGGGATGTCCGTGGCCCGCACGACGGCGTCGAGATCGCCGTGCAGGTCCAACAGCGCCAGGCTGTCGGCGGTCAGGTCCAGGAGCACGCCGTGGGCCTCGACGAGGCCGTGGCAGCCCGGCGACTCGCCACGGGGCAGGGCCGCCACCGCCCGCACGAGGCGCGAACGACCGTCGGCGTTCAGCCCCGTCACCACGGTGACCTTCGGATGCAGGTCCAACGCCTCGCCGCTCGAGCCGTTGGCCGTCAGTTGCAGCAGCCTCATGTCGTGTTCCGCTCTGATCCGTGTGGAGTGGAGGGGGCCATCGCCCGAGCCCGGTCAGGACACCCGGATGTGCTCGACGCCCTCATCGGCGCCGTCGCCGCGCGTCCGGTCGTCCCAGGCAGCGCGAGCGCCGTTGCTCGACGAGCGGGCGGCTCGCCGTGCAGCCTCGGCTGCGTCACCGACCACCCCGACGATATCGGCCACACGGTCGCGATCGGAGACGACCTCCTCGACGACGTCGAGGAAGGCACGGGCGGCGGCGATCATCTCGAGGGCCGCCGCCTGCAGGTGGTCGACGCCTTCTGCGGCGCGGTCATCGTTCACCGGACTTCCCCCTTCCTCTCCGCCCAGGTGAACTACTACTACAAATCGGCCTGCCGGTCACCGGCGCACACCCGTCCCCGACGAGAAGACCACGGTGAGCACGCCGTCACGCAGGCTGGCCTCGCGCACGGTTCGCCGGCGCAACGAGTCTGGCAGCAGCAGGGCTCGACGGTAGGGACCGACCCGCACGAGCAGCTCGTCGTGGTGACGACCGACCTCCAGATCGTCGTGATGGGCGAAGGGCAGGGCCAGCTCGAGCAGCATGGACCCGTCGTCTCGCCGCTCGAGGCGCAACGGGTTGCCCTCGTGGAACACCTCGGTCGGCGACCGCTCCCCGTAGAGCAGTCGGGCGAACGTGCGGAGGTGGTCGAGGCCGACCGGCTCGCAGGGCTGCAGCTCGGCCCGCAGCACCGGCAGCGGGGCGAAGCCCTCGCCGATGGCGCGGAGGTGCTCGACGTGCGCCGCCTTCCACCGGTCGAACCAGGGATCGACCACCGCGTCGGGCAGGATCCGGTTCACCACCACGGCGTCGACGGGGTAGCCGAACAGGGACAGATAGGTGTAGGTGCGGCGGGCCTCGGCGATCACCATCCGTTCGGGGTTCACGACGAGCCGCACGCTCGAACGGTGG
>JALOLF010000074.1 GCA_025456085.1 Acidimicrobiales bacterium
ACCCTGGGCGCGGCCCCCGACCCGCTCCCGACGCGACCCGTGTACCTCCTGCAGCTCTCGCAGAGCTACGTGGGCCTCGCGGTGCCGACCAGCGCCGCCCGGGTGGCCATGAACGTGCGGTTCTTCCAGAAGCAGGGGTTCACGTCGGGCGCGGCGCTCGCCATGGGCGGTCTCGACAGCTTCGCCGGCTTCCTGGTCGAGGCCACGCTGCTGGTGGGCCTGATCGTGCTGACCCCCCAGACCCTGCACTTCGACCTCGACGCGCCGTCGCTGCCCGAGTGGGGCCGCATCCTCGGGATCCTGGCCGTGCTGGCCCTCGTGGTGGCGGTCGTCTCGTTCCTGCTGCCGGCGCGTCGTCGTCAGCTCGCCGAGTGGACGAGGAACCTCCTGGCCGACGGGCGGAGCTCCCTGCGGGAGCTGGGATCGCCTCGTCGCCTCCTGCTCCTGCTGGGCGGCAACCTGGGCTCGATCCTGCTGTTCGCCTCGGCGCTGGGACTGTTCGCCGCGGCGCTCGGCACCCGCGTGCCGTTCAGCGATCTCGTGGTGATCACCATCAGCGTGTCGCTGCTCGCCGGCCTGCTCCCGGTTCCCGGCGGGATCGGCGTCGTCGAGAGCGGTCTCACCTTCGGTCTCGTCGCCGCCGGCATGCCCGAGGAGCCCGCCTTCGCGGCGGTGATCCTGTACCGGCTGGCGACGTTCTACCTGCCGCCGCTGTGGGGGTTCGTGGCCTTCCGCTGGCTGGAGCGCAACCGCTACCTGTGAGGGGGCGGCCCGCTGCGCCGCCCCCGGGGCTCAGCGCTTCGCGTCGCGACGCGCCTGGGACCGCTTCTGCGCGCCGCGAGTGGACGAGGCGCGCTTCTCGTCGATGGGGGTGCGACTGCGGGCCCTCGGCTTCGCAGCCTTGGTCGTCTTGCCCCTGCCGGGTGTCGCCGAGCCGGAGGGGCTGCCCTTGACCCGTGCGGCTGCTGCGAGCCGTTCGCGCTCGAGCTCCTTGGCCGCCTTCGCCGCGACCTTGGCGAGCTGCGCCGAGACCAGGCCGAGCGCCTCCTCGAAGGCCTCGGCCTTCACCGCGGTGCGGCTGACGGCGCCGGCCGTTCTGGTGCGCGACCGGTCCTTGCGGACCTGCGCCGCGCCCTGTCGGCGGTGCAGCTTCACGTACTTCGATCGGGCCCGGCGCACCCGGGTGTGGAGCTCGATCAGCTCGTCCTCGTCGAGCTTCGCCAGTTCCGCCTTCGTCGTCTCGCGCAGCAGGGCCTGCTCGGCCTCGTTCAACATGGCTCGGGTCTTGGCGTCCATGCCGGTGAAGGTAGCAGCGGTCGGGACGGGTCACCCGGGGCCGGTGCCCGCCCGGGTCGAGGCCGCGGCGCAGGGACGCCGGGTGTGGTGTGATCGGCGCGCAGGCGGGCCGTGTCCGCCGTCCTCCCCACCCCTGGAGCGCCACCATGACCTCCCCGCCGGCCGACCATCCCGTCACCAACCGGTGCAGCTTCGACTTCTCCGGGGCGCGCGTCCTGGTCACGGGGGGCACGAGCGGCATCGGTCATGCGGTCGCCACCGCGTTCGCCGATGCCGGCGCCAGTGTGACCGTCACCGGAACGCGGTCGACGCCCCAGGACTACGCCGACGCGGACCTGGGTCGCTTCGGCTTCGTGTCGCTCGACCTGCGCGACGGCGAGGCCGTCGACGCCCTCGCGGCCGACCTCGACGTGCTCGACGTGCTGGTCAACAACGCCGGCACGACCTTCGCCGGGGGTCTCGACGAGTGGAGCCCGGAGGGGTTTGCGGAGTCGCTGCGCCTCAACGTCGAGGGCGCGATGCGTCTCACCGTGGGGTGTCGGTCCGCGCTCCGGGCGAGCCCCATGCCCGGCGGTGCCAGCGTGGTGAACGTCGTGTCGATGTCGGCCTTCCGGGCCGTGCCCCTGGTGCCGGGCTACTCGGCCGCCAAGGCCGCCCTGCTGGCCCTCACCCGCAACCTGGCCCTGGCCTGGACCGCGGACGGCGTGCGCGTCAACGCCATCGCCCCCGGCCTGATCGACACGCCCATGACCGCACCGATGGCGGCGTTCCCCGAGTTGCAGGAGCGTGAGCTGGCCCGAGTGCCGGTCGGTCGCATGGGCACGCCCCGGGAGTGCGCCGCCGCCGTGCTGTTCCTCGCCACCGAGGCCTCTGCCTACACCACCGGCACGGTGCTCGCCGTCGACGGCGGGTACCTCGCCTTCTGAACCTCGGGCGCCGGGACCGGTCCCGCGCCGGGCGGCTGCGTCTGGCGGAGCCGTCGGACCCTGGCGAAGAATGGCGAGCGTGACCTACGACACCGTGCTCTTCAGCAAGGACGACGGCATCGCCCGCGTCTCCTTGAACCGACCGAACGTCCGCAACGCCATCAACCAGCAGATGCAGGACGAGCTGCGGGAGATCTGGGACGACATCCGCTACGACGGCGACGTGCGGTGCGTGATCCTGTCCGCCGAGGGGCACTCGTTCTGCACGGGCATCGACCGCGGCGAGGCGATGGCCGAGGACAAGACCGACGCCATGGCCGCCGGCGACTACCCCGGCTATCCGACACCGTGGATGTACGACGATCCCGGCCGTGACGTCGGCCCGAAGGCGCGCGACTGCTGGAAGCCGGTGATCGCCGCGGTGCAGGGCATGGCCTGTGGGGGCGCCTTCTACCTGCTGGGCGAGGTCGAGTTCATCATCGCCGCCGACGACGCCACCTTCTTCGACCCCCACGTGACCTACGGCATGACTGCGGCGTTCGAGCCCATCCAGATGCTGACCAAGATGCCGTTCCAGGAGATCATGCGGCTGTCGTTGCTGGGCGCCGAGGAGCGGATGTCGGCCGAGCGGGCACGAGAGATCGGCCTCGTGACCGAGGTGGTCCCCCGCGACGAGCTGCTCGAGAAGGCGGAGTGGGCCGCCCGCGTCATCGCCGGTGCGCCGCCCCTCGCCATCCAGGGCACGATGCGGGCGTTGTGGACCGGACTCGAGCTGTCCCGGCGCCAGGGCATCGAGATGGCCAACCTGTTCACCCGCATCGGCAACGACGCCGCCACGTTCAAGGAGAGCCAGGCCCGGTTCGAGGCGGGCTGGCGTCCGGAGTGGCGACTCCGGTAGCCGCCCGCACCGCGGCGCGCTGCCTACAGTCGTGTCCGCGCCGGCCCGCGTCCGTCGAGCCGGCGGTGGAGGGGTCTCATGTCCGAGGTAGCCGTTGGTGCCGGCCGACTCGCCGGCAAGGTCGCCGTCGTCACGGGCGGGGCGTCGGGCATCGGGCGGGCCGCGGCCCGTCGCTTCGTTGCCGAAGGTGCCCGCGTCGTCGTCGGTGATCTCGACGAGCCGGGCTTGGAGGCCCTCGCCGCCGAGCTGGGCGAGGCGTGTGCGACCTCGCGCTGCGACGTGACCGTCGAGGCCGACGTGGAACGCCTCGCGCGCGTCGCCGTCGATCGCTTCGGCGGGCTCGACATCGCCTTCGCCAACGCCGGCATCGGCACGCCCCAGCGCATCGTCGACGCCGACCCGGACCAGTGGAACCGCGTGCTCGACGTGAACCTGCTGGGCGTGATGCTGACCATCAAGCACGCGGCGCGGCTCATGGACGGCGGCGGTTCGATCGTGGTGACGGCGAGCCTCAACGCCGTCCAGCCCGGCGCCGGCATGGGGGCGTACTGCGCCTCCAAGGCGGGGGTGGCGATGCTGGTGCAGGTGGCCGCGCTCGAGCTGGGACCGGCGGGGATCCGGGTCAACGCCATCGGTCCGGGCTTCGTGCGCACCGCGCTCACCGAGGGCGCCTTCCTGCTTCCCGCCCTCGTCGAGGGCTACGAGGAGAACACCCCGGTGGGACGCCACGCCGCCCCCGAGGAGATCGCCGGGCTGGTCGTGTACCTGGCCTCCGACGAGGCGTCGTTCGTGTCCGGGTCCCTGCACCTCATCGACGGGGGTGCCCACACCCAGCGCTATCCCGACATCCTGGGCATCCTCGACGCCTCGGCGGGCTGAGCCGCTGCGGCGGTCGCCATGGAGTTCGTCCTCTTCCTCCCCCAGATGCGCCTGTCGTTCGACGACCTCGTGGAGCGGGCCCGTGCCGCCGAGGCGGCCGGCTTCACCGGCATCGCCGGCATGGACCACCTCGCGCCACCGCTGGCCGCCGACCAGCCCATGTACGAGGCCATGGTCACGAACACCTGGCTGGCCGCGCACACGCAGCGCCTGCGCGTCGGGTCGCTGGTGCTGTGCGACGCCTTCCGCCACCCCGTCGTGCTGGCGCGGGAGGCGGTGTCGATCGACCACGCCTCGGGCGGACGCTTCGAGCTCGGCATCGGCTGGGGCTCGGTGCCCGAGGAGCTGGCAGCGTTCGGGGTCGGCAGCACCGACCCGGCCGAACGCGTGGCGCGCCTACGCGAGACCCTGGAGGTGCTGCGCGCCCTGTGGGCCGGTGAGACCGTCGACCACGAGGGCCGCTTCTTCCATCTGCACCGGGTGTGCCAGGCGCCCGTGCCGCTGGGGCACATCCCGCTCGTCATCGGCGGCGTCGGTCGCCGGACGCTGGCCCTGGTGCGGGACTTCGCCGACTGGTGGAACGTGGACGTCCGCTCCGTCGGGCGGGTGGAGGAGCTGCGACCCTCGGTCGGGTCGGCCCGGGTCTCGGTCCAGCAGCTGGTGGCCTTCGTCGCGGCCGGGGCCGACCGCGAGGCGGTGGCGGCGACGGCGGCGCGTCGCTTCGGGCCGTCCGGGCCGGTGGTGGGCGCCGGGCCCGAGCTCGTCGAGCACTTCGGGACCCTGGCCGAGCGGGGGATCGAACGGGTCTACACGTGGTTCACGGACTTCGCGCCCGCCGAGACGCTGGCCGCCTTCGGCGACGAGGTGCTCGCGCCGCTCGCTCGAGGAGCCACCTCGTAGGCGTCGGCCAGCAGGTGGACCGACCGGAGCCGGGTCTCCACGGTGGGGGCGTTGTGCACCACGATCAGGTCGTCGGCGTCCGCGGTGCGGGCGAACGCCCCGAGCTGGGACCGCACCTCGGCGGGCGTGCCCACCGCCGTGTGGCGCATCATCCCGATGATCTGGAGGCCCTGGGGCGAGTGCACCAGGTGCTCGACCTCGTCGTCGGTGAGGCGTCGACCGAGGCCTCGACCCAGGAACGAGGCCACCCGCGACCGCTTCACCCGCTCGAACAGCTCGAGGGCCTCGTCGTGGGTGTCCGCCACCACCACGTTGACGCCGGCGTGCACGTAGGGCTCGGGATGTCGGGCGGAGGGCCGGTAGGTGGCGCGGTAGACGGCGACGGCGTCCTGGAGCGCCTCGGGCGCGAAGTGGGAGGCGAAGCCGTAGGGAAGGCCGAGCGCCGCGGCGAGCTGCGCCCCGTAGAGCGAGGACCCCAGGATGGTGATCGGCACGTCGGTCCCCGCGCCGGGGATGGCCCGCACCCCCTCCACGATGCTCTCGCCGGCCAGATAGGCCTGCAGCTCGAGCACGTCCTCGGGGAAGCGGTCGGCAGCGGCAGGGCTGCGCCGCAGCGCCCGCACGGTGCGCTGGTCGGTGCCCGGGGCGCGACCCACACCCAGCTCGATGCGGCCGGGATGCAGGGTGGCCAGGGTGCCGAACTGCTCGGCGATGGTCAGCGGGGCGTGGTTGGGCAGCATGATCCCGCCCGAGCCGAGGCGGATGTGCCGGGTGTGGGCGGCCACATGGGCGAGCAGCACGCTGGTGGCCGACGACGCGATGGAGGACATGTTGTGGTGCTCGGCGTACCAGACCCGCCGGTAGCCGCGCTCCTCGGCCGCCCGGGCCACTTCGACGGTCGCAGCGAGGGCGTCGGCGACCGTGTCGTCGCGGCCCACGACGGCCAGGTCGAGGATCGACAGGGGGACCTCCGGGTTGACCATGCCAGCACGCTACGTGGTGTCCCGCCGTGCCCGTCGATCCCGGTGACCGTGACGGCCTGGGGCTTGTTCGGTCGGACCGCCCGGATCAGAGGTTGACCGGAGGGGACATCCAGCCGAGAGTGTGACCCATGTCGGTGCTCACGCCGGGCGACGCCGATCTCGCTGCGCCCCACTTCGAGCCGCGAGGCGGTGCCAGCTGGCGCGACCCGTTCACCATGTACGCCGCGCTGCGCGACCGCGACCCTGTGCACCACGTGGCCCGGGGCGACTACTGGGTCCTGTCCCGCTTCGAGGACGTGTGGCACGCCGCACGCGACGCCGCCACGTTCTCCTCCGAGCAGGGGCTGACCGTCACCTACGGCGAACGGGAGCGGATCGGCCTCGACGAGGCGCGACCCATCGTCATGATGGACCCGCCCGAGCACACGGCGTTCCGTCGGCTGCTGGCCCGGGGCTTCACACCCCGACGCGTCGCCGAGCTCGAGCCGGTGGTGCGACCGTGGATCGTCGAGCGGCTCGACGCCGTCGTCGGCGCCGGGGAGCTCGACATCGTCGAGGCGTTGTTCAAGCCGCTGCCCAGCATGGTGGTGGCCCACTACCTCGGCGTGCCGCAGCAGGACCGGGGCCGGTTCGACCGCTGGACCGAGGCCATCGTCGATGCGAACGCCGACGGCGACGTCACCCTCGCCGCCGACGGCCTGGGCGAGCTGCTCGGGTACTTCCTCGAGCTGATCGAGCGGCGCCGACGCGAACCAGGCGACGACATGGTCTCGGATCTGGTCGGCGCCACCGAGGCGCAGGACAAGGCGACCGTGGTGCAGGTGCTCGGCTTCGCGTTCACCATGGTCGCCGGCGGCAACGACACCACGACGGGGCTGCTGGGCTACAGCGCCGAGGCGCTCACCGTCCATCGGGACCAGCGCCGCGCCGTGATGGCCGAGCCGGCAGCGCTTCGGGGCGCGGTCGAGGAGCTCCTCCGGCTGGCGTCGCCGGTGCAGGGCCTGGCCCGCACCACGACCCGGCCCGTCGACCTGCACGGCAGGACCATCCCCGCAGGCCGCAAGGTGCTGCTGCTGTACGCGGCGGCCAACCGGGACGACCGCGAGTTCGGCCCCGACGCGGAGGAGCTCGACGTGCGCCGCTCGATCCCCCGGATGATGAGCTTCGGGTACGGCCCCCACCACTGCCTCGGGGCGGCGGTGGCCCGCCTGGTCGGCCGCGTGGCGCTCGAGGAGCTGCTGGTCCGGTGCCCCGACTTCGAGGTCGACGCCGAGCGAGGCGCCTTCGCCCCGGGGCACTACGTGCGGCGCTACCGCTCGTTGCCCTTCGCGCCGGCCGGGTTCGGCTGATGATCCGATCGCTCGACGCGCAGCCCGAGCCGGCCGTCGGGGTCACGTCGCGCCCCGGGCGTTCGCGGTGAGCGAGCGCGACGCACCGGCCGCAGGCATCGAGGCGGCCTGGGCGATCGCCCGGCGGGTCCACGACGGGCAGGTCGACAAGCTCGGCGGTCCCTACCTCGACCACGTCCGGCGGGTGGCCGAGGCGGTGCGCTCCCTGGCGCCGCCGGATCTCGTCGAGGCGTGCGTGCTCGCCGCCGTGCTCCACGACACGGTGGAGGACGGCGACATCGGGCTCGCAGATCTCGGCGCCCTCGGGTTCGACCGAGCGGTGGTGGACGCCGTCGACTCGGTCACCCGCCGACCCGACGAGGACTACACCGGTCTGATCGAACGGGCCGCGGCCGACCCCGTCGGCCGTTGGGTCAAGCTGGCCGACAACCTCGACAACGGCGATCCGGCGCGCCTGGCACTCCTCGAGCCGGCGACGGCCCGGCGACTCCGAGAGAAGTACGACCCGGCGCGGGAGCGCCTGCTGGAGGTGTGCCGGGCAGACCCGCCCGACCGGTGAGGGGTGTCGTGCCCAGCCGATCCGCCCCGCGCCGCCGTGGTGCGTGGCCGCCCGGGCTCACCCCTCCTCCGGGTCGGACGCCACCGTCTGCACGACGTGGGCCTCGGTGGGATCGGGTGGCTCCCAGATCCGCAGCATGCGGGCCAGGACCGCCTCGGGCACGGGACGGCGACGCGACGCGTTGCGGGCCGCCAGGACCGACGGCGACACCTCGGTGGCCACGATGCGCACCCGCGCCCCGTAGTCGAGGGCGAGGCCCACGACGCCGGCCCGGACCCGCCGGGACAGGTTCGTGGCGTTCCAGATGAAGGGTCGGCGGGCACGCAGCTCGACCCGTGCCCGGTCACGAGCCGCGGCCACCACTCGACCCTGCCCCTCGCCCGGGACCACGCCCAGCACGGCGCGCAGGTCGTCGAGGCCGATCACCGGGCGTCCGTCGCCGTGGTGGCGGATCCAGTGGTCCTTGCCCGACGCCGGCAGGCCGCTGAGCACCACCACCTCGAAGGTCGCGTCGTCGAAGGGGACGTAGGCCGGATCCCGGTCGGGCCGGCGGAACCACTGCACCCGCGCCTGGTCCGAGCCGAACGGGTAGGGCTGCGCCACCACCCCGTGCTCCTCGGCGAGGAGCCGGGCCAGCCCCACGCGGTCGAGCAGGTCCGACCGTGTGCTGGAGACGCGGCCGGACGCATCGGCGGCGGCGAGGATCAACAGCGTGTCGAGCCCCCCACAGGTCCAGGAGGCCCGGTAGAGCCGCTCGAGCGGACGCTCCCGATCGAGCAGGTGGAACGGGACCAGGTGGAGCTGTACCAGGTTGGCGACCCGCTCACGTGCGGCCGGAGCCACGGCCCGCTGCCACAGCGCCAGGCGGGTGAGCGTCGCACCGCGTCGGGCATGGCCGGGTTGGCGGATGCGACCGTCCTCGATGCGGATCGTCGAGGGCTTGCCGATGTCGTGCAGCACGGCAGCGGTGGCCACCTCGCTGCGGACCGTCGGCGGGAGGTCCCAGAACCGGGGGTCCTCGGCCAGCGCGGCGACGACCAGGCGGGTGTGGACCGCCACGTCGCCCTCGCCGTGGAAGTCGAGGTCCTGGGGGCAGCCGATCAGGTCGTCGACCTCGGGGAACCACCTCCGCAGCCGGTCCCAGCCGAGGTCGGCCGGGCCCTCGACGGTGGGCAGCGGGGTCACGGCACGCCGCCGCAGCGGTTCCGGACCAGGGGCAGGTCCGACCAGTGGTCGCCGGCGGCGGCCACCGCATCATGGAAGCCGGCGCGGATCCACTTGTACCGACCGGTCACGACCCCGTCGGCTTCGGTCTTGACGTAGAGGCCCTCCGCGAGGCCGGAGAGGTCGGCCCGCCACCGGGTCGCGTCCTCCCGCAGTCCCGCGGCGTTCGCCACGGCGGCGAAGCGCTCGGGCGCCGCGGCGGTGACGTAGCGGGACGGCCCGACGAGGCGGGGCAACCCGGCGGGCTGCTCGACCGTCCCACTCCACAGCACCGGCGCCGACACCACGGGGAGGTCCTCCAGCAGGGCGCGACGCGACGGTGTGTCGAGGAAGACCCGCTGCTCGCGGTCCCAGACGTCGAACTCCACGAAGTAGGCGGGCAGGTCGTCGTAGAAGATGGTGTGCGTGGCCCACAGCCACTCCCCGAAGCACACGTGACGAGTGCCCAGCGCGTGCCACAGCGCCTCGCGGTGCGTCGCCGCCCAGGCCTTGAACCGGTCGAACTGCCGCTCCCGTGGTCCACCCGCGAGCACATGGCCACGGCTCTGCAGCCGCAGCTCACCCAAGGGCCCGAAGGAGATGCCGGCGTTGGAGCCGTCGAGCTTCTCCTCCACGACCACCCACGCGCCGGCCAGTCGATCCAGGGGGATCTGGTCGAGGTCCTCGTCGCCCGGCTGGAGCCGTGAGCCGGCCAGGTGGGGGGTGCGGGGGTAGCGGAGCAGGTCGGTCACCGTGATCGCATCCGGGTGGCCACCGCGATCAGGTGGCCGGGCACCTGCGTGATCGCGACCCGGCGCGCCCCCGACGCCTCCAGCAGGCCGGTCAGCGAACAGCGGTCGAAGAGCCGCACGTGGCCCGGGTTGTCGTCGGGGGTGGCGGGCACCGACACGACGACGGCGTCCACGGCGGCCGCCACGCAGGCCCGGGCCACCGGCGCCGGGTCGTCCACGTGCTCGAGCACCTCGAGCGCCGTCACCACGTCCCAGCGGCCGCCGGGTCCTGCGCCGCGCCGGGGGTCGGCGGCCGCCATGTCCTGCTCCAGGACCTGCAGACGCGAATAACCGCCCGCCGTTACCGTCGCCAGGAGCCCGGCCCGCAGCGGGTCGGCCTCGACGCCGGTGACGACGACGTCCGGGAAGCGGTCGAGGAGCGGCCACAGGAACGTGCCGCGACCCGGCCCCACGTCGAGCACGGTGGCCGGGCGGAGCTGGGCCAGCGCACCGAGGACGCGCTCCACCCGGGGCAGGGGCATCGTGCGCTTGAACCGGTGCAGGCGGACGCCCCGGGCGAGCCCCCAGGCGCACAGCGCGGCGTCGCCGAGGCCGGCCGGTGCCTCGGGGCGCGAGCCCCGCACGAAGGCCGCAGCGGGTGCCACGAAGTACCGGTCCGCCTCCGACGTCGACGTCAGAGCCTCCATCGGCCCAGTGAACCACGGCGTGCACCGCCGCAGCCGGGGAGATCTACTTGATGAGCGGGTCGCGGGGCAGGCCCAGGATGCGCTCGCCGATCTGGTTGCGCTTGATCTCCGAGGTGCCGCCGGCGATCGACAGACCCCGGTGGATCAGGACCAGGAAGTTCGTCATGGCGGCCTCACCGTCCATGAACGCGCTGTCGGGGCCGTGCAGCTGGGTGAGGACGGCCGCCGCCTCGTGGCCCAACTCGGACAGCACCAGCTTGGTGATGGCGCCCTCCGGACCGGGCTCGGCGCCGGCCACCGCCCGGTTGGCGCTGCGCAGGTTGAGCAGCCCCATGGCCTGGTGCTGCGCGATGTAGCGACCGACGCGACCGGCACCCCCGCTGAGCCGCTCGGGGTGGGCGTCGAACGGGGCGACGAGCGCGGGGCCGGGCATGGCCATGCCGCCGTCACCGCCACCGATGCTCACGCTCTCGTTGCCGAGGGTGGCCCGGGCCACCGTCCAGCCCCCGTCCACGGGGCCCACCACGTCGTCGTCGGGCACGAAGACGTCGTCGAAGAAGACCTCGTTGAACTCCGAGTTCCCGGTGGTCATCTTGAGGGGACGCACCTCGACGCCCTCGGCGTGCATGTCGATGACCATGGTGGTGATGCCCTCGTGCTTGGGCACGTCGGGGTTGGTGCGCACGGTTGCGAACCCCATGC
Organism: Acidimicrobiales bacterium; assembly: GCA_025456085.1. Lineage (GTDB taxonomy): Bacteria > Actinomycetota > Acidimicrobiia > Acidimicrobiales > Acidimicrobilacustridaceae > JALOLF01. Next base: position 11,134 of record JALOLF010000074.1, read on the forward strand.
CGGCCACGTGGGCCCCGCTCGTCCACACCTTCTGGCCGTTCAGGAGCCAGCCACCCTCCACCCGGGTGGCCCGGGTCTTGACGCCGGCGGCGTCGGAGCCGGCCTCGGGCTCCGAGAACAGCTGGCACCAGATGACGTCCTGGGTCAGCGCCGGGCGCACCCAGCGGGCGACCTGGTCGTCGGTGGCGTGCTGGATCAGGGTGAGGATGACCCAGCCGGTGATCCCGTAGGCGGGGCGCTTGAGCCCCGCGGCGGCGAACTCCTGCTCGATCACCAGCTGTTCGACGGCGCCGGCCTGGCGTCCCCAGGGCCGGGGCCAGTGGGGCATGGCGTAGCCGGCGTCGATCATCGCCGTGCGCTGCGCGTCGGGCTCGAGGTCCTTGACCTGCCCGGCAAAGGCCCGCACCTCGTCCCGGAGTGCTTCGGCCTCCGGGGGCAGCTCGATGGCCTTCTCCCGGGTGACGCCCTGGCGGGTGAGGGTGGTCAGCTCGGTGGCGGTGCGCTCGGCCTCCAGATAGCCGAGCAGCACGGTGGCCCGGCGCATGAACAGGTGCAGGTCGTGCTCCCACGTGATGGCGATGCCGCCGTGCACCTGCGTGCTCAGGTTGGCGCAGAGGTCGGCGGCGGGCGCCGCCGTCGTGGCGGCGACGGCGGCCGCGAAGGTCAGCTGCTCGCCGCCGGTGGAGGCGGCGCGGGCGGCGTCCCACACCGCGCTGGTGGCCAGCTCCGTGGCCACGGCCATGTTGGCGCAGTGGTGCTTGACGGCCTGGAACATGGCGATGGGGCGGCCGAACTGCACCCGCTCCTTCGCGTAGCCGGCTGCCATCTCGGTGCACTCCCGGGCCACGCCGACGGCCTCGGCGGCCAGGATCACCCGGGCCAGGTCGGTGAGCAGGCCGCGGGCCCCTGTCAGCACCGACACCGGGGCGTCCTCGAGGGTCACCCGGGCGGTGCGCCGGGCCGGATCCATGTTGGTCGGGACCTCGACGGTCACGCCGGCTCCGGTCCGCACCACGGCCACGTCGTCGCCGGCGGCGACCAGGAGCACGTCGGCCAGACCGCCGCCCAGCACGTTGCCGGCATCGCCGGTGGCCGTGCCGCCGGTGACGGTGACGTCACCGGCGAGGGCGACGGCCCCGATCGTGGAGCCGTCGGCCAGGCCCGGTAGCAGCTCGGCCGCGGTCTCGCCGCCGACGGCGGCGAGCAGCGCGCTGGCGATCACCGAGGGCACGAACGGTCCGGGGGCGACGGCGCGCCCGAACTGCTCGACGACGACCACCAGCTCCTCGAGCCCGTAGCCCGAGCCGCCGTCGGCCTCCGGGACGTGCAGGCCCAGCCAACCCAGCTCGCCCAGCTCGCTCCACCAGGTGGGGAGCGGCTCCTCCGGGACCTCGAGCAGCGCCCGGGCGTCGCCCCGGGCGTTGCGCTTGGCCAGGAAGTCGGCGACGGTGTCGGCGAGGGTGCGGTGGTCTTCGGTGATGGCGATCGACATGGCCTCGCAGCGTAGGCCGCGTCCGCGCCCAGGGCCGGTTCGAGGCGGATCGAGGCGGATCGACGCGCTCAGGTCCCGGTCGTCGGCGTCCCGGGGAGGGTCCGGGGGTCGAACACGAGCATGGACGCGGTCTGGCTGGCCGTGGCCAGGAGGTGGCCGTCCTCGCTCCACACGTGGGCGATGCCGTGGCCGTACCCGCCCACCGCCAGGTGGGGCCGCAGGTCGAGCAGCATCCACTCGGTCGGCTCGGCGGGACCGATGCGGATGGTGTTGTCGAGGCTCACCCCGCCGGCCAGCACGCCGAGGGCGTGGGCGACGCCCATGGGGACCATGTCGGCCAGGTAGGCCACCGTCGCCGGCGTCAGCGACGCGCCGTCACGTCGCCGCATCCACAGGCAGACCCGACCGGGGCCGTCGTCGGGGTGATCGAGGACCCGTGGCTCGCGCAGCTCCACCGCGGTGGCGAACCCGGCCGGGCGGTAGTCGGGCGGCAGGTCGATGCCGGCCGCCCTGGCGAGGCCGCTGAACGGCGTCTCCCACGGCTCTGCGTCCTGCGGGTCCTGCACCGTCGGGCGGCGCTCGAACTGCCCGGTGAGCCCGTCGGGTCGGTGCCGTCCGGTGGCCCCGAGCGATGCGAAGACCACGGCGCCGTCGGCGCCGGTGGCGGTGACCCGCACCTGCTCGGTGCGCCGTCCGGCCGCCAGCACCTCGGTGTGGACGTCGACCGCGTCGCCCCGCTCGACGGTGGACACGAACTGGGTCGTCATCCACAGCGCCGGGCGCTGCGAGGTGACCTCCGCGGCGGCGATCGACACCGCGATGGCCGCGCCGCCGTACAGCCGGCCGTCGAGGCGGCAGAGGTGCTCCACGACGGTGAACCGGTGGCGACCCGGCGTCTCGCCGGCCACGAGACCGAGGAAGTCGACGTCGGTGGGCATCGGGGCACCGTACCCGCGTCGGCGGACCCCGCCCGGAGCGGACCCGGTTGCCGTCGGGCGGTCCGGACGGCGAGGTGCTCAGCGGCGGGCGAGGCGCAGCTCCTCGGCCACCTGTTCGGCGGCCGTCTTGCCGGTGCGGAGGGCACCCTCGGTGCTGGCGATGAGGAACAGGTACTCGCCCGCCAGGTACAGCCCGGCGACGTCGCGGGCGTCGTGGGCCAGCAGTTGCTGGATGGCGGCGAACTGGCCGGGGGATTCCAGGTTCACGGCCCGGTCCCAACGGAACACCTTGGTGATCCGGGGCTCCGACGGGAACGACGGCTCGATGCGTTGCAGCTCGTCGATGACCAGGCGCCGTCGCTCCTCGTCGCTGAGGGCCCCGAGCCGCTCGTCCTCCCAGCCCCGGGTGGCGGCGATGACGACGGGATGCGCACGGTCCATCGAGCCGAGCGAGGCGAAGCTGAGGATCGTGTCGGCGCTCGCCGGGGTCATGACGACGTACCACGGCGTGTCCTGCGGCAGGTCGAGTGGCCGTTCGAGGCCGAACTGGTAGTACCAGGTCGACGAGTACCGGCAGGTCTGCAGCGGCAGGCGGATCGAGTCGGGCAGGCCCGGCATGAGCTGCAGGGCGGTGACGGCGTCGACGGCGCAGATCACCCGGTCGGCCTCCACGAAGCCCTGTGCGGTCCGCACGCCGACGACCCGGTTGTCCTCGATGACGATCTCCTCCACCGGCGTGGAGAGGTGCACGCGGTCGGCGACCCGTTCGTGCAGCGCGGCCGAGATGGCACCCAACCCGCCCCGCATGGAGCACATGCCCGTCATGAGGGAGAACAGGGAGATCGGGTGCACGACGGAGATCTCCGAGGGCCGTCCCAGCACCATGGTGGACAGGAAGGGATGGAACACCCACTCGAGGGCCTCGGGGCCGCCGTGGGTGCGCACGAAGTCCGCGGTGCTGGTGTCGGAGATGCTCGTGAGGGCGGCGAAGTCCTGGTGCTCGGCGTCGACGAGCTTCATCTGACGGCGCAGGGCGCGGGACAGCTTCGCCACCTGCCACCACGTCCGTAGCGGGGGGCCGTCGCGCAGGAACCGGAGGTTCTCGGGCAGCGCACGCAGCATCCCCGACACGCTCGGCTCGACGACCACCGTACGGACCCGGCCGTCGCGCAGGAACCCGTAGCGTTGCCGGGCGATGGAGTAGATCCGGTCCTCGAGTCCCAGCTCGCGCAGGTACTGGAAGGTGGTCGTCCACTGCGGTTCGGTGCTGCCGGCGCCGGCGATGAACTCGTACCCGTCCTCGTGGATCGTCCGGCAGCGACCTCCGGCGTACGGGCTGGCCTCGAACGCCACGACGTCCATGCCCTTCCTGCGCAGGGTGTAGGTCGCCGACAGCCCGGCCAGCCCGGCTCCGACCACGACCACCGGTTTCGTCCCCATGGCGCCTCCCCGGACGTCCCACCGCTGACGGCACGACATCGTCGACGCCACATCATGGTCGGTGGCGCAGACGACGCCGAACGGGTCGCCGGGTGCGCTCAGGTCGTGGTGGGCGACGCCGTGTCGGTGCTGCTCGAACAGGGCGTTCGCCAGCGCCCGGGCGTCGGGCATCCGCAGGCCCGCGGCGTGGTTCGACACCAACAGGAACGGGCCGTCCTCGGGCGGCTCGTCCAGACGGCGCCCCTCGGGAGCGACGTGCCGGCCGAGGTCCGTCACGCGGGCGCCCGCGATTCCCGTCAGATGCGGATGCGCTTGCGCTCGCCCATGCCGAAAAGGCCGTCGACGCGCACCGTGCGGCCGTCGGCGCGGATCGTGCCGGCGAAGCGGCCGTAGGGGGCGTGGTACTCGGCCAGGGCGTGACGCGGGCCGACGTGCAGCGTGCTGTCGACCGTCGGGGTGAAGGTCACGTCCACGGTGCCGGCCGTGTCGGTGATGTGCCACGGAGCGAGCACGCCACCCGGTCGGGCGAACGTCACGGCCGGCAGGCGCAGCAGGGTCCCGTCCACCCACACCACGTTCTCGTTGTGGACGTCGGGATCGCGCACCTGGTTGTGGGTGAGGTTGAAGCCCGCCAGCGAGCCGTCGTCGCGTCGGCCGGCGCCGGTGACCCAGTCGTACACCTGCGGCGACGGGTACTCGCCGTGGTGGTCGTCGAGGATGAGGAACGACCGGTCGGCATCGAAGCCCACCCGCTCCGAGCCGATCCACAGCTCGCCCACGAAGGGCATGAGGCACTTGTTCGTGTAGAGGACGTGGTCGTCGTCGAAGGGGTGGCACACGGCCAGGTGGCGGGCCGCGGGCACCGAGCAGTCACCGGTGCCGGACAGACGCAGGGGTGGGAGACCGGAGCCGCCGCCGTGGTGGCCGTCGACGTGCACCCGCCCGCTACCCACGGCGTTGGTGATGGCCAGCCGGCCCGAGCGGCTCCGTCCCACGGAGGCCGTGCCCTCGAGGCCCCGGGCCACCGATACCCGGTTCGACGGGACCTTGTCGATCCAGCGCAGGATGCGCCCGGAGCGCTGGTGCACGGCGATGACCATGACGATGCCCACGACCTTGGCGTCGTACACCGCGCCGAGCACGAACCACTCGTCGTCGCCGAGCTGGAACGCCTCCCACTCCTTCGTGCGGAGGTCCCGCGCCACCCGGGCGAGGTGGCCTCGCCACCCTCGGGACCGCACGACGTCGCCGAGGTTCAGCACCGGGACGGGCGCGTCGAACGAGCCGAGCTGGTGGCGGCCGTCGACCACGAGGGCCGCGGGGGGTGCGGTGAGCGGCGGTGGACCCTGTGGCGGATCGGAGGTGGGAGGCATCCCGATCACCCGTGCCCGACCGGGGTGGGCAGGGCGAGCTCCTCGACCACCTCGGCGCCGGGCAGCTCCAGCAGCAGGTCGGGTGGGCCGACCACCTTGGCCGCTCGGCTGCCGCCGCCGACCACGATCCGCTCCCGGGTCAGGACGCGGGCGTCGATCCACAGGGGGAGGTCCTCGGGCAGTCCCAGCGGGGTGACGCCCCCGATGGCCATGCCCGTCAGCTCGGCGGTGAGCTCCGCCGGGGCGAACGAGGCCCTGCGGGTGCCGAAGCGGTGGCGCACCGCCCGGTTCACGTCGAGGCGGGTCGACGCCAGCACGACGCAGGCCGCGTAGCGGGGCGGGTCGGACTTGGCGATGACCACGATCGTGTTGGCCGAGTCCTCGAGCCCGTAGCCGTAGGCGGCGCAGAAGGCGGCGGTGTCGGCCAGCGCCGGGTCGCAGGCCACGATCTCCACGCCCGGTGTGCGCAGGGCGGCCACCTGCTCGCGGACCCGCCGCTCGATCTCGTCCACCGTCTCGCTCCCCTCGGTCGGCGACGCGAGCGTACCGGCGGACCTCCGGGCAAGCCGCCGACGCCGGGCGGCCGACCCGTGACGCGCTTCTCCGGGCGCGACCGATGGCCTCGGCAGGTTCGGACCGGCTGGTACCGTCGGGTCTTCCGCAGGTGCGCAGCGGACGTCGCGTCCGGTCCGATCGCGGCTCGTCGCTGCGGCCTCTACCCCGAGGCGTCGTGACCGTGACCCAGCCGATCTACCAACTGAAGGCGGAGTTCTTCAAGACGCTGGGCCATCCGGCACGGATCCGCATCCTCGAGATCCTGCGGGAAGGAGAGGCCTCGGTCGGCGAGCTGATCCCGCAGGTGGGGTTGGAGCCGTCGCACCTCTCCCAGCAGCTGGGTGTGCTGCGGCGCGCCGGGGTGGTGCAGAGCCGAAAGGAGGGTGCGACGGTGCGCTACTCCGTGGGCGACGAGCGGGTCTTCGAGCTGCTGGCGGTGGCCAAGGCCATCCTGACCACCTCCCTGCAGGAGACGAGCAGCCTGCTCGGCGAGCTGGAGGCGATCGACTTCACCAGCCGCAAGCCGGCGCGTCGCCGCTCCGGCTGATCACCCGGTCCGGTGCCGCTCCCGACGGCTGCAGCGGACGGTCGTCTCAGGCGGCGCGGCCGGCGGGTGGATCGCCGACGGGGTGGTGGGCCGTGCCGGCGGCGTGCAGGCGGGCGTGGGCGACGGCCCCGTCGAGATCGGTGAACAGGTGCTGGTCGCTGGCGAGGTGGTCGAGCGCGCCGACGGCGCGCAGCACCCGTTCGTGCTCGGGTCGTGGGCCCTTGAGCAGGACGGTGATGCCCCGGCGCTCCAGGTCGGCGACGATCTCGCCGAGGGCGTGGGCTCCGGTGGCGTCGAGGACCTGCAGGTCGGGGAGGCGCAGGATGACGACGCGCACGTCGGCGACCTGGGTGAGGTCGGTGAGGAAGCGCTGCGCGGCGCCGAAGAACAGGGCGCCGTCGATGCGGTAGGCGACGATGTGCTCGTGCAGCAGCTCGTGCTCCTCGCGGTCGTCGACCTCCTGTGGCATCGGTGTCTCGGTGAGCGCCGTGTTGCGGGCGACGTTGCGAAGGGCCAGCACGGCGGCCACGGCGACGCCGATCTCGACGGCGACGATGAGATCGAAGGCGACCGTGGCCAGCGCGGTGAGCACCAGCACCAGGGCGTCGGAGCGCGTGGAGCGCAGGATTGCCCTGATGTTGTGGGTCTCGACCATCCGCACCGCGGTGACCATGAGGACGCCGGCGAGGGCCGCGAGCGGGATCGCGGCGACGAGACCGGACCCGACCAGCACGACGGCGATCAACGCCAGCGTGTGCACGATGGCTGCGACGCGCGTGCGGGCGCCGGCGCGGACGTTGACGGCGGTACGGGCGATGGCTCCGGTCGCAGGCATGCCGCCGAACAGCGGCGAGACGATGTTGGCCAGGCCCTGGCCGAGCAGCTCACGGTCGGGGTCGTGGCGGTCGCCGTCGGCCATGCCATCGGCCACCTTGGCGGACAGCAGGCTCTCGATGGCAGCCAGGGCCGCCACCGCGAAGGCCGCGCCGAAGTACTGGGACAGACCGCCCTCGGGGAGCGACGGGATGCCCGGCCGCGGCAGCGACGACGGCAGTGCGCCGATGGTGGCCACATCCCAGCCGGCGACGCTCGCGCAGCCGGTGGCGGCGACCACCGCCAGCAGCGACGCAGGCAGTGCGCGTTGTAGGCGTGGGGCTGCGACCATGACGACGACGACGATCAGGACCAGGGCCAGTGCCTGTCCCGACCCCGTGTCCAGCGCATCCACCGCGGCGCGGGCGGCGACGGCGGCGGTGTTCTCGCCGTCGGGCTTGGCGACCCCGAGGGCGGCGGGCACCTGCTGCAGGAAGATGATGACGGCGATGCCGAGGGTGAACCCCTCGACCACGGGCCACGGGATGTAGGCCAGGACGCGGCCGAGACGCAGCACACCGGCGGCGACGACGAGGATGCCGGCGATCGCACCCACGACGGCGACGGCGTCGGCACCGTCGCGGGCGACGATCGGGACCAGGACGACGGTCATGGCACCGGTAGGTCCCGACACCTGCACGTTCGAGCCGCCGAACACGGCGGCGACGAGCCCGGCCACGATGGCGGTGGTGAGTCCAGCGGCCGCCCCGAGGCCCGTGGTGACGCCGAACGCCAGCGCGAGGGGCAGGGCGACGACGCCGACGGTGAGCCCGGCGACGACGTCGGAACGCCAGGAGCCCGAGAGGCCGGCGTAGTCGCTGCGCCGGGGGAGCAGCGAGGCAGTGCGCCGCCACGTCGACGCCGCGAAGCCCGACCGGCCCTCGGCGTCGGAGATCGGTGGCGTCCGGGTCATCGCTGTGCCCCGAGGTCGGCGAGCAGGTCTCGGGTGTGGTGCAGCGAGGCGAGCAGGAGCTGTCGGGTGACGGCGAGCAGGTCGGCGACCAGTGGGTCACGCAGGGCGTACCGCGCCGAGGATCCCTCCCGGCGGCTGGTCACCAGGCCCGCGCGCCGCAGCACGCCGAGCTGCTGGGAGAGGTGCGAGGACTCGATGCCGACCAGGGGTTGGAGGTCGCCGACCGTTCGTTCGCCATCTGTCAGCAGCTCGAGGATGCGGATCCGTGCCGGGTGCCCGAGCGCCTTGAAGAGCTGTGCCTCGAGCTCCGAGACCGGACGTCGGATGTCGGGCGACGTTGGTTGGACTGACATCGTCCCGGTCGGGATGCGTGCGTGTCAGGCCGTGAGGCGCTTGGCGAGGGCCGCGAGCTCGTCGCGCAGCACCTGGGGGAGGCGCTCGCCCAGGTGGTCGTAGTGCGCCTCGATCTGGGGGAGCTCGTCGCGCCAGGCGTCGGTGTCGACCCGCAGCAGCTCGGCGAGGGCGTCCTCGGAGAGATCGAGGCCGTCGGTGTCGAGCGCGGCGGGTGCGGGGAGCACGCCGATGGGGGTCTCGAACCCTTCGGCGGTGCCGTCGCAGCGCCCGACGACCCACTCCAGCACCCGGCTGTTGTCGCCGAACCCGGGCCACAGGAAGCTGCCGTCCTCGCCCTTGCGGAACCAGTTGACCCAGAACAGCCTGGGCAGGACGGCGTCGTCGCGGACCTCGCCCATGCGCAGCCAGTGGGCGAAGTAGTCGCCCATGTTGTAGCCGCAGAAGGGCAGCATGGCGAAGGGGTCGAAGCGGAGCTCGCCGACGGTGCCGGCGGCG
>JALOLF010000075.1 GCA_025456085.1 Acidimicrobiales bacterium
GTCTGCAGGTAGGTGTCGACGTCCGTGGCCGCCACCAGGGCCTGGCGGACCCGCACGTCGTCGAGCGGCGCCACCGCGGTGTTGAACAGGATGAAGACCTCCTCGGTCTCCCCCGGATCGAACACGACCTGCAGCTCCCCGGCCCGGGCGTCGTCCAGCAGCTCGGCGGTCGGCGGGGCCAGGTTCATGTGCACGAGGTCCACGTCGCCGGCCACGATGGCCGACTGCCGGGTGACGGACTCGGCGATGATCCGGAACTCGATGGCATCCAGGTAGGGCAGCGAGGCGCCCGCCTCGTCGGTCTGCCAGTACTCGGCGTTGCGCACCACGCGCAACTGGTCGCCCGTCACCCACTCCTCGAACTCGAAGGGGCCGGTGCCGACGGGCCGGGCCGATCGCACCGCCCGGTCGCTCGACGCGAGCTGCGAGGGGGCCGGGACCATGCCGACCTGCAGGGTCAGGTTGGCGGGGAACGTCGCCCACGGCTCGGCCATGGTGACCACCACGGCCAGCGGGTCGTCGGGGGCCACCTCGACGGAGGAGATGTTGGCCAACGCGGCCTTGCTGAGGGGCGCCTCCAGGAGCTGCCCGAAGAACAGCTCGAGGGCCGCACCGTCGAGCACCTCGCCGTTGTGGAACCGCACGTCGGGGCGCAGGCGGATCGTCCAGGTGCGGTAGTCCTCGCTCGGCTCGAACGACCGGGCCAGGTAGGGCTGGGCGTTGCCGTCGTCGTCGAAGGCGGCCAGCGCGTCGTAGAAGGTCCAGGCCACGGTCCAGCCCGACGTGGAGAACCGGTCGGCGGTGGGGTCCCAGCCGGCGCTCTCGGCCTCGATCCCGTAGACCAGCGTGCCGCCCGGCGTGGGTGACCCGCCGGGGGCGACGGTGACCGACGTCGACTCGTCGCCCACGTCCGGGAGCGCGTCGCTGGCCGGTTCGTCGTCACCGCTGCCGCACGACGCCAGCACGAAGGCGAGCGCCAGCGCGACCACCACGGCGCGCGCGGCGCGACGACGGCCCGGGAACGGCACGGGATCGTCGGGGTGCACGGCGCTCTCGGAAGGGACTGCCCACATGTGCACGACCTCCTGTCGGCGGCACGACGCCCCCCACCGACCCCCGCACCGTAGAAACTGGCAGTCCATCTGTCAATAGACCGGACACCGGAGGGCTCACCCCTTGTCGCGCCAGGGTATTGGCAGTAGGATTGTCAATTGTTGGTCGGCGCAGGCGCGAGGACGCCGGCTCCGACTCCGGGCACGGTCCCGGAGCGGCGCCGCCAGGTTCCCGTGCCCGGTGCCCGAGCTCGCCGGGGGAGGCTGCGGTGGACATCGAATTGGTCCGGAACGACCTGCACCGTGTTCGCGTCGTGGACGCGGACCCGATCGAGCTCGACGACGGCCAGGCCCGCCTGCGCGTCGACGGGTTCGCGCTCACGGCGAACAACATCTCCTACGCCGTGTTCGGCGAGATGCTCCGGTACTGGGAGGTGTTCCCGTCGGCACCGCCCGATCCCGGCGAGGTCCTCCCGTGGGGCCGCATCCCGGTGTGGGGCTTCGCCGAGGTGGTGGCATCGCGCTCCCCCGATCTGGCCGTCGGTGAACGCCTCTACGGGTACCTGCCCATGTCGGACGAGTTGGTCATCACCCCCGGTCGGGCCGACGAGCGGGGCTGCAGCGACGTGGCCCCCCACCGGGCCGGCCTCGCCCCGGCCTACAACCGCTACCAGCGCACCGCGGCCGATCCCGCGTACCGCGCCGACCGCGAAGACCTGCACATGTTGCTCTACCCGCTCTTCTTCACCGGCTACCTCCTCGACGACCTGCTGGCCGACGACACCGGCGCGGACGCGGACGCAGGGCTGGCCGACGCCCGGGTCGTGCTCACCAGCGCGTCGGCCAAGACCGCCATCGCCACGGCCTTCCTGGCCCACCGCCGCGGCGCCCGGGTGGCCGGGTTGACCTCGGCCGGCAACCGGACCTTCGTCGAAGGCCTCGGCGTCTACGACGAGGTCCACACCTACGACGAGGTCGACCGGCTCCCTCCCGGCCTCGCCGTGGTGGTGGACATCGCCGGGGACCGCGACGTGCTGCACGCCCTGCACACCCGCCTGGGCGGCGACCTCGCCGCTTCGCTGACGGTGGGCGGCACGCACTGGGACCATCGACCGGGCACCGCGGGCGACCTGCCCGGCCCCGCCCCCGTGTTCTTCTTCGCACCCGACCGCATCACCAAGCGCAGCGCCGACTGGGGACGCGACGGCCTCGACCGCCGCCTGGGTGCGGCGTGGGACGGCTTCGCCGACTGGGCCCGAGGCTGGCTCGAGGTCCACCCCCTCGCCGGCCCCGACGCGGTGGTGGACGCCTACCGCCAACTGCTCGACGGTCGCACCGATCCCCGCCTGGGCCTGGTGTGCACGCTCGAGCGCGAGGGCCGCGACGATGGCTGAGCGCGGCGAGGGCCCCGGGTACGGGCAGCCCAACTGGGCGCTGATCGGTCGTTGGCTGGAACTACCGGCCGACGAGGACGGCCCCTTCTGGGCCCTGAACCTCATGCGCTACCGGGCGGTGGCCGCCTACCGAGACGGCCGGGCCACGACGCTGAGCGGCCGCGAAGCCGACGACGCCTACGCCCCGCTGGGCCCGCTGGCGGCGGTGGGGGCCGTGGTGGCCTTCGCCGGCGACGTCGACACCCAGCTCCGGGGCACCCCGACCTGGGACCGGGTCGCCATCGCCCGCTACCCGTCGCGGGCCGCCTTCTTCGCCATGCAGCAGCGTGACGACTTCAAGGACCAGCACGAGCACAAGATCGCCGGGATGGCGTTCACCATCAACGCCGCGACGCACCCGACCGCGCACGACCCGTCGGCTCCCACCACCGGCCGGCTGGTGCTGAGCGTCACCCGCAGCGGGCCGGCCGCACCGGCCGCGCCCGACGGCGTCGCGCTCGTGGCCCACTTCGCCGTCGAAGGGGTGGTGCTGGGCGACGACCGCACCTGGGACCACGTGCGCTTCGACCGGGTGGCCGACGACGAGGCGCTGGCCGCGCTGTGCCGGTCGATCGACGCCGCCGACGAAGCGGTCGTGGTCACGCTGACGCCGACCGTCGATCACCTCATCGAGTCCATCGAGACCGCCCCCGGAGCACGGCCATGACCACCTTCTCGTCCCCCGAGCCCTTCGAGGGCACCATCGGCCGCACCCTGGCGGAGTCCACCCCGTGGTGGCCGACCGCACCGCACCCCGGCGAGGACGCGCCGGACGTCGTGGTGATCGTGCTCGACGACCTCGGCTTCGCGCAGCTCGGCTGCTACGGCGGCGACGTCGACACGCCCAACATCGACCGACTGGCGGCGGGGGGTCTGCGGTACACGAACTTCCACGTCACGCCGGTGTGCTCCCCCACCCGGGCCGCGCTGCTCACGGGACGGAACCACCACACCGTGGGCATGCGCTCGGTGTCCAACTTCAACAGCGGCTTCCCCCACCTGCGCGGTGAGGTCACCCACCACGCCGCCACGCTGGCCGAGGTCCTGCGCGACGCCGGCTACGCCACCTTCGCCGTGGGCAAGTGGCACCTGTGCCAGATGGAGAACGCCTCCGCAGCAGGGCCCTTCGACCAGTGGCCCTGCCAACGGGGCTTCGACCGCTTCTACGGGTTCCTCGACGGCGAGACCGACCAGTTCAGCCCCGACCTCGTCTACGACAACCACCACGTCGATCCGCCCGCGTCCCCCGAGGACGGCTACCACCTGAGCGAGGACCTCGTCGACCGGGCCATCGGGTTCCTGCACGACTCTCTGTCGATCCGCCCCGACCGGCCGGTGTTCACCTACCTGGCGTTCGGTGCCACCCACGCCCCCCACCAGGCGCCGGCCGAGTACCTGGCCAAATACCGCGGCCGCTTCGACGAGGGCTGGGACGCGGCACGCGACCGGGTCTTCGCCCGCCAGCAGGCGCTCGGCCTGCTCCCCGACGGGACCGAGCTGGCCCCCCGCAACCCCGGCGTGGAGCCCTGGAACGAGCTGCCCGACACCCACCGCCGCCTGGCCTGCCGGCTGCAGGAGGCCTTCGCCGCGTTCCTCGAGCACACCGATGCCCAGATCGGCCGCTTCCTCGACGCCCTCGACGCGCTGGGCCGCCGCGACAACACGCTGGTGTTCCTGCTGTCGGACAACGGCGCCAGCCAGGAGGGCGGTCCGTTCGGGGTGCTGCACGAGATGAAGTTCTTCAACTTCATCCTGGAGACCCCCGAGGAGGCCGTCGACCGGCTGGAGGAGATCGGCGGCCCGTCGAGCCACTCGAACTACCCGTGGGGGTGGGCCCAGGTCGGCAACACGCCGTTCAAGTGGTACAAGCAGAACACCCACGAGGGCGGTGTGCACGTGCCCCTCGTCGCCCACTGGCCCGCCGGCATCGCCGACGGAGGCGGCCTGCGCAGCCAGTTCCACTACGTCACCGACCTGGCGGCCACGATCTACGAGACGGTGGGCGTCACCCCGCCCACGGTGTACCGGGGCGCCGAGCAGCTGCCGCTGGCCGGCACGTCGCTCGTCTACACGTTCGGCCCCGACGGCGGCACGGCGCCGGCGCGCAACACCGTCCAGTACTTCGAGATGATGGGCCATCGTGGCCTCTACGCCGACGGTTGGAAGGCGGTCACCCGCCACCAGCCCGGCGTCCCCTTCGACGAGGACACCTGGGAGCTGTACCACGTGGCCGAGGACCTCTCGGAGTGCCGGGACCTGGCCGCCGCGGAGCCCGATCGGCTCGCGACGCTGGTGCAGCGGTGGTGGGTCGAAGCCGAACGCCACGGCGTGCTTCCCCTCGACGACCGCACCATCGAGCTGTTCGGGGCGCGCTTCCGTGACCGTGCCCCGCACCCGGCCGACCGCCACTACACCTACCGCCCGCCGATGACCCGCCTGCCGGCGCAGGTGTCGGCCTCGCTGGGAGGCCGGAGCTGGGACCTGGCCGCCACCGTCGAGCGCCCCGCCGGCGGCGAGGGCGTGCTGTACGCCACGGGCAACGAGAACTCCGGGCTCTCGCTGTTCGTGCAGGACGACCGCCTGGTGTTCGACTACAACTGCTTCGGCGAGCACCACGTCGTCGTGTCCGAGCTGGCGGTGCCCGAGGGCCCCGCCGTCGTGGGTGTGCGCTTCCGACGCGACGGCGAGGGCGGTTCGGCGACGCTGGTGGTCGAGGGCGCCGAGGCCGGCTCCGTGTCGGTGCCGTTCGTCATGCGCATGATCTCGAGCACCGGCGCCAGCGTGGGCGAGGACCACGGCTCGCCCGTGAGCACCCGCTACCGCGCCCCGTTCCGCTTCACCGGCGCGCTGCACCGGGTCGACATCCAGCTCCGCTCCGGCCGGCCCGACGAGGCCGAGCTGCTCGCTGCCACCGACGAGCGGGCCACGCTGTCCCGCCAGTAGCCAGACCGGCCGACAACCAACGAAATCGGGTCGCCCGGCGTCGGTCTCCGGGCTCGAATCGCGCAAGAACGGTAGGGGCGGGAGGGGCAGCGCAGGGTGGCGCGGGGTCAGCGCGGGGCGCGGCCGGTCCAGGCGACGAACGCCTCGGTGGGGGTCGCGTCGGTCGGGGCCTCGACCTCGGGGCCGAACGCGCCGCCCGGGCCGCGCACCACGTCGGCGGGGAACGGGTCGATGTGGGCGTGGGCCAGCTCGATCACGTCGGCCGGCATCGTCACCTCGACGCCCGCGGCGCGGCCGATGTCCCAGGCGTGCACGAACAGGTCCACGGCTGGGAAGGCCAACCGGTCGGCCACGGTGCGCGGCCCCATCGGGGTGTCCATCACCAGGTCGAGGTCGGCGCCGACGAGCGCCGCCCGGGCGTCGTCGGCCGTGGCGTGCCACCACGCCACCGGGTCACCGTCGACCAGCTCGGCGGGCCGGGCGACGTCGGGCCACGACGGCTGCTCGCCACGCAGGACGCTGATCCCCATGCGGATCGAGCTGCCGAGGTGGCCGAGCACGTCGAGCGCCGTCCAGCCCGCGCAGGGCGTGGCGCGCTCCCAGTCGTCGAGGTCGAGGCGGTCGACGACACCGCCGAACACGTCGAGGCCGCGGTCGAAGATCTCGTCGGAGCGTGGTGCCATGGCGCCAGTCTGCACCCCACGACGGCGTACGGTCGGCCCGAGGAGCGCTGGACGGGCCCGGGAGAACGGCACATGGACATCGACACCGACGACGACATCGACTGGAAGGCCGTCACGGCCCGGAACGCACGCAGCGTCCAGACCCTGATCGGGTGGATCTTCTGGGATCCGGGGGCGATCGAGCGCTACACGGCGCTGGGACTCCCGGGTCCGCTCGGCTACGTGCCGTCACGGGCGGCACCGCTGGCCCCCGCCGGTGACGACGCCGTCGTCGCCGCGTTCTCCACCATCCACCCCGATGCCATCCGGGTGTCGCTGCAGGCCGCCCGGGCGGCGACGACCTTCGAGGCGGTGTGGGCGGCGCGCGACGACGCCGTGCGGGCCGGGCTGCACACCTACGTGGGTGACCACGTCGAGGCCATCGCCGCCATGGCCGACTGGCTGTGGGACGCGGTCGAGGCCTGTCCGCCGTCGGGCCGGGTCCTGTTCGGGGCCTGTCGGAGCCTGCCCCGCCCCGACGATCCTCTGCTGTCGGCGTGGCACGCGGTCAACTGCCTGCGGGAGTGGCGGGGCGACACCCACATGGCGCTGCTCGTCGAGGCCGACCTGGGGCCGGTCGAAGCGTCGCTGCTGCACAGCGCGTGGGTCGGCTACCCGCACGACTGGATCGCGCGGAGCCGCATGTGGGCCGACGCAGCGATCGACGCCGGCTGTGCATCGCTGGCGGCACGCGGGCTGGCCGAACGGGAGCCGTCGTCAACCGACGACGGCTGGCGGGTGTCCCCGGCCGGCGTCGCCCTGCGCCAACGCATCGAGGACCGCACCGACGCCCTCACCACGACCCCCTGGGAGGCGGTCGGCGCCGACCGGGCGCGCCGGTTCGCGGCCGTGGCCGAGCCGCCGTGCGAGGTCCTGCTGCAGCGCGTCGACGACACCGCCGGCCCCCGCTACCAACCGGCCTCGCGCCTGCACCACCGCTGAACCCCGGGATCGGCGCAGCCCGGCTGTTGTCGATGGTGTGCCCGTCCCCGGCATAGCGAGCGGTGCGCGTCTACGGTGCGCGCCACGGCATCGATGACGCGGGGACCACACCGGGGAGGGGCTGCACCATGGAGATGACCGAGTACGCGCCGGGGACGCCGTCGTGGGTGGACGTCGGCTCGCCCGATCCCGCCGGCGCCGCCGCCTTCTACGGGGCGCTGTTCGGCTGGGCGTCCGAGGAGGGACCGCCCGAGGCCGGCGGCTACCGCATGTGCCTGCTGCGTGGCCTGCCCGTCGCCGGCATCGGCCCGCAGATGAACTCCGACGTCCCGCCCTACTGGGCTTCCTACGTCACCGTGGCCGATGCCGATGCCAGCCTGGCTCGGGCGTTGGAGCTGGGCGGCACGGTGCTCCTGCCGGCCATGGACGTGCTCGACGTGGGCCGCATGGGCATCCTCGCCGACCCACAGGGCGCGGTGGTGTCGGTGTGGGAACCCCGGGCCCACAAGGGCGCGGGCCTCGTCGACGAGCCCGGTGCCTTCGCCTGGAACGAGCTGCTGACCACCGACGTGGCCGGCGCCTCCGCCTTCTACGGCGAGCTGTTCGGCTGGGAGGCCCGCGCCTCCGAGGGCGACATGGACTACACCGAGTTCCTCCTCGAGGGGCGGTCCATCGCCGGCATGATGCCGAGGCCGGAGGGCATGCCCGCCGAGGCTCCGCCCATGTGGCTCGTGTACTTCGCCGTCGAGGACTGCGACGCCGCCGTGGCCCGGGTGCAGGAGCTGGGCGGCGTGCTGCACCTGCCGCCCATGGACATCCCCCCGGGACGCTTCGCCATGGTCGCCGACCCGCACGGCGCCGTGTTCTACGTGATGCGGCTCGCCGAGGGCCTGGGAGGCTGAGCGTCGTGGAGCTCGAACGGGCGCTGGCCTACCTGGCCGGGCAGACCAAGGGCGTGCTGGTCACCATCCGTCGCGACGGACGTCCCCAGCTGTCCAACATCATGTACTGGTACGACGGCGGCGAGATCCACCTCTCGGTCACCGAGACCCGGGCCAAGACCGTCAACGCCCGGCGGGACCCCCGGGTGAGCCTGCACGTCACGAGCGACGACTTCTGGTCGTGGGCGGTCGTCGACGGCGAGGCGGTGCTCTCGCCGACGGCCGCCGAACCCGGCGATGCCACCACCGTGCGCCTGCGCGAGCTGTACCGGGCCATCAGCGGCGACGAGCACCCCGACTGGGACGAGTACGACCAGGCCATGGTGGCCGATCGGCGCCTCGTGCTCACCGTGCGACCCGAACGGGCCTACGGTCAGCTCCCCTGAGCCGTCTCCCGTTCGCCCTCCGAGGCGAAGGCCGGGACGCCGTCAGGCGCAGAGCAGCGATGCGTTGACGGGCTCGGCCTCCACGACCTGGCGTGGCGAGAACGTCACCACGACATCAGCGTCGAGCTCGGTCCCGCCCGGCGGGCGTGTCGCCAGGTCGTAGACCCACCAGCCCTCGGCTCCCTCCCGTGCCTCGGGCCCGGCGACGACCTCGACGACGGCCCCGCGGCGATCGACGAAGTCGCCCGAGGAGAGCTGCGGCTCGCCGTCGGTCCCGACCGCCAGCGTCGAGGTGCCGTCGAGCCCGTCACCCGCCGAGACCGCGAGCAGGCAACCGTCGCCGACGACCCGCACCGTGCGCAGGGGCCCTGCGACCGCCTGCAGCCCGACGAGCCAGGCGGCGTCGTCGGGCTGCCCGTCGCGTCCGAGCGCGGCGTCGACCTGGTCGGCGTCTCGGCCGAGGACGACCAGGTCGTCCCGCACCACGACCACGGCGGGATCGCCGCGCACGGCGCCGTCGTCCACCCACCGCCCGTCCCCGTCCTCGTCGTAGCCGGCGTCGGCGAGGCCCTCGGCGAGCGACGCCATCGACTGCTCGGTGCGCACCACGGTGACCGCCTCGGGGCCACCCGATCCGAGCGCCACGTCGGGACCCCAGTGCACGGCTTCGACCACCTGCCCGGGATCGAGGACCTCACCCAGGACAGCGGTCGGGGTGGCCACCTCGGGGACGGCCGCCCCCAGCGCCGCCAGCATCGTGGTGTCGCCACCACCGGGCAGGGCGCCGAGGGCGGCCCGCGCCGCGACCGCGTCGAGCACCCTGACCTGCTCGGTGTCGGGATCGACGTGCGCGAGCAGGGAGCCGGCCGGCACCGCCGACTCGGCCTCGGGCCCCCCGGTCGCGTCGGACCCGCCCGAGGTACCCGAGCCGCCGGCCGCCGTGTCGTCACTCCCCTCCTCCGAGGAGCACGCCGCCAGCCCCACGCCAAACGAGACCCCGAGCACCACGAGGGCGACGAGCGCGACCCGGCTCCATCCCGACCCGACCATCCGAACCCTCCCGTGTCCCTCGCCCGGGACCTCAGCCGCGGGCGAACTCCCGCAGTACCCGTCCGGGCCGCGCACCGGTGTTCACGCCCTCCTCGGTGACCACCACCCCGTTGACCAGCGTGGCGGCGTAGCCACGGGCCCCGACGCACAGACGTCCCGCCCCGCCGGGCAGGTCGTTGCGGTAGGTCGGATAGCCGGGCTGCAACCGCAACGGGTCGAACACGTTCAGGTCGGCGTGGTGGCCGACGGTGATCGTGCCCCGCTCCACCAGGCCCAGCACGGCCGCGGCCTTGCCGGTGAGGCGGTGCACGGCCTCGGGCAGATCGACCATGCCGCGCTCGCGGCACCAGTAGGCCAGGTAGTGGGTGGGCGCGTCGGCGTCGCAGATCTGCCCGGCGTGGGCCCCGGCGTCGCCGGCGCCGGGATACACCGCGTCGAGGCGCAGCAGCTCACCCAGGGCCGGGCGGTTGCGGTGGAAGAACCACACGTTGAACAGCTCGCGGCCCTCGCTGGCCAGCAGTCGGTCGATGACCACCTCCACGGGGTGCACCCCGGCGGCCTCGGCCAGGTCGGCCAGCGAGGGACCGCGCTCGACGTGGAAGTCGGGCGTCTCGGCGTCACCCAGCGGGTGGATGTGGCGCGGGTCGTACCACAGCCCCTTGCGATGGCCCTCCTCGACCAGCTCGGCGCGGGTGACGTCGTCGCGCAGGCCGGCGAGCCGTTCCTCGACGGTGGGTCGCGACATCAGCGCCTTCCACCGCGGCCCGCGCACCGGCGGCACCTGCAGCAGGCCCATCAACGTGCCCGACGGGCGGGTCATCGTGTAGCCGGTGATCCGTCCCGCGCGGGCGCGGGTGTCGGTGAGGAACCGGTCCCACAGCTCGACCACCCCGAGGTCGCCCTGCTCGTCGTTGCCGGGACCCATGGCGAACAGCACGTCGCCGGCGTGCTCGGCCATCGCGGCCAGCAGGCCGAACTCCTCCCCGGCGCGGGTCTCGAAGTCGTTCACCACCTGGAACAGCCCGCCGCCGGCGTCGTTCATGCCCGCTGCGATGGCCAGGTACTCGTCGAGTCGGGCGTAGGTGCCGGGCACCTTGCGACCGTCGGGCACCACGTGCAGCAGGATCCGAGACGTCGAGAACCCCACCGCCCCGCCTGCCACCGAGGCTGCGGCCAGGTCGCGCATCCGGGCCAGCTCGTCGGCGGTGGGCGCCTCGTCGGACATGGAGCGCTCCCCCATCACCTCGTAGCGCACCGCGCAGTGACCAACCAGGCCGACCACGTTCAGCGCCGGCGCCAGGCGCTGCACCGAGTCGAGGTACTCCGGATAGGTCCGCCAGTCCCACGGCAGTCCCGACAGGATGGCGTCGCGGGGGATGTCCTCCACGCTCTCCATGAGCTCGGCCAGGTAGCCGTGGGCGTCCGGAGCGACGGGGGCGAAGCTGACCCCGCAGTTGCCCAGCAGCGCGGTGGTGACGCCCTGCCAGGAGCTGGAGGTGAGGAACGGGTCCCAGCCCACCTGGGCGTCGAGGTGGGTGTGCAGATCCACGAAGCCGGGCGTGACGACGAGGCCGGTGGCGTCGATCTCCCGGGCGGCCGTCCCCTCGGCGAGGTCCCCCACCGCGCTGATGCGGTCGCCGTCGACGGCCACGTCGGCCCGGACGGCGGCGGCGCCGGTGCCGTCGATGACCGTGCCGTGCCGGATGATCAGGTCGTGTGCCACGAGCTCGTCCCCCTGTCGCCCTGACCGGCGCATCCTACGGTGGATCGGCGGGACCCCGTCGGGCCGGGTGTAACCGGATCCGCCGCCGGGCGACTGGAGCAGCGATGCACGCCCCCGCCGGGCGCGGCCCGAAGCGGCGACGACGCACACACCCCCGAGCAGAGGAGGCCGAATGGCGACGATCGAGATCCGTGACCTGGCACCCGAGGACGACGACGTGGTCGGCTTCGCGTTCTCCCCCGTCGGGACGAACGTGTTCCAGACTTCGTACGCACCCCTGTCCTCGCCCACGTTCAACACCTTCGGCGTGGCACCCCTGCCCGGCGGACGCACCACCAACATCGTGGGCCTGATGGGAGTGCGGGGCTGATGGCCGACGACCTGGGCGCGCGATCCGTGGGACGGGTGGGCGGGCGCGAGGTCTCGCTCGCCGAGGCCCTCTACACCCTGAAGATCAGCGACCGACTCGACGTCCTGCGCCACGCCCTCGACGACGTGCTGCTGGCCGAGGAGGCCGCGGCGCGGGGCATCTCCGCCGACGACGGCGACCTCCAGGCCGCCGCCGACGCCTTCCGGCGCAGCATGGGCCTGTTGCGGGCTGCCCAGACCGAGGACTGGCTCGCCGAGCGGTCCATGTCGGTCGACGACCTCGAGGAGTACCTGCGTCGCAGCGTGGTGGCCGGCACGCTCCGGCGCGAGGTCGTGGGCGCGCAGGTGGAGGCGTACTTCACCGACAACCGCCCGCAGTTCGACGTCGCCGAGCTCAGCCGGATCGTGTGCACCTCCGCCGACACCGCCGCGCTGGTCCACCGCGATCTGGCCGAGGGCACCGAGACGTTCGCGTCAGCGGCGCGCTTCTCGGTCGACCACGCGCCGCGTGGCTACGTGGGCGACGTCCGGCGCTTCGCCCTGGAACCGGCCGTCGCCGAGGTCGTCTTCGGTGCCGCGGCCGGCGATCTCGTGGGACCGGTGGAGACCGACGGGCTGCACCACGTGCTGCGGGTGGAGCGCATCGACCGGGCCCGCCTCGACGAGGGCACCCACGCGCTCGTCGAGGACCTGCTCTTCGACGCCTGGCTGGCCGACCGACGCGCCGCGGTGGGTGTCGTGCTGGAGCTCGGCGACCTCTTCGCGTGACCGACGCCGGGCTCGAGTCGTTCTCCCTGAGCCGGGCGCGCCTGCGCAGGTCGGCGTCGGTGGAGACGGATCTCACGATCATCGGCGTCGGCATCCACGACGTCCACCACCTGACCGGGGAGGCCCGACAGGCCATCGCCTCGGCCCGCACGGTGTTCGTCTCCGGGCACACCCCGGCCCTGGGCGACCTCGTCGCGACCTGCAACCCGGGCGCGGTCACCCACCTCCAGGAGGCGGGCGAGTACCACCTCGGTGACCACCGGCCCACGATGTACGAGCGCATCGCGGCACGCATCCTGGCGGTGGCGGTCGAGTCCCCGGGGGTCGTGGCGCTGCAGCCCGGCAGCGCGTCCCTGGCGGATCGCATCACCCGGCTCCTGGTGTGCGGGGCGGCCGAGCGCGACCTGCGGGTCCGGGTGCTGCCTGGCGTGTCGGCCGTCGAGACGCTGCTCGCCGCCGTCGGCTACGACCAGGCCCACGGCCTGCAGGTGGTGCTGGCCCAGCGACTCCTCACCACGAGGCTGCGACTCGACCCCGCGTGGGCGGCGGCGGTCATCCAGCCGGGGTACTACGACACGGACCACTTCCTCGGCGCGCCCGTGTCCCGCCCGGGTCGCTACGCAGCGCTGGCCGAGCGTCTGGGCGTGGACGAGCGCCCCGACCATCCCGTCGCCCTCGTCCACACTGTGGCCGACGAGGGGCGCGATCAGGTCCTGTGGTTCCGTCTCCGTGAGCTCGACGAGCTGGGTCGCTGGCTCTCGCCGTACCACACGTTGTTCGTGCCGCCGTCGGCACCGCCGGCACCCGATCCCGGCGGCGAGGCCCGGGTCCGGTCCTGGGACCAGGTGCTGCAGCGGGTCGACACGGTCGACGGTCGACCCGTCCAGCAGGACCCGCTGGTGTGGCGAGCCACCGAGTCACAGGTGTCGCCGGGGTTCCGCCGGCGTTCCGCCGAGCTGGCCCGATGGTGGCACGAACGTCGACGGGAGCTGGCGTGACGCCGGTGGCGTCGACGGCCGACCTGCCCGCCGCCCTGCGCGACGACGGCTTCGTCGTGCTCCGCGGGGTCGTGCCACGCGCCACCGTCGACGGCGTGCTGGCCCGGGTCGAGCACGCAGTGGAGGACCACGTGCGGTACCTCCTGGGCGACGGCGTGATCCGGGACCCGTGCCCCGACCTGCCGGTGGAACGCCGGCTGGCCGCGGTCTACGCCCAGACCGACTCGGTGCGACCGCGCAAGTGGTACCGGTGCCTGTTCTCGGAGGCCCTGCACGCACTGGTGACCGCACCCCGCCTGCTGGAGGCGCTGCAGGCGTTGCTCGGGCCCGACGTGGTGTTCAACGGCGACGAGCAGCTGGTCACCAAGCTGCCGGGCTGCCCGCGGACCGCCTTCCCCTGGCATCAGGACAGCCAGTACTACGGGCGGGATGCAGCCGAGGCCCGGGTGCTGACCGTGTGGGTCCCCCTGGTGGAGGCGGGCCTCCGCAACGGCTGCCTCGAGGTCATACCGGGCAGCCACCGCTGGGGACTGCTGCCCTGGAGCCGGGACGAGCACCTCAACGTCCGGATCCCGTTCGACGTGACGAGCCGGGCCGATCCCGTGGCCTTGCCGATGGCTCCGGGTGACGCCGTGGTGCTCACCCACCGCACCCTGCACGCCAGCGGCCTGAACCGGAGCGCCACCGTGCGTTGGAGCGTGGACCTCGGCTATTCGGCCCCGGGGGGTGTGACCAGCCCGGCCCAGCGCGACGCGGAACGGGCGCTGCACCGGGCGCTGCTGGGCAACGGCCGAGCGCCCCTGTGGGTCGTGCGCGACGGTGTGCCGGCACCCGAGTCGTGGGCCGACTGGCAGGCCCGTCGTGACGGCCACGGCGCCCCGGTGTGGGAGGCGTGAGGGTGTTCGAGGACTGGGCCGCCATCGTGCTCGACGTCCCACCGGCACCGGTGGACATCGAGGACCTGCGGGACTTCGTCCAGCACCATGCCGACCACTGCGCCTTCGTCGACGACCGCATCCGTCACGTCACCTTCCATGCCCGAAAGCCCGTGGTCGACGGCGCCCTGGTCCTGCACGCCCCGTCGCTCGCCGACGCCGTGGCACGCGCCTCACAGGAGGAGACCCCGCCGTTCGGATGGGACCCGGTGTTCGCCGGGCGCTTCTCGCCGCTCACCACGTGGTTCGAGTCGCTGCCGTTCGCCCGGCTGGACGGCATCACGTTCGTGACCCAGACCGCCGACATCCCCGATCACCTGGACGTCTTCGGCGACCACAGCGCCGTCACCTACTACGAGGCCCACCGGGCCGTGGAGCCCGCCTTCTACCGTGCTGTGTTCACCCGCGACCACGACGAGGAGGTCCGCTCCGGGTCGTTCTACGTGACCGAGACCTTCGGCGGGCCCCGGCGCTTCGTGGCCTTCCCGGCGGGCCGCAACCTCGCGGCCGTGTCGACCTCCACCGTCTACCACGGTGCGGTGCACCATCCCGGGCGCTTCAAGACCACCGCCGCCGTCTACGGTGCGCTCGACGACGACCGCCACCTGGAGCTGCTGGGACGGTCGCTGGCGCGGCTGCCCCGGGCGGCCATCCGCCTCACCCGACCGGGACCGGTCGACGGCCCAGGTGCCCGTCGCCCCTACCGACCGCCGCACGAGTGAGCGACACCACCGACCCGTTGCGCCGGCCTGTCCCGTCGGCGTGGTGGCACACGACCTTCCGGCGCCTGCCCGGCGCGGAGCCCACCTCGGCGACCGCCGATCCGGGCCTGAGCCGCTACGTGGCCGATCGGCTGGCTCGTGCGATGACCCCGGCGCGCATCTCGGGCGGTGCCGCCGACCTGGCACCCGCGGTGACGGAGACGGTCACCGCGCTGCTGCGCGCTGCGGTGGTCGAGCCGGCTACCCCGGTGTCGGTGACGGCCGACGTGCTCGTCGACCATGTCCGGGCTCGAGCGGCCCGGCGGGCGGACGGTGCCGGTCTGGGCGACCTGCGGCGCGGCGCGTACGGCTCCGGCGCGCGCACCGCCCTCGTGGCGCTGGTCGAGGAGTGGCAGTTCATGCGGGGTACGGCACACCACGTGGCGCTTGCCGCAACACGGGCACCGGCCCCGGTCGCCGCCGCGCTGCGGGCCTACGGCGTCGAGGAGGCCGACCACCCGGCGGCGGTGCGGGCGGGGCTGTCGGCGGCGCTCCCCGCCGACGAGCTCGACCGTCGGCGTCCGCTGCCCGGCACCCGAGCGCTGCTGGCGCTGTTCGCGACGGCCGCGACGTCCTCGACGGTCGCCTACCTCGTGCTGGGGGCCGCCTGCGAGGGCGGCGCCGGCGACGTCGACGCGCTGCGCACGGAGTTCGACCTCCTCGCCGGCACGGGGCTCGCACCGTCGATCTGGGAGCCGTTCCGGGCCCATGCGCTGCTGGACGCGGCGTGCGGACACAGCGACCTCTTCGGGTCCCTGCTGACGGGGCTCGAACCGCTCGAGCCCGCCGACGTGGCGACCGCCCTCGGCGCGGCGGACGACCTGGCCGACTGCGTCGTCGGCTACTTCGGCTCCATCGTGGCAGCGCCGGGGCTCCCGTGAACCCCGGCGGACGGCGCGGCGCGCCCGTTCAGCGGTCGGGGAGCCAGTTGGCGTGGAAGCCGATGGGCACCCGACGGGGGATGCGTACCCGGGCCACGGGCTCGGCCGCCACGTCCCGGGCGTCGAGCACGACGAGGTCGGTGGTGTCGGTGGCCCGGTCGGTCACGAAGCTGAGCAGCCAGCCGTCGTCCTCGGCCGTGCCGTCGGGGTCGGGGGCGAACACGTGCTCGCCGCTGACCTCGCTCGGCGCGTAGTGGCGCGCCTGGGAGGTGTCGGCGTCGAGGTCGTACTTCACCACGCCGTGGAACTCGAACTCGAACTCCCAGGTGCGGGCCTGGCAGTTGTACAGGTACCGGGTGCGGCGCGAGGCCAGCTGGTCGTTGACCCGGGGGAACTCGCCGGCCCGGTCGTCGGTCTGCTCGTCGTGGACGGTGCCGGCGGCGAGGTCGATGGACCAGCGCCACGGCATCGGCGCCTCCCGGCCGGTCGGGTTGTCGAACGCGAACCCGCCGGGCATGGCGGCGAAGCGCGGGGCGCGCAGCTCGATGCGCTCGCCGTCGTCCCAGGCGTTGAACACGTGCACCACGTAGCTCGGATCCAGCTCGAACCACCGGATCGAAGCCCCGTCGCCGCGCCGGGCCAGCACGCCCAGGCGGGTGCCCTGCTCGGGCTCCCAGCGCACCAGGGGCCCGCCGGCCATGGCGGCGTGCACGTCGAACAGGGCAGGCGCGTCGAGGAACAGCACGTGGTGCTCGGTGAGCGCGAAGTCGTGCATCATCACCGGGTCGGGCAGCTCGATGTCGGTGCTGTGCACCAGCGCACCCGAGGCGTCGGCCACGTGGTAGCGCAGGTAGGGCGGAAAGGGGCTGTAGCCGAAGAAGTGCAGCTCGCCGTTCACCGGGTCGACCTTGGGGTGTGCGGTCATGGCGCCCTGCAGGCGGCCGTCGAAGTCCCACTCCCCCAGGGTCTCGAGCTCGCGGCTGAGCTGGGTGGGCGGGCACGCCTCCATGAGGGCCAGGATCCGGTCGGCGTGGCGGACGGTGTGGGTGTTGGCGGTGTTCTTCACGATCCCCGCTTCGGCCACCACCTCGGGGTCGATCCGGGAGAGCTCGGCCAGGCCGCCGAACTGGGCTGCGCCCCGCTTGCGCTCCGCCAGGAGGCCCTTGGACTCGATCCATCGGTTGCGGTAGCGGGCCGTGCCGTCCTCGACGTAGACGGCGTGCACCATGCCGTCGCCGTCGAAGGGGTGGTACCGGCCGATCGGCGCGAACTGGGGGTTCGGACCGTTGCGGACGAACATGCCCCGCAGGCCTGCGGGCAGCTCGCCCACGACCTCGAGGTCGCGGTCGTCACGCTCGTCGGTGACCGGGGTGAGCAGACCCGACAGGAACGGCGAGGGTGCGGCAGCGGCGTCGATGGTCACGGGAGCCTCCAGGCGCGGGAGAGGTCGTCGATCGGACGAGGTCCGGGCAGGTTAACAGCGTTCACCCGGCGAGGTCGGGAGGTCGCACGGCCCGTCCGGGACACCGCAGGCCCCGCAGGACTCCCCCTCCCAGGCCTCCCGACCCTCCCGCACGGCCAGCACGGCGATCACCAACGCCGAGACGGGGTCGGCCCACCACCAGCCGGCGATGGCGTTGGCCGACAGACCGACCAGCAGCACCGCCGACAGGTAGCTGCACAGCAGGGTCTGGGCGCCGTCGGCCACCACCGTCCGGCTGGCGAGGCGCCTCCCCACCCGGCGTTTGGCCAGGGCCAGACCCGGCATGACCACCAGGGAGGCCACGGCCAACGCGATGCCGGGGACCGAGACCTCCGGCTCGCTCGCGTCCACGAGGTCCCACACCGCCCGGCCGGCCACGTAGGCGGCCAGGGCGAAGAAGCCGAGGGCGATCAGCTTCAGGGCCCGCTCCTCCCGTTCGGCGTCCGCTCCGGAGAACTGCCACAGCACGACCAGCGCGGAGCCGGTCTCGATCACGGCGTCGAGGCCGAAGCCCACGAGGGCGATGGAACCGGCTGCGACTCCGCTCACCAGGGCCACGCCGGCCTCGACGACGTTCCAGGCCACCGTGGCCCACGCCAGCACGAGCACCCGTCGGCGCAGGCGCGCCCGGTTCCCGGGCGTCAGCCGCGTCGGTGCGGCGCGGTCCTCAGCGCTCGGGGTGACCATCGCCGGGGGCGCGGTGCGGTGCCATCGGGAGCAGGTTCTACACGGGGAGCTGGTGGTGGGGCGGCAGCTCCCCGCGTCCGATGGCATCGGCCCTGCGGTGGAGCAGCTCGGCGGTGCCGTCGAGGTCGAAGCCGATGATGTACCGCCCGTCCTTCACGCCCTCGATCACGAAGCGCCCGAGCACGTCGAGGTCCATCACCTTCACGGTCCGCCCCCCCTGCTCCATCCGGGCCTTCAGCTCGGCGAAGGTCATCGACCGCTTCGACTCGGGCTGGTGCCGGCGGGCCAGCTCGGGCGGCCGGTTGCGGGCCGCGGTGAACAGACCCGTGTCGAGCATCCCCCCGGAGGGGTAGAAGACCGAGGCCCGCACGCTCGTGCCGGCGTCGATGAGCTGGTGGGCCAGGGCCTCGGTGAGACAGGAGATGGCGGCCTTGCTGGAGGCGTAGACCGCGGCACGCGGCACCGGTGCGAAGCCGCCGTCGCCGGAGCTGGTGTTGACGACGTGGCCCGGCTCACCCGAGGCGATCATGCGGGGCACGAAGGCCGACACGCCGTGGGCGGTGCCGAAGACGTTCACCCCGAAGCACCACCGCCAGTCGTTGCTCTCGTTGTCCCACACGTTGCCGCCGCCCCCCGAGGTGACGCCGGCGTTGTTGAACAGCAGGTGGCAGGCACCCTCCCGAGCGAACACGTCGGCGGCCAGCGCCTCGACCGAGGCGGCGTCGGACACGTCGGTGCGCACGCCGCGGACCTCGCCGCGGCCCGACAGCTCGTCGACGGCCTGCTCGAGGGCCCCCTGCTCCACGTCGGCGATCACCACGCGCACGCCCTCGTCCAACAGGGCGTGGACGATGCCGCGCCCGATGCCCCCGGCGCCGCCGGTGACGACGGCAACCCGCCCCTGCAGCTCCCGCACCCGAACCACACCCCTTCCCGGCTCGCACCTGTCACCCCGTGTCGTCGGTGCCGCCGTCGAGCGGCCCGCAGCGAACGAGACAGATCCAGCAATCATCCTGCCACAGGCGGGGACGGCCCTGCCCACGAGGCCTCGGTAGTGTCTGCGCCGCGGGTCCGGGGGGACAGCAACACCGGGCCGACCTCCACGCCCACGATCCCAGGAGCCCCGATGGCCATCGACTTCACCCTCGCCCCCGAGCACGAGGAGATCCGTGCCCGGGTGCACGACTTCATCCAGGGCACCGTCATCCCCTCGATGAGGGACTTCGACGACGAGGAGAAGGTGCTGTCGCGTGCCGAGTACCTGACCACCATCTTCGAGCTGCGGGAGCAGGCCAAGGCCCGGGACCTGTGGTTGCCCCACATGCCGCCGGAGTGGGGCGGTCTGGGCCTCGGTCACGTGCCGCTGGCCATGGTGCAGGCCGAGGCCGGCAAGACCCGGCTGGGCCCGTGGATCCTGAACTGCATGGCCCCCGACGAGGGCAACATGCACACGCTGCTGCACTGGGCCACCGACGAGCAGAAGGAGCGCTACCTGCGCCCGTTGTGCGAAGGCGTGACGATGTCGTGCTTCGCCATGACCGAGCCCGAGGTGGCCGGCTCGGACCCGACGCTGATCCGCACCCATGCCGAGCGCGACGGCGACGAGTGGATCATCAACGGCCACAAGTGGTTCATCTCCAACGCCCGACGCTCGCAGTTCGCCATCCTCATCGCCCGCACCGAGCTCGACGTGCCCGAGGGGTCTCGTGGTGCCAACACCGCGTTCCTGATCGACCTGCCCACCGAGGGCTGGCACGACGTGCGGGAGGTGGAGACCATGCACGGTTCCACCGGCCACAGCGAGATCGTCATCGAGGACCTGCGGGTGCACGACTCCCAGATCCTGGGCGGGCGGGGCAACGGCCACCGCCTCGGCCAGTACCGCCTCGGCCCGGCCCGCCTGGCGCACTGCATGCGCTGGATCGCCCAGGCCGAGACCGCGCTCGACATGATGGTGGACCGGGCCCTGAACCGGTACTCCCACGGGTCCCTGCTGGCCGAGAAGCAGGGCATCCAGTGGCTGATCGCGG
>JALOLF010000076.1 GCA_025456085.1 Acidimicrobiales bacterium
AGCGCCGCGGCTGGATCGTCGCCCGCCGGCGCTGCGGCCAGCGCGTCGGCGGCGTCGGCCAGCCGGCCCGCCGCGGCGGCGAGCGTCTCGACGTCCTCCACCAACGGCTCGGGCGAGACGGCCGCGAGCCGGGCGTAGGCGTCGGCCCGCTGCCGGAAGAAGGCCCCGGCGCCGGCCACGTCGATCTCGGCGTCGCCGGCGGCCAGGGGTGCCACCTCGTCCCGGTAGGTGGCGCAGAAGGCCGTCAGGTCGACACCGGAGAGATCCACCTCGGTCGGCGGGGCGTCGTCGAACAGGAACGACGCCGTCACGGCGGCGACGACGCACACCACCACGACGCCGGTCCACAGCCACGGCCGCGGGCGGCGGGTGCCCGGCGCCGGTCGGGGCGGGCGCGCCGACCCGCTGCGCTCGCCACGTCGGCGCGCTGCGGGAGCCCCCTTCCCGTTCGCTCGCGTCGCTCCACCCTCGGCGTCAGCCATCCGACCTCCGACGCCGGCATCGTAGGACGCCGTCACGGGCTGGCCGCGCCCTAGGCTCCGGGCTCGTGACCGGCGGGATGAGCGAAGCACGGCGACGGGCCCTGTTGCGGTCGATGGACCGCCACGTCGACCCGGCCCTGCTCGTGGTCGCGGCGCTGTCCGTCCCCCTGCTGATCATCGAGACCGGCCCGGACATGCTCGGCGCGGTCTGGCCGGTGGAGATCATCAACTGGGGGATCTGGGCGGCGTTCACCGCGAACTTCGCGGTGCGCATGACGCTCGCCCCCGACCGCCGGGCCGAGCTGCGCCACCTCACCCTCGACCTGGTCATCGTGGTGGGCCAACCCCTCGCCTTCGTCGTCTTCTCCACCCTGGGCACGGGCACCGCGCTGGTCCGGTTCGGCTTCGTCGTGCTGCGCACCCTGAGCCGGGGCGCCGGACTCCGGCGCACCTGGCGTCGCCTCCGGCTCGACCCCCTGCCGGTCGTGGCGGGCGTCGTGCCCCTGCTGTGGTTCACCAGCGCGGCGCTCGTGCTGCGCTTCGAACGCCCCAGCGGCGGCTCCATCGCCACCCTGGGTGATGCCCTGTGGTGGAGCGCGGCGACCCTCACCACCGTCGGCTACGGCGACCTCAGCCCCAAATCGCCGGAGGGGCGCATCGTGGCGGTCCTGACCATGGTGGCCGGCATCGGCCTGTTCTCCATCGTCACCGCCAAGCTCGCCGAGATGCTGCTCACCCAACGGTCCCGGGCCGGACGGGGCGACGTCTTCGAGTCGGGACACGTGCTCATCCTCGGCTGGTCGACCAAGACCGCCGTCATCGTCGGCGACCTGTTGAAGGCGAACGAGCACCGCACGCAGGGCACGGTCGTCGTGCTGACCGAGAAGGACCGCGAGGAGGTGCGGCGCGAGCTGCTGGTGCTGATCCCCGACCTGCTCGGCTACCGCACCGAGGTGCTGGTGCGGACCGGGGCGCGCAGCAGCGCCGCCGACCTGGTGTCGGTCCGGGCCGGCACGGCGCGCGCCGTGGTGGTGCCCGAGACCGACGAGGGCGGGACGACGGTGCACACGGTGCTGGCGCTGCTCGGCCCCGACGTGGGTGCCCACGGGGTGCCGATCGTCGTGGAGTCGACGGACCCGGCCACCACGGAGGGCCTGCGTCGCAACCTCTCCGACCACGTGACGGTGGTGGACCCCACCAGCTTCCTGGCCCACGTGACGGCGCAGTCCTGCCTGTCCCCGGGCGTGGCGGTGGCGTGGGACCTGCTCCTGCGCTCGGAGGGCTCCGAGCTCCACGTCGTGGAACGTCCCGAGCTGGTGCGGCGCCGCGTCGACGAGGCCAGCGCGGCACTCACCGACGCCTGCCTGGTGGGTGTGCTCCCCCGGACCGGCCCTGCCTTGCTCAACCCGCCCGCCGACCGGCTGCTCGAGCCGGGTGACCGCCTGGTCGTCGTGGCCGAGAACGACGACGCCGTCCACGTCCGGGACCGACCCGTACCTGTCGCACACCGCCGCGAGGCTCCCCCGAACCACGACGCGGCCCAGGTGCTGATCCTGCACTGGAGCACGCTGGGCGAGCGCATCCTGACCGAGCTGGGCTCGTACCTCGCGCCGGGCTCGCACGTCACCGTGGCCACCGACGACGGCGCCACGAGCGTGCCGACCACGACGGGCACGGCGAGCGTCGAGCTGCGCACCACCGGCTACGGCGCCCTGGCTGCGGAGCTCGCGGCGCTGCTCGCCGAACCGTGGGATCACGTGCTCGTGCTGGCCGACCGGACACGACCGGCGGCCGACGCCGACGCCCGGTCGCTGATGACGATGCTGCAGGTACGGGCGGCGCTCGACGCGCACGACGCCCCGTACACGCTGGTGACCGAACTGCTCGACGAACGAGACACCGGCCTCGCGCCCCGGGCCGCGGCAGGGGACTTCATCGTGAGCGACCGCATCACGGCCCTGCTGCTGGCCCAGCTGGCGGAGACACCGTCCCTGGCCCCCATCTTCGAGGACCTCCTGTCGGCCGAGGGCTCGGAGATGTACGCCAAGCCGGCCGGCCACTACTGCGAACCGGGAGCGGCCACCACGTTCGCGACCATCGCCGCCGCCGCACTGGGGCGCGGTGAGACCGCGATCGGCTACCGGCGGTCAGACCTCCACGATGATCCCGATGCCGGCTTCGGGATCGTCCTGAACCCGCTCCGCGACGACGCCCTGGTGCTGGCACCCCACGACCAGGTCGTCGTGCTCGCACTCGACCAGCGATGACCGGCCCGCACGAGACGGCGGACGGAACGGAGCAACGCCGCACCCCCCGAAGCCACGTCGCCGTCCTGGCGCTGCTGGCGCTGGCCGCCTTCGCCGTGTCCCTGGTCGGCACGCACCGGCTGTACCCCCACCTCAGCGCCAACAACGACGAAGCCGTCTACGTGTTCCAGTCCGAGCTGTTCGCCCGGGGCCAGGCGAGTGTGCCCCTGGACCAGGAGACGTTCTTCCAGCCGTGGATGTCCGGGCCACAGCACGGGCGTCTGGTGATGGCCTTCCCTCCCACCTGGCCGGCGGTGCTGGCAGCGGGTCGACTGCTCACCGGTTCGCCCGAGCCGGCCGTCGCCATGGTGTGCGCAGCGCTCGTCGTGGCCGTCTACGGCGCGACACGCGCGCTCACCGGGCGGTCGAGGGTCGCGCTGCTCGCCGCGGCGACCACGACGGCCTCGCCGATCCTCGTCATCCACGCCGCCACGCGCCTGGGCTACCTGTTCGCCGTGCTGCTCGAGGCGACGGCCATCGCGCTGGTCGCCCGGGCCCGCACCGGAGGGAGCGGGTCGCGCCGCACCGCACGCCTGGCGCTGGTGGCGGCAGGAGCAGTCGTCGCCGTGTTGCTCACCGCCCGCCCCCTCGACGCTGCCGTCCTCTCGGTCGCCCTCGCTGCCTTCGTGCTCGCCACCGGCGCCAGGACCCCACGGGCCGTGGCCTCCGTGGCAGGGTGGGGCGCCCTCGGTGCCCTGCCGGTGCTGGTCGCGTACGGCGTCTACAACGCCGTCGTCAACGGAGGGCCGTTCACGCTGGCCCTGCAGGCCGTCGGGGGCAACAACGAGCTGGGGTTCGGCGAACGGGCCATCGTCGACGGTGCGCCGACGGTGGACGCCACCCCGCGGATGGCCGCCGGCGCCCTGCGCCTGAACCTGTGGGAGCTCCCGTTCTGGCTCTGGGGCGGCCTGCTGGCGCTGCCCTTCGTCGCCTGGGGCTCCTGGTGGTTGTGGCGGACCCGTCGCCCGTCGGCCGTGCTGCTGGGCACGCTGAGCCTGCTCGTGCCGACCGCGTTCTTCTTCTACTGGGGCAACCTGCTCATCGTGAACGGCCGGCTCACGATCGGGCCCCACTACTACCTGGCGCTGCTCCTCCCCGCTGCGGTGACCACCGGCGTCGCCCTCGACGCGCTGTGGCGTCACCGGGCGGCACTCGCCTGGAGCGCGCTGGCGGTGCTCACGCTGTTCACCGCCGTCCACCTGCTGCCCCCCAAACTCGACCGCGCCCGGGCGCACACCGAGGCCGTCGACGCCGAGGTCGCGGCCGTGGACGCCGTGCGGCCGGCCGCCGACGAGCCCGGCGCCGTGGTCATCCTGCCCGCGGGCCCCGACGGTCCGTGGATCCTGCACCCGCGAGGGCAGTTCGCCAATCCACCCGACCTCGATGCACCGCTGCTGTACGCGGCGGACGAGGGAAACGACAACGCCACGCTGGCCGATCGGTTCCCCGACCGCACGCTGTACCGGCTCGACCGGATGGCGGCCGGACCGGCGGCGCTCGACCGCCAGCGCCCGACGGTCACCCCCCTCGCTCCGGCCGAGGCGCCGGCGTGGCTGCTGCACGCCGAGATCGTCAACACCACCGGCGCACCGGTGGTGACCGCCTTCGCCGGTGACGGTGTCGCCGCGACCCGCTGCGTGCTCGACACGGCGTCGAGCCTCAACGCCCGGTACCCGGTGACCTGGCGCCTCGACCCCGACGGGCTGGTGCCGACGGCGGGCTGCGCCGCGCCCGAGGCCATCGACCCCGGCCTGCTCACCCCCGACCGGGTGGTGGTCGGCGCCTCGTTCGGGACGACGAGCGACCTGTTCGCGACCGACCGCGCCGAGCAGCGCTACTGGGCCGCCGACACCGTGGACGACCGCGGTTCCCCCGTCGGCGTGCGGGTCCTGCTGCCCGCCCAACGAGTGTGGGTCGGCCTGTTCGGCGGCCGCCAGATCGAGGGCGTCGTCGCCGACGACCCCGCCCTCGGGGTCGACCCGGAGCCGGTGGCCGCCGTCTAGCGTTCGTCTGATGGACAGGCCGGCGGCACTCGGCGAGCCACAGGCGTGGTCGTTCGGCCGACGCCAGGCCTTCCACGTCTTCACGCCGAGCCCCGTCGATCGCTACCGCCGCCGCCCGAGCGACGTCGTGCGCCTCATCGTGTCGGTCGTCGGTGTCGGCGCACTCTCCCTCGTGGCCGCCGATCCGGACGACCCCCGGGCCCTCGATGCCGCACTGCAGGCGGCCGTCGCCAGCATGCCCGACGCCTTCACCGGCCTGACCGAGCGGGTGTACCAGTTGGGCACGCTCTACGCCCTGGCGCTCGTGCTCCTCCCCTTGGCGCTGGCCCGGGACCGGCGGCGCATGTCGCGTGATGCCGTGCTCGCCGGTGTGCTCAGCGGCGGCGCGTCGGTGTGGGTCGCCGTGGCGGCTGCGGGCATGCCCCTCGACGAGACGCTGCAGCTCGCCTCCCAGACCGGAGGGCCGCCGCTGTTCCCGGGGGCGAGGCTGGCCCTCGTCGTGGCGCTGGTCACCACGGCGAGCCCCTACCTGAGCCGCTCGATGCGCCGGGTGGGGTGGGTCACGACCGTCTCGGTCGCCGGCGCCACGGTCCTGCTCGGCGTCGCGAGCCCGGCTGCGACCCTGGCCGGGTTCCTCATCGGCTGGGCGTCCGCGGCGGTGGTGCACCTGGCGCTGGGATCGCCGGCGGGTCTACCCACCGCCGAGCAGGTCGCCGACTCCCTCGTCGCCATGGGCATCCGGGCGACGGGCCTGGCCATCGCCGACACCGGCGACGACGGCGTCGTCGTGCTCCACGGCCGCGACGAGCGGGACCGAACCCTGCGGGTGCGGCTGTTCGGCCACGACGCCATCGAGGGTCAGGCCCTGGCGAAGGCATGGCGCACGGTCTGGTACCGGGACTCGGGCCCCGACGCGTGGGGGAGCCGGCTCCAGCAGGTGGAGCACGAGGCCTACGTCACCTTCATGGCCGCCGCCGCCGGTGTCGGCACCCCCGAGGTCGTGGGCGCAGGACTCGACGACGCCGACGACGCGCTCCTCGTGCAGGTCCTCCCCGACGGCCGGACCCTGGCCGTGCTGGACGCGTCCGAGGTGAGCGACGCCCTGCTGGCCGAGGTGTGGGCCCAGGTGGCGATGCTGCACCGAGCCCGTGTGGCGCACGGCCTGCTCAACACGGCCCACGTCCTCGTCGGCGACGACGGTCGCGTGACCCTGGTCGACTTCGGCGCCGGTTCGGCACCCGCGGTCCCGGCCCGCATCGGATCCGACGTGGCCGAGCTGCTGGTCTCCAGCGCGGTGATCGTCGGCCAGGAACGGGCACTGGCCGCGGCGAGGGACGGCCTCGGCGACGAGGGCGTCGTGGCGGCCCTGCCCTACCTGCAGACCGCCGCCCTGAGCGGGCACACCCGTCGCGTGGTGCGCGGTGAGAAGGAGCTCGTCGAACAGCTCCGCAGCGCTGCCGCCGATGCCACCGGCACCGAGGCCCCCCCGCCCCAGCAGCTCCGACGCGTCAAGCCGAGCAGCATCTTCATGGCGGCCCTCACGCTGTTCGGGATCTCGCTCATCCTGTCCAGCCTCCAGGACGTCGGCATCGACACCCTGGTCGAGCAGTTCCGCAACGCCGACTGGAGCTGGGTCCTCCTCGTCATCGTGCTGACCCAGACCACGAACCTGACCCAAGCGGTGGCCACCACCGGCGCGGTCAGCAGGCCCCTGCCGCTCGGCATCACCACCGTCGAGAACGTCGCCCAGCAGTTCGCCCAGCTCTTCGGCGGCATGTGGGGCGGCACGGCGATGCAGATCCGCTACTTCCAGAAGCTCGGCATCCCCGGTGCGCTGGCCGTCTCGTCGGGCCTCACCAGCAGCGCGGCCTACTTCGCCGTGCAGATCGTGATCCTGATCGTCGGCATCCCGCTCACCAAGTCCCAGATCGAGGAGGCGCCGCTCGGCAGCGACAGCACCAGCAGCGGTGGCACGGATCTCACCCTCGTGTGGATCCTCGTGGCGGGCGCCGTCGTCGCCCTGTTCGTGGTGCTCGCCTCCCCCGCACTGCGGGCCAAGGTGTTCGGCCCCGTCAAGGCGGCGCTGCACGACGTCGCCGCGGTCCTGCGCACCCCGAGGAAGGCCACCCAGCTCTTCGGCGGGAACCTCGCCACCCAGCTCCTCTACGGGCTGTCGCTGTGGTCGGCCATCCAGGCCTTCGGCGGCGATCTCGACCTCCTCGCGGTCCTGGTGGCGAACACCGCGGCGTCGTTGTTCGCCGGTCTCATCCCTGTCCCGGGCAACATGGGGGTGGCCGAGGCGGCCACCTCGACCATGCTCGCCGCCTACGGCCTGCCGCCCGAGATCGCGCTGGCTGCGGCCATCCTGCAGCGCATGTTCACGTACTACCTGCCGCCCATCTGGGGCTGGGTCGCCATGCGCTGGCTGGTGCGCCAGGGCTACCTGTAGCCGGCGTCAGATCTGGGCGTACCGCCACTGCCGGAAGAAGCGGCGGGCGGCCGGGGCGCTCCAGTTGTCGTGGTCCTCCCCCCAGGCGGTGCGTCCGGCGAAGCTCCACTCCGTGAGGCAGTTCCAGGTGAACAGGTTGGGGTTGAGATGCACGCCCAGGCGGTTCACACACCGCCCGTGGGCCACGACACGGCGGCCTGCCTCGTCGGTCAGATCGAGCTCCACCCGCAACGGTGCTCCGGTGGCGTCGTCACGGGCCAGCACCGAGCGATGGCCGGCACGCAGCTTCGACCACTCGCCGTCGAGCAGCACGTAGCCGTGGATGGCGAGGCAGTCGTCGCTGCGACCCACGGCGCGCGGCTCGTGGCCGGAGAAGTCCATCGTGATGGCGTGGAAGCCGTCGCGCTCCGATGCCGTGGCGTAGCTGTAGCCACCCCGGCGGGCGCCCGACCCGACCAGGTCGAGCCCGGACTCGGCCCGCACCCCCCACGACCGGTCCCGGAAGCCGAAGCTGTCGACGTCGATGGTCTCCCCCTCCAGACGGATCGTGCCCTCGAACCGCCCGGGCTGGTCGAGGTGGGAGTCCGCCAGGTGGTTGGGCGGACCCACCGCCGAGAAGGTGAGGTCCACCTCGATCTCGTCGCCACCGTCGGGGTCCCGGTAACCGATGGCGTAACGGGTCAGGGGCTCCAGACACCGGTAGCGGATGCCGTTGACCAGCTCGATGTCCGACAGCGGCTGCGGCGGCAGCGGCAGGTGCCAGAACTGCCGACCGTGGCGGATGTTCCAGGGCTGATCCCCCCGGTCGTCCCAGAAGAAGCAGGCCGCGGCGGCCACGCCGAGGTTCGGGCGGAAGAAGGGGTAGAGCTGGCCCGACAGACGACGTTCGGGCACGGTGAAGGTGAACCAGCAGGTCTCCGTCCACCACGGGTCGTCACTGGTCGGTCGGTGGAACTCGTCGTCGGCATGCACCACGGCGCCAGCGTCGCACACGGCCCCGGCGCCCGTCGCCTGCGGGGGTCGCCGTCGCCCGGCAGCTCGCGCCCCGTCTCCACCCGGGTAGCGTCGACGGGCCGCGAGCGACGGGAGGACCGACGGCATGGAGACGACCTCACGCGGGTTCCGCATCCACTACGAGACGCGGGGTGCCGGCACGCCGCTGCTGCTCGTGCCCGGTCACCTGCACTCGGTGCACGACCTGATCGACCTGGCCTATGTGGACATGCTGGCCGACGACTTCCGGGTCGTGGCGGTCGACCCGCTCGGCTACGGCAGCAGCGACAAGCCCCACGACCCGGCGGCCTACGCGCCGGCGCTGGTGGCCGAGGATCTCGTGGCGGTGCTCGACGCCGAGGGGATCGACCGGGCCCACGTGTGGGGCTACTCCCGGGGCGGCTGGCTGGTCGAGCACCTGGCTCGCCTGCACCCGGACCGGGTCCGGGCCGTGGTGATCGGCGGCAACCTGCCGGGGCTCACCGCCGAGGAGCGCCGCAGCACCGATCGCCCCGAGCTGCGGTCACTGCTCACCGACGGGGACTGGGACGGCTACTTCGACCGCTGGATGCCCACCCTGCCCCCCGACGCCCGGGCGGCCTTGGCAGTCGGCAACGACCCCGTGGCGGTGGCTGCGGCGCTGGAGGGACTCACCCTCGGCAGCCCCGCCGAGGACCTGCCGCTCGACGCGCCGCTGCTGTGCTACGTGGGCACGGACGAGCCGTGGTGGGAGCTGGCGCGAGATCGGGTCTCGGCGCAGGGCGGGCGGTTCCTGCCCGTGGAGCGAGCCGACCACGTGGGTGCCTTCCGGCGATCGACCGACGTGCTGCTGGCGGTCGTGCCCTTCCTCGACGCCGTCGACCGTGGTCGGGCCTGACGCGCTCGCCACCGTCCGCTGCGAGCGGCACACGCGCACCAGCCCCGCCCGGTCGGGCAGGGCTGGTGCGACCGCGGGACAGGTGGCGACCGGGCGCAGTGCCTCAATACCAGAAGAGGCGGTAGGCGAGGTAGTAGACGTCGTAGTCGGTCGAGCTGCAGCCACCCTCGCTCTTGCAGCCCGTGGTCGGCTTGGCCCGGCCGCCCATCGGCCGGCGTTGCACCCCAAGACGACCTCCCCCGAGCCGCGTTGCATGCCACCGGTCACACGGCGCCGTGGAACGAGGCTGCGGTCCGGCCCGGCCGACGGCCTCCGGTGGCGTGGTGGTGGACCGACGGGCATCGTGGTGTGATGCAGGACCCCGCCGACGACGGCACCGATCGCTCACCGCTGCGCGCCCTGGACGTGCTCGCCGCGCAGGAGGTCACGGTGGCACCCGGCCTGCGCCACCTGGAGCTGTACACGATGCGGGGTCTGCTCACCCTGCTGTGGCACGGCGACCCCACCGCCGAGCACGTGGTGCTCGCCATGGGTGGCGCCATGGGAGGCCTCCTCGGTCCGGCCGACGGGCTCTACCACGACCTCGGCACGGCACTGGCCGAACGGGGCATCGGCACCATCCGGGTCGGCTACCGCCGCCCCGACGACCTGTCCACCTGTGTGCACGACCTGGCTGCGGTGGCCGACCTGGCCGGCCGCAGCGGCGCCCGCCGCTTCGTGACGGTGGGCCACTCCTTCGGCGGCGCCGTGGCTGTTCAGACCGGCGCTCTGCTCGGGACGCACTGCGCCGGTGTCGTCACCCTGGCCACCCAGTCCGCCGGCTGTGAGCGCGCCGAGCACCTCGCCGAGACACCGCTGCTGCTGGTCCACGGGGACCGCGACGAGCTCCTGCCGCTGCAGGCGAGCGAGATGGTGCGACTCCTGGCCGGTCACGGGGAGCTCGTCGTGCTGCCCGACACCGGACACCTGTTGCGAGAAGCCGGCGTCGAGCTTCGCCAGCGGCTGCTCGTGTGGATCCCGGCGCGCTTGGACGAGCCGACCGGGCCCGGGACTCACGGTGACCCGACCGGACGCCGAGGAGACGCCGCGCCCGGAGTGAACGCCGCACCGCGCCACGCCGACACGCTGGCGACCGTGTTCCACCTGGCCCAGCGCGACGAGTGGATCGACGCCGTCGCCGTCGGCGGCCCGTACACCCCCTCGGCCTTCGCCGACGACGGGTTCGTCCACTGCTCGACCACCCTGCAGGTCGAGCGCACGGCGAACACCTGGTTCGCCGGCCGGGACGACCTCGTGCTGGTGGAGCTCGACCCGACCATGCTGGGCGACACGCTGGTCTTCGAGCCGGGCTCCCTCGGTGAAGCAGAGCTCTTCCCCCACGTCTACGCCCCCATCCCCCTCGCCGCGGTGCGCGACGCGGCGCCCCTGCGACGCGATCGCGCCGGCCACGTCCGCCTGCTCCGCTGAGTCGAGCGGGCGCCGGGCCCCTTTTCACCGCACGACGGCGTCGACCGTAGAGTCCGGTGCCGAGCGAAGGGAGCAGATCCATGGACGATCTCGACAAACTCGGTCCGCTGGCGGCGCTGGTCGGCACGTGGGAGGGCGAAGGAGGCCTCGACGTCTCGTTCCACCACGAGGACGGTGAAGTCGGTGACACCCAGTATCGGGAGCGCCTCACGTTCAGCGCCTTCGGCCCGGTCGACAACGGCACGCAGTGCCTGTACGGCCTCGACTACCGCATGGCGGCGTGGCGGGGCGACGAGGTCGACCCGTTCCACACCGAGGTCGGCTACTGGCTGTGGGACGCCGAGGCCGGTCGGGTGATGCGCTGCTTCATGGTCCCGAGGGGCACCGTGGTGCTGGCCGGAGGACCGGCCACCGCCGACGCCCGTTCGTTCACCATGACCGCGGACCTGGGCTCCCAGCAGTTCGGCGTGCTCGAGAACCCGTACCTGGCCGCCAACGCGTCGACCGTGCGCTACGAGTGCACGATCACCCTCAACGACGACGGCTCGATGACCTACGAGGAGGACACGGTCCTGCGGATGAAGGAGCTCGAGGACCTGTTCCACCACACCGACCGCAACGTGATGCGCAAGGTCGAGGGCTGACCCGTCCCGGGCCGGGACCGGACGCCACGGGCGCCGGGCCGGCTCAGCGCGACGTGAGGCGGTCGAGCAGGTTCCGGGTGATCTGCTCGACCGCGGCGTCGCCCCGCTCGAGACCCCACGCCCAGTCGGTGCACCCGGCGGTCACCACGGTCCCACCCGGCTCGTGCACGCCCAGCACGGCATGGCCGTAGCGGAGCCGGTCCACGTCCGCCGCCTCGGCCGAGCCGAGGAGCCGCCAGGCGTTGAACTCGATCTCCGACAACATGCCCTCGGGCGTCGCCCGCAGCTCGTTGTCACGGTCGAAAGGCGCGCAGGGCGAGGTGGCCAGCACCTGGAAGTCGGGCGGCGTTCCCCCCGCTCCCGTCGGCGTCGGTCGACCGTCGACCAGGGTCAGCTCGCAACCGTCGCACTCGTAGGCCACCACGACGGCGTCGGTTCCGAGCTGGTCGCCCCAGCCCAGGCCGGTCCCGTCGAAGAGCCAGTGCTCGGGGCGGTGCACCGTGTAGCCCCCCGACCCACGGCCCACGTTGCGCCCGATGCGCGCATAGCCGCCCCGGGCGAAGGTCACGCCGGTCATCTGCGTCTCGGGGCGGCCGACGAGCGGGTCGGACCAGATCGAGGTGAGCAGGTGCTGACGGTCGGTGCCGTACACCGGGTCCTGCTCGAAGTGCGCCTTGTAGCCGACCATCGTTCGGCCCTCGTCCTCCAGACGCACCTGCCAGAAGCTGGTGTTGCCCGACAGGAAGGCGACGTTGCCGCCCGACCGGGCGAAGCCCTCGACCGCGTCGCGCATGCCCCAGGTCCAGTACTCGTCGTGGCCGACGCTCAACACGAGGCGACGCCCGTCGAGGAGGTCGGGCACCCGCTCCAGGTCGGCGTCGACGGCCACGTCGAGCTCGTAGCCGTTGCGCTCGGCCCAGGTCACGAAGGGCAGCTCCCACGACGGCCAACCCGCCGAGCCGGCCCACTCCGTCAGTCCGTGCTCCAGGACGTAGCGCACGTGGTGGCTCATGGTCGGATCGGGCGGGTCGAGCACCGCGACGCGCATGCCGGGCCCGGCGGGCTTGCGCAGGATGCCCCGGGCCATGGGCCGGGCGAAGGACACGGCGTGCGCGGCCTGCGGCCACGTGAACCCGCCGTCGTAGAGGTTCGGGCCGCCCCAGTCGTTGTAGGCGTTCCAGGTGTTGGTGGACAGCACCAGCAGCGGCCGCTCGGCTCGGGCCTCGACGGGACGCACCACGAAGAACCCGACCGACTCGTGCCACGTGCCCACCGTGGTGCGCAGGACCACCTCGTAGTAGCCGGACCGCCAGTCCGCCGGCACCTCCACGGTGGCCGCCGCAGGCCAACCACAACCCGCCTCGTTGGCGTCGGGCGGCACCTCGTGGGGCGTGAGGCGCAGCCGCGAGGCGTGCACGACCTGACGCTCGGCCCCCACCCTGGCGATCTCGAGGTCGGCCTCGCCTGCGGGGCCGGCGGCGTGGAGGGCCACGGCCTCACCCGACCGAACCGACTGCGGCCAGGCGTACACCCAGGGCTCGAACGGCGTGGGCGTGCCGGCCGGGTTCTCGGCGCTCACTGGGACCCCATGGCCTGGCGGATCAGTCCCTCGGCGTCGTCGTCCTGACCGTCGAGGAGCTCCAGCACCACCCGCTCGAGCCGGCCGGTGAAGCGGAACGGCGCCCGCCACCCGGTGGGGTCGACGGCATCCGCGGTGTCGTAGCCACAGCTCAGGCCCATGATCCCGAAGGTGATGGGCACCGTGCGGGGCAGGTCCAGCGAGGCGACGGCGTCGCCGTCGACGAACAGGGTGCCGGTGCCGGGCGTGCCCTGGCCGAACAGCACGTTGGCCGGGCCGGTGGGGGTGAACTCGTAGGCCACGGTGTGGCGCCCGACGGGGATCGCCTGGGGTGCGGCGACCGTGAAGCGCTCGAGACCCAGGAAGTTGTGCACGTGGTGGAGGCGGCCGTCGTGCACGTAGAACGCGAACCCGCCGTGGCGGTTCCCCTGCGAGAGCAGGATGCCCTCGACGGCTGCACCCCCGGCGCCGCGCGCGGGGACCTCGATCTCGGCCGTGATGCGGTGGGCCCGGTTGAGCACCCGGGGCGCGGCGATGAAGGGCACCGGGGCCGCGTCGGGCAGGTACTCGTAGCGGATGCGTGGCGTGGTGAGCTCCGGTCGGCGGGTGATGAGCCGGCTGATGGTCACCGACGCCAACGGGAACGCTCCGTAGCGACCCGCCTCCTCGTACCAGCGCGAGATCATGGCCCGCAGCAGCTCAGGCTCCTCGGCCGCCCGATTCCGGCTCTCCCCCGGGTCGCGGCGCACGTCGTAGAGCTCCCAGCCGGTGGCGTCGAGCTCGTCGAGGATCTCCGGCGTCAACTCGGTGAGCCCGAAGATCCGCCCCATGGACGCGGCCTCCGCCAGGCTGGGGCCCACGAACGGGCACACCGCCCGCCAGCCGTCGTGGTAGAGCGAGCGGTGGCCGAACATCTCGAAGTACTGCGTCGTACGGGTACCCGGCGCCTCGGCGTCACCGAAGGTGGAGGCGAAGCTGACACCGTGCAGGCGGGACTGGGGCACGCCGCGCAGCACGTCGGGCGGCTCCAGGCCGAGCACGTCCAACACCGTCGCCGCCACGTCGACCGCGTGCACGTACTGGTGGCGCACCTCCCCCGCCGCCCCGATGCCCGAAGGCCACGACACGATCAGCGGGTCGGAGATGCCGCCCCGGTAGGTCTCACGCTTCCAACGCCGGAACGGCGTGTTGCCCGCCCACGCCCATCCCCAGGCGTAGTGGTTGAAGGTGTCGAGCCCGCCCCAGTCGTCGTAGTGCTGGAGGTTGTCCTCCAGCCGCTCGGGAACCTGGTTGAAGAACAGCGTCTCGTTGAACGTGCCGTCCACGCCGCCCTCGGCGCTGGCGCCGTTGTCGGAGATGACGAGGATCAGCGTGTCGTCGAGCTCACCGATCTCCTCGAGGAAGTCGACCAGGCGACCGAAGTGGTGGTCGGTCTGGGTGAGGAAGCCGGCGTAGGTCTCCATCTGGCGGGCCGCCATGCGACGGGCGTCCTCGCTCAGCGTGTCCCACGCGGGCACGTCGGGGTCGCGGGGCGCAAGCTCGGTGTCCGGCGCCACGATGCCCCGCTCGATCTGGCGGGCCAGCACCTCGTCGCGGTAGGCGTCCCAGCCGGCGTCGAAGCGCCCGCGGTAGCGCTCGATCCACTCCGGCTCCACCTGGTGGGGAGCGTGGCCGGCACCGGTGGCGAAGTAGAGGAAGAACGGCTTGTCGGGCGCGCACACGTGGGCGTCGCGGATGTAGGCGATGGCCCGGTCGGCCAGGTCCCGGTTGAGGTGGTAGCCCTCTTCGGGGGTGTACGGCGGCTCGACGGGGTTGTTGCCGTCGAACAGGTCGGGGAACCACTGGTCGGTGTCGCCGGCCAGGAAGCCGTAGGCCCGCTCGAAGCCCCGGCCCAGCGGCCAGCGGTGGAACGGACCTGCGGCAGTGGTCTCCACCGGCGGGGTGAGGTGCCACTTCCCCACCGCGAACGTGTTGAAGCCCCGCTCGACGAGGATCTCCGACAGGAAGCCGTGGGTGCGGCGGGGATAGCCGTCGTGGGCCGGGTAGCCGAGCGAGGTCTCGGTGATCGAGGACAGGCCCAGCGAGTGGTGGTTGCGGCCCGTGAGCAGACACCCGCGGGTGGGCGAGCACAGGGCGGTGGTCTGGGCGTTGGCGTAGCACAGGCCCCGGGCGGCGAGGCGTTCGAGGGTGGGCATCTCGCACAGCCCGCCGAAGGGCGAGAGCTGGCCGTAGCCCACGTCGTCGAGCACCCACAGCACCACGTTGGGCGAGCCCGGGCGCGCCCGGACCGGCGCCGGCCACGCCGGTGGCGACGACTCCGCCAGCGTGCGTCCGACCACGCCGGGGAACGGCGCATCCTCCGGGTACTCGATCAGCTCGGCCATGGTCCCCCTTCCAGGCAGATGAGGCCGGACGGTA
The DNA here is from genome assembly GCA_025456085.1 of Acidimicrobiales bacterium. Lineage (GTDB taxonomy): Bacteria > Actinomycetota > Acidimicrobiia > Acidimicrobiales > Acidimicrobilacustridaceae > JALOLF01. Next base: position 15,219 of record JALOLF010000076.1, read on the forward strand.
CCACCCCTCCGACCAGTGGCCGGGGTGCCGGTGTGCGATCTGTCACGGTCCCACGCCGGTAACCCCTGCACCGCGACGTCGACTCATAGGCGGCAGGTCACGCTGCCACGAGGAAGTGCCCGAACCGAGGAACCCCGCAGGAGAGAACGTGAACACGCCCCACCCGCACCAGTCCGCAGCCGACGACACGACCACCGACCTCGCCGACGCCGGCACCACCCGGCCGCGCCGGCACCGCCGGGCCCGCAGCCGTCTGGTCGCCGCCGCCGCGGTGCTCGCCGGTCTGGCCGCGCTGGGGCTCACCGGCTGCGGCAGCGACGAAGCCGAGGACGCCAAGCCCTCGGCGCAGGCCGATGCGAACGAGACGACCGACGACGACGAGGTGACGGCCGACGAGGTGTCCGCCGACGACGAGCAGTCCGACGCCGACCAGCAGGGCGACGCCGACGACGGGTCCGGGAGCAACGCCGACGACGCCGGCTCGTCGTCCGGGGGCTCGTCGTCCGGGGGCTCGTCGTCCGGGGGCTCGTCCTCCGGCGGTTCGTCCTCCGGCGGTTCGTCCTCCGGCGGTTCGTCCTCCGGCGGTTCCTCGTCGGGCAACAACCCGCCCCCGAGCGCACCGGTCACGTCGACGACCTGGGCTTCCACCACGAGCACGACCGCGGCCCCCACGGTGAAGGTCACGTCGGTGAGCGCGCCCGCCAGCTTCACCTGCTCGAGCGGCCCCGGGTTCCAGGGCCCGAACACCCTCACGCTGAGCTGGACCACGCAGAACGCCACCTCGGTCAACGTGGCGATCGACAGCCCCGGCGGCATCTACGACTCGGGGCTGCCCGCCAACGGCAGCCTGACGCTGTCAGCACCGTGCGGCGGCGAGTCGAACACCTACTACGTGATCGCCGTCGGCTCGGGCGGCCAGCAGGCCACCGGTTCGGCCACGACGACCAGCACACCCTGAACGACGGTCCCGCTCGCGGGACGCACCATCCCGAGGCTCCGGTCACCCGGCCGGAGCCTCGGCGCGTCCGGCCTCGGCCCGACCGCCACCCGCCTGCGGCCCGGCGACACCACCCGATCCACAACGCCAGCCCCGGCGGTGCCGCAGCGTCGCCCTGCACAGCGGTGACGGTGCGTGCAACCATGCCGACATGCGGACCCGCCTCACCGAACTGCTGGACATCGAGCACCCCGTGATGCTCGCGGGCATGGGCGGCGTCGCCTACCACGAGCTCGTCGCTGCGGTCTCGGCGGCCGGCGGCTTCGGCTGCCTGGGCGCGTCGACGATGTCGAGCGACCAGATGGTCGCCGAGATACTGGCGGTGCGGGCGGCGACCGACAAGCCGTTCGGCGTCGACCTGCTGACCGCGGCACCGGGCGACCTGGCCGCCCAGGTCGAGCAGATCATCGCCCACGGGGCGACGCTGTTCGTGGCCGGCCTGGGCGTACCCCGCGACGTGATCGACCTGTGCCACCGCCACGGCCTGCTGGTCATGAACATGTGCGGCAAGGTCCGGCATGCGCTCGCCGCGGTCGAGGCCGGGTGCGATCTCGTGGTGGCGCAGGGCACCGAAGCCGGTGGCCACACCGGGCAGGTGGCCACCATGGCGCTGCTCCCCCAGATCGTCGACGCCGTGGGCGACCGCGTGCCGGTCGTCGCCGCCGGAGGCATCTTCGACGGGCGCGGGCTCGCCGCTGCCCTGGCACTCGGCGCCGACGGCGCCTGGATCGGGACCCGGTTCATCGCCACCCCCGAGGCGAACAGCGTTGCCGGCTACAAGGACGCGCTGCTGGCCACGGCGGAGGACGGCACCACGATCACCCGGGCCTACACCGGCAAGACGTGCCGGGTCATCGCCAACGGCTACACCCGGGACTGGGAGACGCGCCAGGAGGAGCTGCAGCCGTTCCCGATGCAGTTCATCCGCTCCATGAACGACGGCGCCAACCACCTCGGCGGCACTCCCGACACGCCCGGCATCGACCCGGCAGTCGAGTTCTACCTGGCCGGCCAGGGAGTCGGCGCCATCGACGAGCTCGTGCCCGCGGCCGAGCTGGTCGAGCGCTTCGTCGAGGAGGCCGAGCGCGCGCTCGATCGGGCCGCGTCGCTGCGCTGATCCCGGGCAGGGCTGCGCCCTCCCGTGGCACGCGGGATACTCGCGCCGCTCGAGCGAACGCCACCCTCGCATCGGAGGACGCCATGCCCATCAACGTGCAGCCCATCGAGGGACTCGACCCGGCCATCAACGACCTGCGCGAGCGCACCGCAGCGTTCGTCAACGCCGAGATCCTGCCGCGAGAGATCGACCTGTTCGGTGGCCTCCGTGGTTACGAGAACGCCAACGACGAACACGCCCGCCGGGCTCGCATCACCCTCCGGGAGGAGATCAAGGCCAGGGTGAACGAGGCCGGCCTGTGGGCGCCGCACCTACCGGCCGAGTACGGCGGCATGGGCCTCGACTTCCTGTCGCTGGCGTACATGCACGAGGTGCTGGCCTACGCCACCGGCGCCGCCTCGCTGTTCGGCATCGAGGCACCCAACGCCGGCAACGCCACCATCCTGGTGAAGTACGGCACGGAGGAGCAGAAGCAGCGCTGGCTCCTGCCCCTCATCGAGGGCACGCTCGAGTCGGGGTTCTCCATGACCGAACCCGACACGCCCGGCTCGGACCCCCGCTCGCTCCAGGCCTCTGCGGTGCGCGACGGCGACCACTGGGTCATCAACGGCCACAAGTGGTTCACCTCCAACGGCATCGACGCCAACTTCTTCATCGTCATGTGCCGCGCCTACGACGAGTCCGGCGAGCTGGGCACTCCCGGGCAGATGAGCCAGATCATCGTGCCGACCGACACCAAGGGCGTGAACATCGTGCGAGGGGTGGGCATCTTCGGGCACCCGACCTCCGACCACTGCGAGGTCGTGTACGACGACGTGCGCGTCCCCATCGAGAACACCCTCGGCCTGGTGGGTCAGGGTCACCAGGCCGCCCAGGACCGCCTCGGCGCCGGTCGCGTCTACCACTGCATGAACTGCCTCGGGCAGATGTGGCGGGCCTTCGACCTGATGGTGGAGCGGGCCATGACCCGCGAGGTGCACGGTGGCCTGCTGCAGGACAAGCAGTTCGTGCAGGGCTTCATCGCCGACTCGTTCATGGACATCCAAGCCGCCCGGCTCATGACCATCAACGCAGCGGAGAAGGTGGCCAACGCCGACCCGCAGGCCCGCACCCACATCTCGGCCATCAAGGTCTTCGTGCCCGCCGCCATGCACCGGGTGGTCGACCGGGCGATCCAGGTGTGGGGCGGCGCCGGCGTCACGAACGACCTGCCGCTGTCGGCCATGTACCTGCGGGCTCGGGCCCTGCGCCTGGCCGACGGCCCCGACGAGGTGCACCGGATCCTCATCGCCAAGAACGTGCTGCGCCACTACCGCGGCGGCGAGACCTGGGACTTCGGGAGCTGAGTCGGCGGGACGCAGCGCGCTCGTCGACGCCGGCGTGACCTGGCCCGGCGGCGGCGACGCGCTGGCTCGCCGTCCAGCTGTCGGATTCCGACAGCTCCCACGCACAACCAACGCCGCAACCCGACCTGCGGGCCCTGGCTCGCCGTCCAGCTGTCGGAATCCGACAGCTCACACGCACAACCAACGCCGCAACCCGACCTGCGGGCCCTGGCTCGCCGTCCAGCTGTCGGAATCCGACAGCTCACACGCACAACCAGTCCAACCGCTGGACGGTGCCGCGCTGGCTCGTCACCTCGCTGTCGGAATCCGACAGGCCACACGCACAACCAGTCCGGCGGCCGCCCCACGCGCCGAGGCCCGCAAGCCCGCACAACCTGCGGTGCCGCAGCGATTCAGCGCACCACGTCGGTCGCGTCGGCGCCGAGCTCTTCGGCGATCGCGGCGTCGACCTGCGCGGCGCTCGGTACCTCCTGCCCCGCTCGTTCGTAGGCGCTGCGCACCGCGTCGAGGAACCGCTCGGCGGCCTCCACCACGGCGTTGGCGCGGATCGACGCGAAGGTCTCGAACCCGTGCTGGGCGCCGTGGAGCTCCAGGAAGTACACGGGTTCCTTGGAGACCGCCCGCAGGCGCTGCACGAAGTCGCGGGCGTCCTCCACCGGGGTGAGGATGTCGAGATCGCCGTGGATCACGAAGAACGGCGGTGCGCCGGGGTGGACCTGATCCAGCGGGGACGCCGCCGACCAGAGCTCGGGGTTCTCGTCGGGGTCGCACTTCATGACCACCGGGGCGAGGAACTCGGGGATCACCTCCGGCGGCCAGGCGCCGTTGCGGTTGGTGAAGTCGTAGACGCCGTAGAAGGGCACGGCGGCCGCCACCGAGGTGTCAGCGTCCTCGAATCCCGGTTGGTAGCGAGGATCGTTGGCGGTGAGGGCGGTGAGCGCGGTCAGGTGGCCACCAGCCGAGCCACCGGTCACGGCGACGAACCCGGGGTCGATCCCGTACTCGTCGGCGTGCGCACGCACCCACGCGAGGGCGCGCTTCACGTCGATCAGATGGTCCGGGAAGGTCGCCAGGGGGCTCAATCGGTAGTCGACGTTGAAGCACACCCACCCCCGCTCGGCCAGGCGCCTCATGAGCAGCTGACCCTGGCGGTCCTTGAACCCGATGACCCAGCCGCCGCCGTGGATCTGCACCAGCGCGGGACGCCGTTCCCCGGCGGCGGGAGGCGTCGCCGGCTCGTGCACGTCGAGGCGCAGCGCCCGACCTCCGGCACGGCCGAAGACGATGTTGCGCCGGATCCGCACCGGCAGCAGCTCGCGCTCGGTCGCCTCGTGGCCGAGCTCACGCAGGGCCTCCCGGATCTCGTGGCGGGCCGAGTAGCTCTGGCGGATCGAGTAGGCGAGACCCGCCCACGAGGCGAGCGTGACCGCCAGGCCCAGCTTGCCGGGACGGGTGCGCAGCGCCCCGCGGGAGGCGAACAGCGCCGTGGCCACGACCTGCCAGATGAGGTGGAACGGCGCCAGCTCGATCGTCACCCACGAGGCGAAGAAGCTCCAGCCATGCAGGAGACGGCTGCGGCGGGCGGGCCGGTACGCGCTGAGCGTGTACGCGGCGCCGTTGATGCTGACGGCGAGGTAGATCCAACCCATGGGCCAAGTGTGGTCCTGCCCTGGCGTGGACACCAAGGTGGGCCGGGTCGTCGCGCCCGGACGTCCGGTGATCCCTCACGGCCTACCATCCCGCCACAGGCGGGCACGGCGGGTACGGCGGGAGGGGGACCGGTGGCGGATCCACAGCAGACCAGGCGGCGAATCGGGCGACGACCCGAGGCCCAGGCGGCGACGGGGCGGCGACGGCTCGGCCGGTGGTCACGATGACCGGGACGCCGGCACCTTTCGAGCGGTCGCTGGCGAGGCTCCACGTGGCCGCCGATCCGGGCGGCGCCCGGGTGGTGGGCTCGGTCGTCGCGGCTGCGGCCATCGAGGGCGGGCTGGCCACCGAGGTCGCCGCCCACCTGGCGTCTGCCGCCGAGGCGGTGGGTCGGGCCGTGGGGGCGCGAGGCTTCGACGACGCCACGGAGGCGGCCGTCGACGTCGAGGTGGTGCGGCGGGGCCATCGCGTCGTGGTGCGCATCGACGATCTCGGCCTGCCCTTCGCCTACCGCGACGAGGACGACGTCGACGGCGTCGCGCTCGCAGACGCCGTGGCGGGCAGGTGGGTCGACGAGGTCCACCATGAATGGCGCGGCCGCGCCGGCAACCGCACCACCTTGTCCCGACACCTCGATCCCGGTCGCGACCACCGCGCCGAGGGCCCGGCCGGCGTGGACGGGCCCGCCGGGGCTGTCGGCCACCCCGGCGACGATGCCGAAGCCGATGCCCGCGGCATACCCTCACCCGCCGCGCCGGCCCACACCGCCCGCCTCGCCGGGCCTGACGACGCCGAGGCCATCTGCCGGCTCACCTGGCGCACCTACGGCCCCACCTATCAGCACGACGAGTACTACCAACCCGGGCGCCTGGCCCATCTCCTCGCCGACGGCACCCAGGTGTCGTTCCTGACCGTGCTCGACACGGGTGAGGTCGTCGGCCACAGCGCCGTCGTCCTCGAGGGGCCGGGCGCGGTGGTCGTCGAGGGCGGCCGGGCCATGGTGGACCCCCGCTACCGCGGCCACCACCTGATGGCCGCCACGCACGAGCTGCGCGACCGGTGGTTCGCCGAGCACGGCGTGCTGGCCCTCACCGGCGCCGCCGTCACCGCGCACACGCGCTCCCAGCGCGACGGCCCGGTGCTGTCGATGATGCTGGGCTTCCTGCCGCCGGTGCACTTCGCAGGGATCGACGGCACCGACACCGCGCTGCGCGAGGCGGTGGTCGGAGGCATCTTCCCGATGGCCGAGCTCCCGCCACAGGGCGTGCTGGTACCCCGGCGCGACGCAGACGCGCTGGACGACCTGTACGCCGTCAGCGGACTGCCTCGCGACGTCACGAGGGCGAACGGATCCGGGCCGGATCGCGCCACCTCGGCACTGGACCTGCGGGTGGTGGCCGACCTCGGTCACGCCGTCGTGCGGGTCGCCACCGTCGGCGAGGATCTGGCCGACGCACTCGGGCGACGCCTCGAGGCCGTCGCCCGCAGCGGCATCGACGTGACCTACATCGACCTCGCCCTCGACGACCCGGCCGTGTCGTGGGCAGCCGACGTCGCCGCCGACGCCGGATGCGTCTTCGCCGGACTGCGCCCCCTGGAGCGACAGGGCGTCGACGAGGTCCGCTACCAGCACCTCGGCGCCACCCGCGTCGACCGGGACGCCATCCACCTGCGCCATCCCCAGGCGCGGGCCCTGCTCGACTACGTCCTGTCCCAGCGCCAGGAGGCACGGTGACCCCGCCCGCTCGATCGATGACGCGCCGCGGCCCGCTGGCAGGGATCGTGGTGCTCGACCTCACGCACGCGCTGTCGGGCCCCTACTGCACGATGCTGCTGGCCGAGATGGGAGCGCGGGTCATCAAGGTGGAGCAGCCGCCCGGCGGCGACATGGGTCGCCTGTACCCGCCGCTCGTCGACGGCGAGCCCGAGTTCTTCAACGCCGTCAACCACGGCAAGGAGAGCCTGCTGGCCGATCTCGCCGATCCCGCGGACCGCCCCCTCCTGTACGCCATCGCGGACCGCGCCGACGTGCTGGTGGAGAACTTCCGGCCGGGAGTCCTCGACGGCTGGGGCCTGGGCTTCGACGAGCTCCGCCGACGCAACCCCGCGCTCGTCTACGCCTCCATCACCGGCTTCGGCCAGACAGGCCCGGAAGCGTGGGAAGGCGCCTACGACGTGGTCATCCAGGCCGAGTCGGGCCTGATGAGCGTGACCGGCTTCCCGGACGGACCGCCGGTGCTCACCGGGACCTCCATCGCCGACTACCTGTCCGGGATGAACGCCTTCGGCGCCATCAGCGCAGCGCTGGTGCAGAGCCGTACCTCCGGCGTCGGCAGCCGGGTCGACATCGCCATGTTCGACTCCCTGCTCGCCATCCTCGGCGCCCACGTGTTCGGCTACCTCGCCGCGGGCGTCGAACCGCAGCGGGCGGGCAACACCAATCCGCTCGCAACGCCGTTCGACATCTACGAGGCGGCCGACGGAGCCGTGGCCGTCTGCGCTCCGACCGACTCGGGCTTCGCCACCCTGTCGGCATGGCTGGGCCGGCCCGAGCTGGTCCGGGATCCCCGGTTCGTCGACCCTGCCGCTCGGGTCGCGCACCGCGACGAGCTGACCCGGGAGATCGAAGCCGCCCTGGCCGGGCTCACCCGGGACGAGGCCGTGGAGCAGCTGCAGCGGGCGGGCATCCCGGCGGGCCGCGTGCGCACCGTTCCGGAGGCCATCGAGTCGGCCCAGGCCCACGAGCGGCGCATGGTCCTCGAGGTGGAGGGCAGCCGGCTGCGCTACCCCGGGCACGCGCTGCACCTCGACACGGTCGACGACGACGCTCGCCGGCCACGGGCGGCCGGCCTCGGCGAGCACACAGAAGCGCTGCGGTCCGAGTTCCTCGGCGGCACCTGAGCCGGCGCCGTCAGTGCCCAACCCGGGCTCCTTGCCCGTGGGTTACCCACACTGGTCCGCCGGCAGTTCAGCCGAGAACGCCGCCAGGGCACCCGCTGGAAGCGCGAATGCCCTGGTCACATCGGGTGGGCCGTGAGGGATTCGAACCCCCGACCCCTTGCGCGTCATGCAGCTCTATGGAGGTCGACTGAGTTCGGATCGGCGCGAATGTGCTGGTCAGGGGCATGGTGCCGTTCAGCCCGGTCCGCCTCAGCACGCTCCGGTCGCTGCGTTTGGTTGGCAGTTTGGTTGGCAGCGCCGTCGCCAGGCAGATCGAATAGCGCCTGCCAGCCCTACAGGAAGGTGGCGCTGGCGAGCGCCTCGTGGCGGCCCGCCAGGATCGCGCTCAGCCGCGCTCCTCCGCCTCGTCCGCAAGCGACGCTGCGATGTGGTTCACGGCGACCAGGAACCCGGGGATGTCATCCTGCGCCGTGGCAAGCAGGATCCGCGTGCTGACCTGCCAGTAGGCGTGGACGATCCTGTTGCGCAACGCCATCGCTGCGCGCCACGGAACTTCGGGATGTGCGGACCTCAGGTCGTCGCCCAGTTGGCTGGAGGCTTCTCCGAGCACCGTGAAGCTCCACAGAAGGGCGTCGCGTCGATTCCGATCTGCGTCGAAGTCCTGCGTCGTCGCCCCCTCGGTCAGCTCGAGGATCCGCTGCGCCGCGTCGAGGATCTCCGCGATCAGCAGCGCGTCACGCCGCATACAACACCCGCGCCTCCCCCAGAACCGCGTCGCGGATCAACGGATGGATCGCGTCCTTCGAGAGCAGATCCACCCGGCGGCCGAAGATCGCCATCAGCTGGTCCTCGAGGTCGAAGAGGGCGAAACCGAGCCGGGCACCCGGCGCGAGCTCGAACAGCAAGTCGACGTCGCTCTCGACGTCGGCGTCACCGCGAGCCACCGACCCGAACACCGCCAGCTCTGCGACGCCGAAGCGCCGACAGACCTCGCGCAACCGAGCGCCATCGATCGCGAGTCCATCGAGGGTGATCGTCGACACTGACTTCATCGCTTCATTCTCGCACCTGGTCGGCCGCTTGACCCTCGGCCTCGGCCGACGAACCGTTCCCACGACACCGCACCACTGCATGCACCCGTGCAGGAAGCGGAGATGGCCGCCCCGACGACCACCCACGCGCGCAGCTCAGCGGCGTTGGGCGGTTCGGTACGGTTCGGCGCAGGTCGGTCGGGTCGCCGCTTCTGGTTGGCAGCGCCGTCGCTCAGGCGACGTCGCTGAGCAGGTGTCGGTGCCGTTCGACGGGGCCGGGGAGCGGCCGCACACGGACGATCTCTCCCTCGATCTCCACGACCTGTGCAACCGCACGCACCGCTCCCTCGCCGACGATGATCCACGCTCCTTCGCGGATCCGAGTCGGATCCGGCGCTTCGTCGAGGAAGGTCCACGGCAGCCCGGAGTCGTCCTCCGAGTTGAGGTCGACGACGAGGTCGACGTGGTGCGCATCGTCGATGGTCACGGCGGCGTTACCTCGGGGTGAGCGTACGGAATACCCCTGCGCGCTTCTGCAACCGAGCCTTGTCCTGGCGGCTCAAAGCAGTTCGGCCTCGGCCAAGACCTCGTCGCGTACCTCTTCCCGCAGGGAATCCGCAGTGCCGACGTCGACCCTGACACCGAGCGCCTCTTCGAGCTCGACCTCGATGGAGAGGATCTCGATGGGTCGGGCGCTGGGTTCGAGCTCGACGAGGAAATCGATGTCGCTGCCCGGCCGCTCATCGCCCCGGGCCACCGACCCGAAGACGGCAACAGATCGGCCGTGATGGCGCGCAACGATGGCCTTGATCTCGTCCCGGTGGGCATCCACCAGGTCCCGAAGTCGGGTCGAGCGCGGTTCAGGTGCCGTGTCGTTGCTCCACTGCGTGGTCCAACAGGGCTTCGAGCGGGCCGTTGTCGCCCGTCAAGCTCACCTCGCTGGCCGCCGCGTTCTCCTCGGCGCTCACGATCGCCCAGCGAAGGCTCCATCCCGCATCGCGGGCGAGCTGGCGGAAGAACGCACGCTGCGTGCGGCCGTTGCCCTCACGGAACGGGTGGGCCGCGTTGACCTCACCGAAGAAGTGAGCCAGGCGGCGAACGAAGTCCTCGCGCCCGAGTCCCCGCAAGTGATCTTCCCTCGCGAGGTCGGCGAAGACCTGATCGAGGTAGGTGCGGATGTGCCGCCAGTCGCCGAACGAGGCAGAGCGAGCGATGTTCACCGTGCGGAAGTCGCCGGCCCACGGGTAGACATCGCCGAACAGGTGCCGGTGGAACGCCTGGAGGTGGGCGACGTCGTAGTCGCCCGGCAGTCGGTGAAGCTCGAGCAGCGCAGCCCGGGCGAAGGAAAGGTCGGCCTCCGCGGCCTCGAGCTGCTCGGCATCGACCAACCCGAGCAGGTTGACGAGGACGCCGGTGTCAGGATCGACGTAGGGGTCCTCGCTCACCGCTTGTGGCGGGCGAGCGTCCGGGTGATCAGATCATCGGGATCGAGGTCACCGGCCGCCACGAGCCGGGCGTCTTCGACGACCTCGGGGCTCGGCTCCAGACCCTCGAGCCGAGCCGACGCCAGCGCCTCCTCGACCGCCTCGTCGGCGCGCACGGCAGGCGAAGCGGGGGTGGAAGGCCGAGCGGACACGCCCCACATGGTACCCGCCGGGCCGCCCCTGACCGGCTCGGAAGTGGGTCAGCATCGATCAGTTGCGTCATCGCCGAACCGTCGGCGAAGTACGGCAATCTCGTCATCGACCCCTGATCACCCTCGAGCACTACCCCTCCAAGCGGGGCCAGCTCAGGTGACCACACCCAGACGATCTCTCCCTCGATCTCCACGATCGCTGCAACCGCGCGCACCGCTCCCTCGCCGACGATGATCCAGGCGCCGTCGCAGATCCGAGTCGGATCCGACGCTTCGTCGAGGAAGGCCCACGGCCGCCCCGAATCGTCTTCGGCGAGAGCACGACAGCCATGAGGGGCGCGACGACTCTCCGGGCGACGATCGAACGAACCGGCATCACCTGCTGTCTCCCACCCGGTCGAGGCACTCGACGAGGATCTGGCCGTTCACGAAGTGAAGTCGAGGGCATCGCAACGGTCGGACCGCTCGGCGGCCGCCACGATGACGTCGGTATCGACGACGAGCACGGTCAGTCGCGCTCGAAGCCGTCGGCGAGGATCTCGTCCAGACGGTCGGTGATGCCGTGCTCGGACGCGCCGACCGCGACGAACGCGGGCCGGCGGCGGGGACCGCTGGCCTCGCCGGGGAGGCGAGCGGCGAGCTCGGCGATGACCTCGTCGATGCTGACCCCGCGGCGGGTCGCTTCGGCTTCAAGGCGGCGCAGCGCTTCGGCGGGCAGCTCGACGGTCACAGGCATCGACTCGAGGCTAGAGGGCCCGTCGTCGGCAGGCTGTTCGAACAACGAGGTCGTTTCGATGGCGTGCTGGTGCTCGTCGACAAACCGTCCACGCGTCGATGCGTTCAGGCAGGAAGGTGCTGGCCCGTCGGTGTCCTCGGAGATGGTCACCCGCGGACGTGAGCGCGAAGGCCGGGGAGCGCCCGCACGCGGACGATCTCTCCCTCGATCTCCACGACGTCTGCGACCGCACGCACCGCTCCCTCGCCGACGATGATCCAGGCGCCTTCGCGGATCCGAGCCGGATCGGGCGCTTCGTCGAGGAAGGTCCACGGCAGCCCGGAGTCGTCCTCTGAGTTGAGGTCGACGACGAGGTCGACGTGGTGCGCATCGTCGATGGTCACGGCAGCCTCTCCTCGAAGTGCCGATTCGTGAACACCCTACGCTGGCACGCCCGAAGACCCGAGATGAGCTCGAGGAGGTGACACCCCGAGGCCTATAAGTGTTCCTTGCCGATGCGCGAGAAGGCTTATACCCTTTGGGTCGTGTCATCGAAGGTCGCTTCGAGTCGTGGCGTTCGGCGTTGGGGTGCTGGGACTGCTGCCATCGCGCGGCTCCTGGTGGCATCGGAGGAGCCGCTGACCGGGGTCGCCATCGCCGCCGCTGTCGGCGTCACCCAGCCCCGCGCCTCCCAGGTGCTCACGGAGCTCGCCCGGCAGCAGGCCGTGATCGCGACGCCTGCTGGCTACCTCGGACAGCGAGCCACCCTGCTGGACCTCTATGGCAGACGTGCCGGACCGCACCTCGTCGAGCCCGAAACCCACTGGTACAGCACCCGCCCGCTGACCGAGCAGGCTCGCCGCCTGCTCGCGCTCGCCCGGCAACGGAAGGTCGCCGTCGCGTTCTCGGCCGACCTCGCGCCCGACCTCGTCGCACCCTGGCGCCACCCGACCCTCACGATCGCCTATCTCGATGCCGCGCTCCCGATGAACGAAGCCGGCCACGTTCCCGCCGAGGGGCGTCGAGATGCGAGCCTCATCGTGCGGTGGACCCACGACCGCACGCTGCTCTCCCCCGCCCCACCCTGGCTCGGCGAGGCCGCCGGGTTCCCCCTCACCGACCCCTGCCAGCAGTGGTGGGACCTGATCGACCTCGGTGGCGAGGACCGCGCCGAGGCCGCCGCCCGCCTCCGGCACGCCATCCTCGGACGCACCCTGCCGAGGTCGCGATGACCCCGCCTCCCGTCGTGCCGGCCAGCCTCTCGGCCGCAATGGACGGTGCGTTCACCGCGATCGCCGATGTCAGCGCGGCGATGGCTGCAATCGGAGCGGCCGAAGAGCACCGCCTCATCGGCGGCGTCGCCGTGATGCTCCACATCGAACGCCTCGGCCTCGAGCTTCCCCTGCGGGCAACAGGCGACGCCGACTTCGGCGCACCTCCCCACGTGCTGCGTCGACCCGAACTGGTCGGCGCCATCGAATCCCGGGGCTATCGCAAGGTTGCCGGCAATCGATAGGAACGCCGCATCGACGCTCGACGTGTCGCCGCCGTCGACCTCCTCGTCCCGGCGTACCGATCGCGGGCTCGCCACACCGTCACGGTGGGCTCCATCGTCACGAGCGAGGTCCCCGGACTCGCCGAAGCGCTACGGCGGCCCGGCATCAACGCCCACGTCGAGATGCGCCCCACGAGCGGCGAGGCACTGTCGACGGCGGTGATGCTCCCCGACGCAGTCGCCACGCTCACGCTGAAGACGCTCGTACGTTCCCTCCGCACGGAGACCCGCGATGCGGAGGACCTCTGGAGATCCCTGGAGATCGCCGCCGCTGACGGCATCGCGCCAGGAGCCTTCGACGAGAACGAACTGCTCCAGACGGTGCGAACGAAGCTGTCGCACGAGCTCGGTCCGAACGGTGCAGCCTTGTCTGCGCTGACCGCCGGGATGCAGCACCACGCGGCGGCGCGACGCCGCACCCGACTGCGAGCGCTGCTCACCGAGACCGTCGGACCTGCCCGATCAGCTCCTTGATCCTTCCCCCGATGGCTACATCAGTGGCCTGCGGGCCAGGCGGCGGTGCTTCCCAACCAGCCCGAAACGGAGCCACGTCAGGACTCGGGGGCGCGCAGAACCTGGAGCCCGACTGTGCTGCAGACAAGGCCGTCGTCGAGGTCGCCCCGCATCAAGTGACGTCGGATGGCATCGACGGCGTCGACGATGTCGTGCAGCCGAGCCGTGTCCTGGCGGCTCAAAGCACTACGGCCTCGGCCAGGACCTCGTCGCGTAGCCGCTGCCGCAGAGACCCCGGAGTGCCGACGTCGACCTTGACGCCGAGCGCCTCTTCGAGCTCGACCCCGATGGAGAGGATCTCGATGGGTCGGGCGCCCGGTTCGAGCTCGACGAGGAAGTCGATGTCGCTGCCCGGCCGCTCATCGCCTCGGGCCACCGACCCGAAGACGGCAACAGATCGGCCGTGATGGCGCGCCACGATGGCCTTGATCTCGTCCCGGTGGGCAT
>JALOLF010000278.1 GCA_025456085.1 Acidimicrobiales bacterium
CAACAAGGACGCCGGGCGGCTCGACCTCGTGGACGTGGACGGCAACCGTGTCCTGGTGCGCATGGCCGGCACCTGCGCCACCTGTGCCAAGTCGCACATTACCTTGAAGCACTACGTCGAGAACAAGCTGCGCGAGCTCGTCAGCCAGGACCTGGTCGTCGAGGAGGTGCAGTGATGGCCGTCGTCTACCTCGACAACAACGCCACCACCAAGGTCGACCCGGACGTCCTCCAGGCGATGCTGCCCTATTTTTCGGACTACTACGGCAACGCCTCGAGCATGCACGCCTTCGGCGGAGGGGTGGCCGGGGTGATCCGCGAGGCGCGCGAGCGCCTGGCGCGCCTGCTCGGGGCCCGGGCCGAGGAGATCGTCTTCACCAGCGGCGGCACCGAGAGCGACAGCACGGCCATTCGGGCTGCGATCGAAGCGTACCCGGCCAAACGCCACCTGCTCACCTCCCGCGTCGAACACCCGGCCATCAAAAATCTCTTCGAAACGCTGGCCAAGAAAGGCTACCGGGTGAGCTTCGTGCCCGTGGACGGGAAGGGACGCCTGGACCTGGACTACCTCTACGACCACCTCTCGGACGACACGGCCATCGTGAGCCTCATGTGGGCCAACAACGAGACGGGGGTTCTGTTCCCGGTCGAGGAGATCTCGCAAAAGGTCAAAGAGCGCGGCATCGTCTTCCACACCGACGCCGTGCAGGCCGTGGGCAAGGTGCCCATCCGCCTGGCCGACACCGGGGTCGACATGCTCGCCCTCTCGGGTCACAAGCTGCACGGCCCCAAGGGAATCGGAGCGCTCTACATCCGCAAGGGCACCAAGTTCGCGCCCTTCATGATCGGCGGGCACCAGGAGCAGGGCCGGCGCGGCGGCACCGAGAACTCGGCCGGCATCGTCGGCCTCGGCAAGGCGGCCGAGATCGCCCGCCACCACCTCGAGAGCGGCAGCTACCGCTGCGTGAGCGAGCTGCGCGACCGCCTCGAACAGGGCCTGCTCGCATCGGTCCCCAACTCGCTGGTGAACGGCGACCCGGCCAACCGCCTCCCCAACACGACCAGCATCGCCTTCGAGTTCGTCGAGGGGGAGGCCATCCTGCTGATGCTCAACGAGCACGGGCTCGGCCTGCACCTCCGGCTCGCTCGAGCCCTCTCACGTGCTGCGCGCGATGGGGGTGCCGTTCACCGCGGCGCACGGCTCCATCCGCTTCAGCCTCAGCCGCTACACCACCGGTGCGGAGATCGACCTGGTGCTCGAGAAGCTGCCGCCGATCATCGCGCGGCTGCGCGAGCTCTCGCCCTTCTGGAAGAAGGAAGGAATGCCGAAGGGGGCCCCGGCCAAGGCGTAAGCAGCACATCCCTGAAACGCAAAGCGGGGGATGCGGTCTGTGCCGCACCCCCCGCCCCGTCCCAAGACGTCCTCGTCCAACCGTTGAACCGTGAACCCCTTGAACCGTTGACCCCGATCTCTCAGGCGTTCAGCTTGGCCTCGACGCGCGCCCTGAGCCAGTCGACCCAGGGGCCCAGACCCTCGCCCGTCCGGGCGGAGAGCTCGAAGATCGGCATGCCGGGGTGCACCTGGCGGATGTAGCCGATCGCCTTGGCCTTGTCGTAGTCGAGATGGGGAAGCAGGTCGATCTTGTTCAGCAGCGCCGCGTCGCAGAGCCGGAACATGGTCGGGTACTTGACCGGCTTGTCCTCGCCCTCGGTCACGCTCAGCACCACCACGCGCGCGTCCTCCCCGATGTCGAACTCCGCCGGGCAGACCAGGTTGCCGACGTTCTCGACGATCAAGAGGTCGACCGCGTCGAGGTCGAGGTCGTCGGCGGCCTTCTCGATCACGTGCGCGGCGAGGTGGCAGTCCCCGCCGAAGGCGTCGGTGTTCACCTGCACGACCGGCGCGCCCGTGACCGCCAGGCGGTCTGCGTCGTGCGTCGTGGCGACGTCCCCTACGATGACGGCCGTGCGCGTCGCCGGCATCAGGCGCTCGATCGTCTTCTGAAGGGTGGTCGTCTTGCCCGACCCGGGCGAGCTCATGACGTTGAGAACGAAAACGCCCTGCTCGGCGAACCGGCGCCGGTTCTGTTCGGCCATTCGCTCGTTCACCGCGAGCACGCGGCGGACCACTTTGATCTCCTGGGTCATGGTTCCCTTTCCGCGACCTCGATCGACACGATGTCCAGCTCGCGGCCGGAGAGGATCTCCAGCCGGCCGCCCCCGCAGGACGTGCAGGTGAAGACAGGTTCGTCGATCGTCCAGCGGGTGTCGCAATCCTTGCACCGGGCCAGAATGGGGGTCTCCTCGATGGCGAGCTCCGCCCCGGCAAGCGGGGTGTCCTGGGAGACGATCCCGAAGCAGAACCGCAGGCTCTCGGGCACCACGGCCGAGAGCCTGCCGATCTTCAGGTTGACCCGCTCCACCCGGGCGCCCGTCATCTCGGCGGGGATGGAGGCCGCGGCAATGTCGATGATCTGCTGGGCGATGCCCATTTCGTGCATAGCGTCTCCGATCGGTCCGATCCGTCGGATCCGTCCGATCGGTCCTAGTGGAACACCCTCTTGCACAGCTCGCCGAGCGCGCCCAGGTTTTCGCACACGTGGATGCCCGCAGCCTTCATGGCCGCGATCTTGGCCTCGGCCGTGCCCGACCCGCCGCTGATGATCGCCCCGGCGTGGCCCATGCGCCGGCCCGGGGGGGCCGTGAGCCCGGCGATGAATCCGACCACGGGCTTGGTCATCTTCGCCCGGATGAACTCGGCTGCGGTCTCCTCGGCATTGCCGCCGATCTCGCCCACCATGACGACCCCGCGGGTCGCCGGGTCCCTCTCGAAGGCCTCCAGGCAGTCCACGAAATTGGTTCCGTTCACCGGGTCGCCGCCGATCCCGATGCAGGTGGTCTGCCCGATGCCCTGCTGCGTCAGTTGGTGGACGACCTCGTAGGTCAGCGTCCCGGAGCGCGACACGACGCCGATCGGCCCGCCCGGCGTGTGAATGGGGCCCGGCATGATGCCGATCTTGGCCTCGCCCGGGGTGATGATGCCCGGGCAGTTGGGGCCGATCAGGCGCACCGGCCTGTTGGCGATGTAGTTCTTGACCTTC